>CAUVIG010000046.1:0-13224 GCA_963551745.1 uncultured Actinomyces sp.
TCCAGGGCGATGTCGTCGACGTCCTGGGCCAGCGTTACGTGTGGGTGATATGGACAGCGCGTCTCGTGGTCGAGGGGGCCGGAGCGGATTTCCTCGGCGAGATCCGTGCAGTCGGAGGCACCTTCGGTCAGCGTCATGAAAGCGACGTTGGAGATGGGACGGAAGGAATCGGTGCCTGACAGGGTGACACGGAAAGGGGAGTGCCTCGAGGCGATGGAGCGCAGGTGGTCGATGACTTCGGCGCGGGCTTCGCGTGCGACGGGCGTGGGCGGCATCAGCGTGATGTGCGCGGGGATACGCGATCCTGCCAGGTCTCCCAGGCGCAGGCGCAGGTCGGTGAGCTGTGTGACCCACGGTTCGGGAATCGCGACGACGACGCCGAGCCAGTCCTGGCCGGGGAGTCGTTGGGGGAGGAACATGGGGCCTGCCTGTGTCGCGGTTGTGGTGTCTCCACTGTACCGGGTGTCGGGGTGTGCGCGATGAGGCCGTAGCGCTTGAGGGGTGTGAGGGCGTTCACGTAGCCTTGGGGAAGTGAGACCAAGGAGGATCGTGTGACTGATCTCGTGTGGGCCGACGCCGCTACCCCCGATGAAGGGGCCGCGCAGGCCGCAGACCTGTTCCGTGACGCGTTTGGCTACGAGCCTCGGGGCGTGTGGAGTGCGCCCGGGCGCGTCAATATTATCGGCGAGCACGTGGACTACAACGGTGGCCCGTGCGTTCCAATCGCTCTGCCGCACCGCGCATACGTGGCGCTGTCGCCTCGCGAGGATCGGACGATTCGCCTGATTTCGCCGCAGACGCGCGAGGCGATTGATGTCCTCGATCTCGACGCGATCGGCCCGAAGGGGACCCCCGGCGAGGTGACGAACCATTGGACCGCGTATCTCGCGGGCGTTGCGTGGGCTCTCGAGCAGGCTGGATACGGGCCGCTGCCAGGTTTTGATGCGGCCCTGTGGTCGTGCGTGCCCCTGGGAGGTGGCTTGTCGTCGAGTGCCGCGCTCGAGTGCGCGACCGCGGTTGCCCTCGATGAGGTGTGCTCGCTTGGTCTGGCAGGCACGATCGAGGCTCCCGACGACGAGGGGCGCAAGGTGCTCGTGGATGCCGCGCGCGCCGCGGAAAATCAGGTGGCGGGCGCGAACACGGGCGGCCTGGACCAGACCGCGTCCCTGCGCTGCCGCGAGGGTCATGCGCTGGCCCTCGACTGTCGCGACATGTCGACGCGCCAGGTCCCCTTCGACCTGAGCGCGGTCGGCCTGGAGCTTCTCGTTATCGACACGCGCGCCAAGCATTCGCTGGCGGACGGCCAGTACGGGTCGCGCCGCGCGGACTGCGAGGAGTCGGCGCGCATCCTGGGCGTGGGTCAGCTCGTGGACGTTGAGAACCTGGACGAGGCCACGGCTGCGCTGGGCAACGAGCGCTTGGCCGCCCGCACTCGCCACGTCGTCTCAGAAATCGCTCGGACGCGCGCTTTCATCGACCTTCTCAACGAGGGGTCGCTGGAGGGCACGCGCCTGGCGGTCGCGGGCGCTCTCCTGAACGATTCGCACGACTCGCTGCGCGACGACTACGAGGTCTCCTGCGAGGAGCTGGATGTGGCCGTGGAGGCCGCTCGCGGCGCGGGCGCGCATGGCGCGCGTATGACGGGCGGCGGCTTCGGTGGCAGCGCGATCGCGCTCGTTGACGCGCACGCCGTGGAGGGCGTGGCGCGAGCCGTCGCGGCCGCCTACGCGGAGCGAGGCTGGGAGCTTCCCCACTTCATCCGATCCCTCCCGGGAGCTCCCGCCGGACGCCTGGACTGAGCAATCTGAGACAAACCGAGGGGCCGGTGCTTCAGCATTTGAAGCACCGGCCCCGGCCTCGTTACACTGAAGACCAGCCGACACAAGGGAAGGACGTTCCGATGGGGATCAGCAAACGAGCATGGCAGGTAGCGGGCGCAGCAGCCGGCGGCGCGAGCCTCTTTGGCGGCGGCCTGGCGATTGGACGCCTCCTGCGGCTGGATTCCCAGCGCGGTGACTACCGCAAGGCATGGGAGAACCACAATCTAGCGACCCTGGACCGCCTGCGTGAACTCGACGAGCATCCCGAGGGTGAGCGTCCCTACCTGATCGTCTCCCTCGGCGACTCCTCCGTGCAGGGCGTGGGCGCCTCGCGCGTCACCGAGTCCTACCCGGCCCGCCTCGCCTCCTCTATCGCCGCGCAGATGGACCGCGAGGTCCTCCTGCTCAACCTGTCCCTGTCGGGGGCCACGATCGAGTCCGTGGAGCTCACTCAGATCCCGCAGATGCGCGGCCTGGGCCTCCTGCACGGCACCTACAGCCCCGACCTGGTCACGCTGACCATCGGCGGCAACGATGTCATGACCGAGGACATGGCCCCCGGTCAGTTCGAAGAACGCCTGCGTCGCATTCTCGCCTCCCTGCCCGCGGGCGCCCTCGTCTCCACGATCCCTTCCTTCGGAATCATGCCCCAGGAAAGTCGCGCGCAGGACATGTCCGACCGCATCGCGGCCGCCGTCGCCGACAGCGACGCACACCTCGTCGACCTGCGTTCCCTCACCCAGGAATACTCCCTGCCGACCTACACCTTCGCCTACCACGCAGCGGACTTCTTCCACCCGAATTCGGCGGCCTACACCAAGTGGGCGCAGCTCTTCGCCGACGCGTGGGCCACGTCTCGACGTGAGGCAGCCCCCGTCGTCGAGGACGCCCCCCAGTGGGACATGCTCTCGGCACGGGTGGCACAATCGGAGTATGACGACTGACGGACCATGGCTCGTCGTCGGGTTAGGTAACCCCGGCGCGCAGTATGCCTCTACCCGACACAACGTCGGGTACTTGACCCTCGACGTGCTCGCCTCACGCGGCGGTGCGACCCTGACATCGCACCGCTCGCGCACGCACACCGCTGACGCTCGCCTAGGAATCGGCCCCGGCGGCGTGCCCGGCCCCCGTGTGATTCTCGCGCGCTCCGACAGCTTCATGAACACCTCCGGCGGCCCGATCAGCGCGCTCGCCAGCTTCCACAAGATCGACCCCTCGCGAATCCTCGTCATCCACGACGACATGGATCTGCCCGCGCACACGCTGCGCCTCAAGATCGGCGGGGGAGAGGGTGGCCACAACGGCCTGAAGTCCCTCAGCCAACACCTGGGCACGCGCGATTACGCTCGCCTGCGCATCGGCGTGGGCCGTCCGCCGGGGCGCATGGATCCCGCCGACTACGTGCTCGCCACCCTGCCCTCTAAGGAGCGCCCCGACTGGGACGTTACCTTCGAGCAGGCGGCCGACGTCGTCGAAGACATCGTGACCAAGGGATTTGCCCCCACCCAGATGGCCCTGCACACCGGGTCCTGATCGAGGCGGCGACCCTTTGGGCGTCGCCGCGCACCCTCACCGCGAAAGGCAGCGCGTGCTACTCACCGGACTCCTCCCGGATATCACCACCGATCCCGCGATCGAGACGGCCATCGACTCCGTCGAAGCCGGCCGTTCTGGCACGATCGTCGCGCCCGTCGGCATCCGGCCGCCCCTGCTCGCGGCCGTCGCCTCGCGCGCGGCCACGCCCCTCGTCGTCCTCACGGCCACGGGGCGCGACGCCGAATCACTGACCAACGCCCTGGCCTCGTGGATCCCGGGCGTCGCCATGCTGCCCGCGTGGGAGACCCTGCCCCACGAGCGCCTCTCGCCCCAGGTTGACACGATGGCGCGTCGCATCGCCGTCCTGCGCCGCCTCGTCCACCCGATCACAGGAGACGATAGCGCCGGCCCGATTTCGGTCCTCGTCGTCCCCATCCGTGCCTTCCTCCAGCCGATCATCTCCGGCCTGGCGGACCTCGAACCCGTGCGCGTGCGCACCGGCGACATCCTGGACCTCACCGACGCCACGAACCGGCTGGCCGAGCTCGGATACGAGCGCGTCGACATGGTCGAAGGCCGCGGCCAGATGAGCGTGCGCGGCGGCATCCTCGACGTCTTCCCGCCCCAGGAACCCCACCCTCTGCGCGTGGAACTGTGGGGCGACGAGGTCGACGACATCCGCGCCTTCTCCGTCTCCGACCAGCGAACCCTCGGCGAGGCCGCCGACGGCCTGTGGGCCGTCCCCTGCCGTGAGCTCCTCCTCACCCAGGCAGTTCGCGCCCGCGCCCGCGAGGCCGCCGACCGCCTGCCCGGCGCCGCCGAGATGCTCAGCCTCGCCGCCGAAGGAATCTCCGCTCCCGGCATCGAATCCCTGGCGCCCGTCCTCGTGGGCGGCATGGAGTCCCTCCTCGACCTGCTGCCCGCGGGCTCGCCGATCCTCGCCTCCGACCCCGAACGCATCCGCGCTCGCGCCGCCGACCTCGTCGCCACGACCGAGGAGTTCCTCGCCGCCGCGTGGAGCGCCGCCGCCGGGGGAGCGGACACCCCGCTCGACGCCTCCAAGGCCTCGTTCCTCGACCTGGGAGACCTGTGGGGGAGTGGGAAGCGCCCCTGGTGGGAGCTCACCGACCTGCCGCCAGCCGACCTCGCTTCCGCGATCGACGAGGCCGACTCGCCCTCATCGGACGGCCCCGCGCCCGTTGTCGTCTCACCCACCCTCATGCGCGTGGGTGCGCGCGACGTGCATCCCTACCGCGGAGACTTCGCCCGCGCCGCCGCCGACCTTACCGACCTGGCCCGCGACGGATGGCGCATCGTCGTCACCACCGAAGGCCCCGGCCCCGGCAGGCGCATCCGCTCCATCCTCACCGATGCCTCGTGCCCGGCTGCGCTTGCGGACAACGTGGAAGCGCGCCCCGACCCCGGCCTCGTGACCATTACGACCGCGCAGGCCGGCGTCGGTTTCGTCGCACCCCATCTCAAGGTCGCGATCCTCACCGAGGGCGACCTCACCGGGCGTGCGGGCGCATCCACGCGCGACATGCGCCGCATGCCGTCGCGTAGGCGCAAGGGCGTCGACCCGCTGACCCTGCACCCCGGGGACTACATCGTCCACGATCAGCACGGTATCGGACGCTTCATCGAGCTTGTCTCCCGGTCGATCGGGCGTGGGGACGCCGCCTCGACGCGCGACTACCTGGTCATCGAATACGCGCCCTCCAAGCGCGGACAGCCCGCCGACCGGCTCTTCGTGCCCACCGATGCGCTGGACCAGATCTCGAAGTACACCGGATCCGACGAGCCCTCCCTGACCAAGATGGGCGGCGCCGACTGGGCCAAGACCAAGGCCCGCGCCAAGAAGGCCGTCAACGAGGTCGCCAAGGAGCTCATCCGACTGTACGCCGTGCGCCAGCAGACCAAGGGCCACGCCTTCGGCCCCGACACGCCTTGGCAGCGCGAACTTGAAGACGCCTTCCCCTACGTCGAGACCCCCGACCAGCTCGTCACCATCGACGAGGTCAAGGCCGACATGGAAAAGCCCGTGCCCATGGATCGTCTGCTGACCGGCGACGTCGGTTACGGCAAGACCGAGATCGCCGTGCGCGCCGCCTTCAAGGCCATCCAGGACGGCTATCAGGCCGCCGTCCTCGTGCCCACGACCCTGCTGGTCACCCAGCACGCGGAGACCTTCGCCGAGCGCTACGCGGGCTTCCCCGTGCACATCGGAACGCTCTCGCGCTTCTCGACGCCGAAGGAAACCGAGGAGGTCAAGGCTGGGCTGGCCTCGGGCGAGGTCGACTTGGTCATCGGCACCCACTCGCTGCTGACCGGAACCGTCTCCTTCAAGAAGCTCGGCCTGGTCATCATCGACGAGGAACAGCGCTTCGGCGTCGAACACAAGGAAACCCTCAAAGCCCTGCGTACCGACGTGGATGTCCTGTCGATGTCCGCCACGCCGATCCCGCGTACCCTCGAGATGGCGATCTCCGGCATCCGCGAGATGTCGATCCTCCAGACCCCGCCCGAGGAACGTCAGCCCGTTCTGACCTTCGTGGGCGCACACACGGACGCCCAGGTCAGCGCCGCGATCCGACGCGAGCTTCTGCGCGATGGTCAGGTCTTCTACGTGCATAACCGCGTCGACTCGATCTCCTCGGTCGCCGCTCACATCACCGAGCTGGTCCCCGAGGCGCGCGTGCGCACCGCGCACGGCAAGATGAACGAGCACCAGCTCGAGGCCGTCATCCAGGACTTCTGGAACCACGAGTTCGACGTTCTCGTGTGCACGACCATCGTCGAAACCGGCCTGGACATCTCCAACGCGAATACCCTCATCGTCGACCGCGCCGACACCTTCGGCCTGTCCCAGCTCCACCAGCTGCGCGGACGCGTGGGACGAGGCCGCGAACGCGCCTACGCGTACTTCTTCTACCCGGGCGACAAGGCGCTCACCGAGACTGCGCACGAGCGCCTCAAAACGATCGCCGCCAACACCGAGCTCGGAGCCGGCCTGGCCGTCGCCCAGCGCGACCTCGAGATCCGAGGCGCCGGCAACCTCCTGGGTGGGGCCCAGTCGGGCCACGTCGAGGGCGTTGGCTTTGACCTGTACGTGCGCATGGTCTCCGACGCCGTTGCCGCCTACCGAGGCGATGCTCCCACCGAAAAGACCGACGTGCGCATGGACCTGCAGGTCGACGCGCACATTCCCGACGGCTACGTGCGCGGCGAACGCCTGCGCCTCGAGGTCTATGCCAAGATCGCGGCTATCTCCACGCCCGAACAGGAAGCGGACGTGCGCGAGGAACTCGTCGACCGATATGGTCCGATCCCGCCCCAGGTCGACCTGCTCTTCGCCGTCGCGCGGCTACGCGAGATCGTACGCCGCTCGGGGATCACCGAGATTGTCACGCAGGGCAAGTATCTGCGCGTCTCGCCCGTCGAGCTGCGTGATTCCCAGGTCATGCGCCTCAAGCGACTGCACCCCGGAACCGTCATCAAGGCCGCAGTTCGCCAGGTTCTCGTGCCGCTGCCGCTCACCTCCCGAGTCGGCGGTTCCCCGCTCACCGACGGCCCTCTCCTGGAGTGGGTGGAGACTCTGGTGACCAAGATTCTCGTGCCTTTTGGCGAGTAGTGCCTGTGGTGGAATACACTGGTCCTATTGCGTCGCAACACATCTGAGGAAGGAATGCTCGTGCGCTACACACGCCAGCTTGCCACCGCCGCCCTGATTGTGGCCGCAGGACTGGGAATGGGGGCGTGCTCCGCCCATCCCGGCGCTGCCGTCAGGACCAACAACGGCGACTACAGTATCGCGGAAGTTGACGAGGCGGTGAGCCAGATCGCCGCAGTGACGGGCGGGCAGTCCTCCATCGGTGCACAAGAGGTGCGCGCCAGCCTGATCAACGAGCCTCAGCTCGCGGCCGTGGCCGATTCAGTGGGCCTCGGTGTGACCGACGAGCAGGTCGACCAAGCCATCGAGCAGATTGCGACGCAGACCGGCGCTCAGGTGCCCGTGATCGGGCGCGGCACGCGCGCGACCGTGCGTTCTCTGCTCCTGAATCAGCAGCTCAGCCAGTTCGCTCAGGTGAACCCGGCGGCCGTCTCAGCCATGAACGAGACCTTCGAGCAGGCCCGCGCTGCAGCGAATGCCCAGATCAACCCGCGCTTCCCCCAGCCGTCCCTGGGTGGAGGCAAGCCCGCTTCCATGCCGCTGTTCGGTGACGCCGTATCTGGAGCCAAGGACGATCCCACGGCAGCGCTCCTAGGCGGCAGCGGCCACTGAGTGTTGTGAGTATTCGCTCACAGGGTCTCCGGCAGGGACCAATGTCGCTTGTCCGGGTGCATAACCGGGGTTGAAAGCCCCAAAAACCACAACGTCCCCCTCGCCGGGGGTGACCACATATGGCGGTCCGTATTACCGTTGTACTGACCGCTTCCACGCAACAACATCGATTGGAGAATGACGTGGCAGTTATTGAAGGCATTGGTGCACGCGAGATCCTCGACTCGCGCGGTAACCCGACCGTTGAGGTTGAGGTCGTCCTCGAGGACGGCACCGCTGCGCGCGCGTCCGTTCCCTCCGGCGCGTCCACCGGCGCGTTCGAGGCCGTCGAGCGTCGCGATGGCGACAAGGGCCGCTACCTTGGCAAGGGCGTCCAGGACGCCGTTGACGCCGTCGTCGAGCAGATCGCCCCCGAGCTCATCGGCGAGGAAGCTGACGACCAGCGCTACATCGACCAGGCCATGATCGACCTGGACGGCACCCCCAACAAGGGCAAGCTCGGCGCGAACGCCATCCTCGGTGTCTCCCTCGCCGTCGCCAAGGCTGCCGCAAAGTACGCGGACTTGCCCCTCTACAAGTACCTGGGCGGCCCGAACGCTCACGTCCTGCCGGTCCCCATGATGAACATCCTCAACGGTGGCTCCCACGCGGACTCCAACGTTGACATCCAGGAGTTCATGATCGCCCCCATCGGCGCTCCCTCCTTCCGTGAGGCTCTGCGCTGGGGCGCCGAGGTCTACCACACGCTCAAGGGCGTCGTGAAGGAGCGCGGCCTGTCCACCGGTCTGGGCGACGAGGGCGGCTTCGCCCCCAACCTGGACTCCAACGCTGAGGCCCTCGACCTGATCGTCTCCGCGATCGAGAAGGCCGGCCTGAAGCCGGGCGAGGACGTCTCCCTGGCCCTGGACGTTGCCTCCTCTGAGTTCTTCAAGGACGGCCTGTACCAGTTCGAGGGCGAAGGCCGCTCGACCGACTACATGGTTGACTACTACGAGAAGCTCATCTCGAAATACCCGCTGGTCTCCATCGAGGACCCGCTGTCCGAGGACGAGTGGGATGCCTGGAAGGCCCTGACCTCCGAGATCGGTGGCCGCGTCCAGCTGGTCGGCGACGACCTGTTCGTCACCAACCCCGCCCGCCTGAAGAAGGGCATCGAGCTGGGCGCCGCGAACGCGCTGCTCGTCAAGGTGAACCAGATCGGTTCGCTGACCGAGACCCTCGACGCCGTCGAGGAAGCGCACCGCAACGGCTACCGCACGATGACCTCGCACCGCTCCGGCGAGACCGAGGACACCACGATTGCCGACCTGGCTGTCGCCACCAACTCCGGCCAGATCAAGACCGGTGCCCCCGCTCGTTCCGAGCGAGTCGCCAAGTACAACCAGCTGCTGCGCATCGAGGAGCAGCTGGGCGAGGCCGCCGTTTACGCCGGCCGCTCTGCCTTCCCTCGCTTCAAGTGAGCCGAGGCAACTAGCCGCATAGCTCCGCGCGGGTCCGCAAGGGTCCGCGCGGAGTTTTTTCGGCGTGGGGCTGAGCCAAAGACGCCAACTTAGGGCACGATAGAAGAATGGCTAGCCGTCGTCCTTCTTCCCGTCCCTCCTCGCGTCGTCGCTCCTCCGGTTCGGAGGCAGCGCGTACGACGCGTGAGATCAACGCGGAAAAGTCGCGCCAGCGCAGGGCTGCCGCGAAGGCTTCGAAGTCCTCGAAGAGTGCCGATGCCTCGGGGAAGCGTCAGAAGTCGGCGCGGGGCGCCCAGAAGGAGGAGGGTACAAAGCGAAGCTTTTTCCGCAGGAACAAGGGCGCCGAGAAGGGCTCGTCGCGTTCTTCGTTTGTGCGTCCCGCCGCGGAGGGCTCGCAGGTCCTGTCCATCGGTGGCCTCGACGTGTCCACGCGACTTCTCGTCGTCCTGATCGTCGCCGCGATCCTGTCGGTCATGTTGGTGCCCAGCCTCTACCAGTGGTGGCAGCAGGAGCGCGAACTCGCGCAGATCAAGACGCAGGTTGCCGAGCAGGAGCAGAAGAACGCTGACATGCAGCGTCAGCTCGACCTGTGGAATGACCCAGACTACATCTCCACCCAGGCGCGCGAGCGGCTCGGATTCGTTCGCCCTGGTGAGACCCAATACACGGTGGTGGATCCGGGGCCGCAATATCAGGACTCGGCGCTGGCGGCCGCAGCTGCTTCCACCGGACCGGCGCGCCCCTGGGTGCAGCAGCTCGGTATCCTAGTGGGGAAGGCGGATCAGCCGCCGAGCGCGACGCCTATCCCGTCGGCTGAGACCAGTCAGTCGGGCCAGGTCCCCACAACCAGCCAAGAAAGCGGAGAATGAGCCTCGTTAACACCACCGACGCCACCGAAGAGGACCTGGAGGTCCTGCGATCCCAGCTGGGCCGCGTGCCCCGAGGGGTCGTTGGTATCGCTGCGCGCTGCGTGTGCGGTCGGCCCACCGTTGTGGCCACCGCGCCGCGCCTGCCTGACGGGACGCCGTTCCCCACGACCTACTACCTGACGCACCCGGCGGCCGTGAAGGGCGCTTCCACGCTCGAGGCCGAGCACGTCATGGAGACCCTCAACGAGGACCTCGCGGCCGATGAGGAGCTGCGCGCCGCCTATGCGCGCGCCCACGAGGCCTACATTCAGGCGCGCCTGACCCTGGGTGACGTTCCGGAGATTTCGGGAGTGAGCGCTGGCGGAATGCCCACGCGCGTCAAGTGCCTGCACGCCCTCGTCGGCCACTCCCTGGCCGCCGGCCCCGGCGTGAATCCGATCGGGGATCGCGCGCTCGCGATGCTCGACGAGCGAGGCCTGTTCTCCACCTCCCGTTGCTCCTGCTGAGCGCTTTTGCCCGTGCCCGCCCCGGCCTCGTCCGGGATCCACCCCTGTAGAAACGAAGCGATGACCCGCGTAGCTGCCATTGACTGTGGAACCAATTCGATCCGACTGCTCGTCGCCGATGCGCATATCGGTGAGGACGGACGTCCCCATCTTTCGGACCTGACCCGCCAGATGCGTATCGTGCGCCTGGGCCAGGGCGTGGATGCACGCGGCTACCTGGATCCCGCGGCGATCGAGCGCACGGTGGAGGCCACGGTCGAATACCAGCGCATGATCGAGGCCCTGGGAGCGACGAGCACCCGTTTCGTGGCGACCTCTGCGACGCGCGACGCGTCCAATAGCGCGGACTTCGTGCGTCAGATCAAGGCTGTCATCGGCGTGGAGCCCGAGGTCGTTGTCGGCACGGAGGAGGCCTCCCTGTCCTTCAATGGCGCGGTGAGCGGCCTGGGCGAGTCCGTCACCGCCCCGATGTTGGTCGTCGATATCGGCGGTGGGTCGACGGAGCTGGTGCTCGGATCGACCCGCGTTGAGCAGGCGATCTCGATCGACATGGGCGCCGTGCGTGTCACCGAAAAGTTCTTCTCCCACGTGGATCCGGCAGACGGAGTGCCCGCGGCCGACCAGGAGCGTGCGATCGCATGGATCGATGAGCAGCTGGACGGCGCGGAGAAGTCCGTAGACCTGGCGCGTGTGCGCTCCCTCGTGGGCGTTGCGGGCACGGTGACCACCCTGACGGCTCAGGCGCTGGGCCTCACCTCGTATCAGCCCGAGCGCATCCACGGCGCGCGTCTGAGCGCCGCTCAGTTCGAGGAAGCCGTGCGCTTCATGGTTGATCAGCCGACCTCCGTGAAGGCCTCCCTGGGCTTCATGCCCGAGGGGCGTGAGGACGTTATTGCGGCGGGCGCGCTTATCTGGAGCCGCATTGTCACGCGCGTTCTGGCTCGTGCCGAGGCCAGCGGACACCCGATTGAGCAGGTCGTCACCTCCGAGCACGACATCCTCGACGGCATCGCACAGGCGATGATCTGAGCGGAGCTTGAGGTGCGCGCCCGCCTCCCGTAGGCTGGATGTGCGCTTGTATGCCCCCGTGGCCCAATTGGCAGAGGCAACCGACTTAAAATCGGTGTGTTGTGGGTTCGAGTCCCACCGGGGGTACAGACCAGCGGTGGGACTCGACGAGGCCGTGGCCAGTTCGAGGAATTCGGCGTGTGTGGATGCCGCGTTGCGCTGCGCGCATAATGGTACGTTTCCCACCCGTGGGTGCCTCGTGCGAGACTAGAGGCACTGCATCACTGAAAGAGGAGGAAAAATGGCCAACCCGGTGATGAATTCAATCGTTAAGGACTGGTCCACCCAGTCGACGACTCCCGCCGGTTACCCCGAGATGCCGGGATACCAGCCCGCTTCGGCGCAGGCGCAGAACCCCTATGCGGGTGCGACCAACCCGTACAGCGTCCAGCAGGGCGTCGACTATTCGGGGCAGCCGGTCTACGGCACTGCGCAGGCTGACACCGAGGGCTACCCGGCTCCGTCCGCTTATGACGAGCAGATGGCCTCGTACGAGGCGATGATGAACGCTCCCGCGGCCGACGCGGTGGATCGCGGAACGATGACGTACGACGACGTCGTGGTCAAGTCGCTCATCTGCTTCGGCCTGCTGCTCATGGGCGCGGTGGCCGGTTGGATGAGCGGCATGGTGGCGATTGGTGCGGCGATGCTGGTTGCGCTCGCGTCCTGTGCGGTCACTCTTGGCCTCGCCCTGTTTATCCAGTTCTCCAAGAAGGTGCGTCCTGGCGCAATCGTCGCCTACTCGCTCGTTGAGGGCTTCGTCCTCGGTGCGCTGTCCTTCGTCTTCGAATTGATCTACCCGGGCATCGTGGTGAGCGCCGTTCTGGCAACTCTCGTTGTCATCGGCGTGACCCTGGGAGCCTTCACGATGGGCTTCGTGCGCAACTCCTCGACGCTGACCCGCGTCGCTGGCATCGGTTCGTTCGCTTTCTTTACCTACTACCTCGTCAGCTTTGTGCTGTCGATGACCGGTATCGTGAACATGCAGGCCGTCAACAACATCACCATCTTCGGTATCCCGCTCGGCGTCATCATCGGCGTCCTCGCGGTTTTCATCGGAGTGCTGTGCCTCGTGCGCGACTTTGATGCCGTGAAGGTGGGTGTCGCCAACAACGTGCCTGAGAAGTACTCGTGGCTGTGCACCTTCGCGATCATGACTGACGTCATCTGGATCTACCTCGAGATCCTCAAGATCCTGTCCTACTTCATGCGCCGCGACTGACACGTCGCTTCACCGACCCTAAGGAAAACACGATGGAAAACATCTCTGTCGCCGGCGAATTCGGCCGCAAGCCCGCCCTCTCCTTCGACGGCACCCCCTCCGACGAGCTCGTCGTCGAGGTCCTCCACGCTGGCGACGGCCAGGTCGTCGAGGCCGGCGACACGATCACCTGCCACTACTACGGCGCGGTCTTCGGCTCCGACGTGGACTTCGATAACTCCTTCGACCGCGGCGGCGCCCTCTCCTTCCAGATCGGCGTCGGCATGGTCATCCCCGGCTGGGACGAGGGCCTCGTGGGCAAGCGCGTGGGCGACCGCGTCCTGCTGTCCATCCCCTCCGAGCTCGGCTACGGCGCACGCGGCGTCCCGCAGGCCGGTATCCCCGGCGGCGCGACCCTCGTGTTCGTCACCGACATCCTGGGCGTGAACTGATCTCACGCGATGTGGGGCGGGGCCGGC
>CAUVIG010000047.1:0-12445 GCA_963551745.1 uncultured Actinomyces sp.
CCACGACACGCCGAACCCCGCATACCACCCCCACACCCTCAATTATGAAGAGCCATTAAACTCTGAAACTGTCTGCAGCCAGCCGGGGAAGGACTCACGTGGGAGTGCGGCACCACTGCTGAAAAACATCAGAAAGAACATAGCAGCCGACACAACTTGGACGCTTCGGACGGGCATTGCAAGACCCCCCAAACAGAGCCCGAGACTCATAGTGACATACAGTGAAATAGTTGACACCACTAGCAGCATCGGCCAGTTGGCATGCGGAGCCGGTCCATAAACAACCAAGGTAACCACTGCCAATGCGACGATCGAGATTGCGACGACGACCGCCGCGGTGCAAAACTGCGCGATGAAGTATGCGCTGGACGGGACCGGCGATAGACGATAGCGCTTCAGTACACCTTGACCCCGGTTCTCTGCAATATGAATCGACATCCCCATGAGACCTACGTTTGCTGCGGTAACACCAATCATCGTCGCCATATAGGCATCAATGAAACGACCGCCCGCCGGCAATTCTTCTATGCCACCGATCGATCCTACGAAGAGGAGTAGAATTAGTGGGAACGCTAGTGAGAAGAAAACCGCGAATGGCTCCCGAAGGAACAAAAGGGTTTCCACACGGAACAGCGCCCATGTTGATCGCCAAACGTTCATTTTTCCTCCTCAGCTGTCTGTGCTTCGCGCGTCACGACATCCCCCAGATTGGTGGGCCTCAACACTGCCGTGCGGCCACTGGGAATGTTCTGAACTGCCCGTTCGAGGGTCGGCCGATCTCCGAACACCAGCAGAGCCCCCTCCGGGCTCAGCTGGGTATGTCCGGCGGCCTGCCATGGCGCTTGATCTGTGCCGCGGGGAAGCACGACGCACGCGTCGGCACCCAGCGTTGACATGAGGCTATCAACCGTGCCCTCACGGCGAACACGACCGCGTGCCATAATTAAGATTCGGTCCGCGAGCTCTGCCGCGTGGTCAACCTCATGTAGTGTTGCCAACACCGTTAGGCCCCGGTCCCGACGGTCTTTGAGCACAGCGACGAGTGCTGAGCGTGCCTCTGGGTCCAGCCCGGCCGTTGGTTCGTCGAGGAAGACGATTCGCGGGTCGCCCATGAAGGCCAAAACGAGGCTCACACGACGTTTCTGTCCGCCGCTGAGTGTATCGAAGCGCTTGCCCGCGATCGTCTCAATTGTCATTGCTTGCATCAGGTCGGGGGGTGGGCCGTCAACGCCGTAAATGCTCGCGAAGAGGCTGAGTGCCTCGCGGACCTTTATTCGGGGTGGCAGCTGTTCTTGCTGCATCTGAACGCCCACTCCTTCAGGTAGTGGGGAACCATAGGCGTGCACTCTTCCACACAGAGTAACGGTGCCAGCATCTGGTTTACGCAGCCCTTCAACGCACTCAAGAAAAGTAGTCTTTCCAGAGCCGTTGTGGCCTAGGATCGTCACGATCTCTCCCGCTGCGAGTGATAGATCAACCCCATCCACCGCCTTCGTTTCCCCATAGGTTTTACGAATACCTTGGGCTTCGAAAACGTTCATGCATTCCTCCTAATTCCAAGTAGGCTCGCCGTTTCGTCGCCGAATGACCGACGTATATGGTTTTCAGGAATTCCGCAATCACGCCAAATCCGCTGCTCTTCGTCAAGTGCATATCGCGGATGCACGCCAAGCCCGGGGGCTCCACTTCCGCCAACGAGCCATGTCGAAGAGGCCACTAGGCCAAGTACTGAGCGCAGCAGAGCCCATCCCTTAGCAAGGACTTCCCTATCGCACTTCGAGAGCGGAACCATTCCCACGTGCTTCATGGCTTCACGCTGCCCCATCGCCATCCCGCCTGGTGCTCGAAGCCGCAAAATACGCGCGTGATGCGGCATGATCCTAGACATTTCATCTAAGCCAGGAGCTGACGTCAGTGCAGCCAAGTCAGCCTGGACGCGCGTGGATGCCATGAGAGGAGTCAGGGGGATGCCCCACGCGATCAACTCTCGAGCGATGACTTCGTCTGCACCGCAGGGTAGCTCACCCAACTCCAGTAGAGTTCGTTGCACATTCGCAGGAACACTGCCCACCTTATAACCGTGCCGTGCACCAATCGCAACAGCCACCTGGGGCCACAGTGGCGTCAGAAGCAAAGTACTTCTCCTCCACCTTGTCAAGGATCTGCAACATGTCACACCTCCTGTCATTACCAGGTTTCACAACAGCCTCATAGTATGTGACACGCCTCTCATGCGCAATCACTTTTCCGGAAACCATAACCCGTGAATCGTGGCATCACTGCAAGGGAGTACCGAGGCTCTCCACTCATATACCTGAGAGGCTGTCATACTTGCCACCTTCTGAGCTCCACCTTCCATGCGAAGAGCAGCTGGCTCAATAGCCATCTTTACGCTCAGTCGCATAATATTTGTCGACAAAGCTTGAATATGCGCCTACGGAGATTGAGCAGCAGGATCCGAATCGAACGCGGCGTAGCAAGCTGAACTGCGAGCCGAAAGTTTGACAGAGCTACTACTGAGATGCCCCCGCACCCTTGCGACAGCGGTGCCATGAACACACCAATACGGATCTACGCTCTACGCACAGCATCCAGTCACTCCCCCGCCCACCTATGCGCAGCTAAACCCAGCTGATGGAACATGGGCACACCCGCCAAACTTCCACTAGGTGGGTTAACGCGCACACGAACGGGCCCAGACAACACCACACACCCCACGTACATGACGAGGTCACGCGGGTAGGATTCCCGTCATCCGCTCCACAATGCGGAAAGCCCCGGGCCGATCGGCCCGGGGCTTTCGCGTGACACCCTCTCACTCACGCGGTCTCGGGGAACGTGGAAGTATCGATGACGTAGCGGTAGCGCACGCGCGAATCCACGATGTTGTCATAGGCCTGTGTGATGTCTTCGCCGCTGATCATCTCGACCTGCGGGATGACGCCGTGTGCGGCGCAGAAGTCGAGCATCTCCTGGGTTTCGGCGATGCCGCCAATCTGGGATCCCGCGAAGGACTTGCCACCGTTGACGAAGGCGCGCAGCGGCAGCGAGACGGGCTCGGTGGGCAGGCCCACGTCGACGAAGACGCCGTAGGGGCGCAGGGCGGCCATGTAGCCGGCGTAGTCGAGGCCGTCGGCGGAGACGGTGCACAGGATGAGGTCGAAGGAGCCGCGCAGTGACTCGAGCACGCCCTCTTCGCTCGTGGCATAGAAGTGGTCGGCACCGAAGCGGCGGGCATCATCTTCCTTCGAGCGGCCGTGGGAGATGACGGAGACTTCCGCGCCCATGGCCTTGGCGATCTGTACGCCCACGTGTCCGAGGCCGCCCATGCCGAGGATGGCCACGCGCGAGCCGGGGCCCACGTTGTAATGCTTGAGCGGCGAGTAGGTGGTGATGCCCGCGCACAGGAGGGGCGCGCAGGCGGAAAAGTCGAGGGATTCCGGCACATGCAGCGCAAAGTCCTCGCGCACGGTGAAGCCGCGCGAGTAGCCGCCGGTCGTCGGGTTACCCTCGGCGTCGGCGCGGTAGGTCCACAGGGTACCGGGCGTCGAGGTGCACCACTGCTCGTAGTCGGATTCGCACATCTCGCACGCGCCGCAAGAGCCGACCATGCAGCCCACGCCCACGCGGTCGCCCACCTTGAACTTGGTGACACCGGGGCCAACCTTGGCAACGGTGCCGACGAACTCGTGGCCGGGAACGAGCGGGTAGGACACGGGGCCCCACTCGCCACGGGCGGCGTGGATGTCGGAGTGGCAGATGCCCGCGTAGGCGACGTCGAAGTAGATCTCACCCTCGCCGGGTTCGCGGATGTCGATCTGCAGGGGGTGGAACTGGGTGGTGGCATCGTCACAGCCGTAGGCGACCACGCTGGGCATGAGAACTCCTTTGTCCGGTCAATTGGATTACTACAAGCATACTCCAGAAACAAAAACCCCGGCGCGTAAGCGCCGGGGCGGTGGGGTGGCTGACGGGACTCGAACCCGCGACGTCCTGGACCACAACCAGGTGCTCTACCAACTGAACTACAGCCACCATCGCGTCGCCGTGAAGGCAACGGATAGAGCTTAGCACTACCCACCCGAGCTTGAAAACTCGAGCGCTGCCCTCACGGCGGTGGCGTGCGTCACCAGTGGGCGCGAGCGGAGATGGCGTCGGCGAAGTTGCCGAGCGCGCCCGGGGTGGCACCCAGGTAGAGGTCGGCGTCCACGAGGGAGACCTCCATGACCAGGAAGGAGCCCTTGCTGTCGGGGACCAGGTCCACGCGGTTGAAGAGGAACTGCTCGTCGTGGCCCAGGCGCGAGCGCACGTAGTCGTGCAGGACGCGGCGGATCTCCTCGCCCCACTTCCACGCGACGGAGTCGGCGGCCTCGGCGGTCACCACGGCCTCGTGCATGGACGGGTCGCTGACCGACGAAGGGTGGAGGGCGGAGCGCTTCTCGACGGCGTGGGAGACCAGGCCGTTGAAGAAGACGAGCGAGATCTCGCCGTGCAGGTCGATCTCCTCGACGTAGCGCTGGATCATGACGGAGCGGCCCTCACCGAGCAGGCCCTGGACCTGGCGCATGGCGGCCTGGCGCTGGCGTGTGTCGACGGTCGTGTAGCGGCCGATGTCGCGCACGCCGGAGGACACGGCGGGCTTGACGACGAACTCACCGAAGGCCGGGAAGCGCGTGTGAATCTGGTGCTTGGACAGGTTCTGCTCGGGCTCCAGCCAGTTCGTGGGAATGGTGGGCAGGCCGAGGGCCGCCAGTTCCTTGAGGTAGTGCTTGTCCGTGTTCCAGTTCAGCACGTCCCTGGAGTTCTGCACGCGACGCAGCTGCTTCGTCCACTCCAGGAACGCGGGGCGGTCGCTCGCGTAGTCAGACACGGAGCGCACGACGACCATGCCAGCCTCGGACCAGTCGACATCGGGGTCGTTCCACACCTTGATCTGAGGGTCGCAGCCGCGCGCAGCCAGCTCGTCGAGCAGACCTTCCTCGCCTTTGAAGAGGTTGGGCATGGACTTGCAGGTCACCAGGGTGACTTTGGGATGGGCCGTCATAGTGTTCTTTCTGTCGTGGGGATGAACGATGTACGAGGTCGTGGCTGGGAACTCACCGCAGGCCGAGCGGGCGCTGCGCGGCCTCGGTCAGCAGTTCGGTCAGCAGGTCCGGGTAGGACAGGCCTGCGGCGGCCCACATCTGCGGGTACATCGAGATGGGCGTGAAACCGGGCATTGTGTTCACTTCGTTGATGATGACGGTGTCGGACGCCTCATCGAGGAAGAAGTCGACGCGCGCCAGGCCCTCACACTCGAGGGCGTCGAAGGCGCGCCACGCGGTCTCGCGGATGCGATCAGCATATTCGGGGGTGACGTCGGCCGGGCAGGACAGGCCGACGACGTCGTCCACGTACTTGTGCTCGTAGTCGTAGAACTCGCCCTCGGGGACGACGATCTCACCCAGGGGCGCGGTTCCGCTGCGCCAGTCGGAGCGCGAGCCGAGGACACCGCACTCGACCTCGCGGCCGGAAATGGAGGCCTCAACGATGATGCGCGGGTCGTGGTTCGCGGCCTCCTTGATGGCCACGGGCAGGTCCTCGCGGCAGGTGACGCGCGAGATGCCGACCGAAGAACCGGCGCGGCAGGGCTTGACGAAGACGGGGAAGCCCAGGCGCTCGATGCGGTCCATGCAGGCGGTGGCATCGGCGTCCCACTGACGCGCCGTGACCAGCTCCCACTGGCCCACGTCGATGCCGGCAGCAGCCAGGACCGTCTTGGTGAGGTGCTTATCCATGGACACGGCCGAGGAGGTCACGCCGCAGCCCACGTAGCGCACCCCGGCCATCTCGAAGAGGCCCTGAATGGTGCCGTCCTCGCCGTAGGGGCCGTGCAGGAGCGGGAACACGATGTCCACGTGGCCCAGGTCCTCCACGCCGACGACGCGCGAATCCGGGTCATCCGGGTCACCCTGGTAGGTGAGCTCGACGAGGTTGCCCTCGCCCGGGGTCAGGGCGACGCGGGTCGATCCGGCGGTGACGGACTGGCCCTTCCCATCCTTGAATTCCAGCGCCGACGGGTCATCGGCGACGCGCACCCACTGGCCGTCGCGCGTGATACCCAGCGGGATCACGTCCCACTTCGTGCGGTCGATAGCGGTCAGGATGCCGGCGGCCGTCGAACACGAGATCTCATGCTCGGAGGAGCGTCCACCGAAGACGATGAGGACGCGAGGACGAGAAAATGCAGTCATAGGTCCAAGACTACCGCGCGGGAGGCATCTGGTGCCCGCGTGCGCGGCGTTTAGACCAGCTCGATCTTCCAACCGTCCATCTTCTGCGGGCGCGACAGCAGCATACGGCCCATATCCTCGATGCTCGCGCGTCCCTCGACGACCTCGACGACGGCTCCCGTGATCGGCATGTCGATGCCCACGGAAGCCGCGACCTGAAGGATCGGCGAGGCAGACGCGACGCCCTCGACAACGCCCGGGGACAGCGCCAGGGCCTCGGCCAGCCCCATGCCGGAGCCCAGGCGGTGGCCGAGGGAGAAGTTACGCGACAGGCGCGAGGAGCAGGTGGCGACGAGGTCACCGATGCCGGACAGGCCCGCGAAGGTTGCGGGATCGGCACCGAGCGCGGTGCCCAGGCGGGTCATTTCCGCCAGGCCGCGGGTGATGAGGGTCGAACGCGTGTTGATGCCCAGGCCCATGCCCTCAGCCGCTCCGATCGCGACCGCTATGACGTTCTTGGTGGCGCCCGCCATCTCCGTGCCCACGACGTCGGTAGACACGTAGGGGCGGAAGTAGGAATTGTGGCAGGCCTTCGCGATCTCTTTGGCAAGCTCGACATCGTGAGCGGCCACGACCGTGGCCGTAGGCTGGCGATCCGCGATCTCGCGCGAAAGGTTCGGGCCGGACAGGACGGCGATGCGGCTGCTCGGCATACCCGAGGCCTCGGCAATGATCTCATCGACGCGCTTGAGGGATCCAAGCTCAAGGCCCTTGGCCAGGGACAAGAGCGCGACGTCGGGCGAGAAGGACCCACGTGCGGCGCTGAGGGTGGCACGCACGGCCTTGACGGGCACTGCCACGACGACGAGCTCGCGGCCACTCACAGCCTCGGCGATGTCGATGGTCGCGCTAATGCGCTCCGACAGCGCGATTCCCGGCAAATACGTCGGGTTCTCTCCCCCGTTGATGAACGAGATCGTATCGGCGTTACGCCCCCACATGGCCACGGTCACGCCCGCATCGGCAAGGACCTGCGCAAACGTCGTCCCCCACGCGCCTGTTCCCAGGACCGCTGCTGTTGTCATACTCATCGAGACCTCCCTGTCGGGGCCATTCTACTAGGATTGAAACAACCGACCCGCACCAGGACGAAACGTGTCTCACCGTCGAGCCCGCACCCGTGTCGCGAGCACGGCCACCTGCCTCGCGCTCCTTGGCGCATGCTCGCCCGGGGCGACCACGGACTCGCCTCCCCCAGCGACTGCCTCGCCGAGCGCCTCCCACTCCCGCGCGGCCTCAGCGAGTCCGAGCGCAACCGCGCAGACGACTTCCACACCCGAGCCGGGACTGGACGAGACGAGGCCTATCAACGCCGACAATTGGATGTCGAGCGTCCAGGGGTTGCCGCCGGTACGATCGGATGATCCGGCTAAGGCTCTGGCACTCACGGGGATTCGCGCAGCGTCGCACGAGGGTTTCAAGCGTGTGGTGCTCGAGTTCTCGGGCGAGGGCACTCCGGGGGTATGGCGCGGGGCGTGGACAGATAACGCCTTCGAGCAGGGCCGAGGCCTGCCCATCCAGGTCGAGGGCGGCGCGGTCCTGGAGCTAATCATCAACGGTACGCCGATGATGGCCGCCGAGAACCACTACCCGGGCGGGACGCACACGCGCGTCGGCGACCTGGATGTCGTCTCGGATGGCACCTTCGAGGACAACACGCACGTCGTCATCGGGGCACCGACCGCGCGCCAGTTTCAGATTGGCTTCCTCTCTGATCCGGTGCGCATGGTCGTCGATATCCGCGATTAGCCTTTCTTTCCAGCCTTCTTCGCTTTCTTGGCCGCCTTGGCGAGTTCGCCCTCCCACCACGGACCGGCCTGCGTGGCGGGGTCCCAGACCTTCTCGGGGACGGGCAGGCCACGCAGCTTGCCCACGCCCGCACGCACGGCATCGCTGATGCGCGTGGTCGCCTCGTTAACGGCCTCGTGGTCCTCCGAGCCGGCGGGGCTCATCAGATCCGACAGGTCGACCGGCTCACCAAAGTGGTAGGAGATGCGCCGCCCCGGGCGCATGTCAATCCCCTTGGCGTTGTAGGGGTCCATGATGTCCTGCGGCCCCCACTGAGACACAGGAATGACGGGGACGCCGGTGTCCAGAGCCAGGCGCGCGGCACCAGACTTGAATTCCATGGGCCACTGGTCGGGGTCTCGGGTGAGGGTGCCTTCGGGGAAGATCCCAACGACCTCGCCCGCATTGAGCGCTGCACGCGTGGGCGCCAGGACGGCGGACGGGTTGGAGTCGCGGTTGACGGGAATCAGGCCCATTCCCTTGATGATCCAACCGAAGAGCGGCACGGAAAACATCGACTTCTTCGCCAGGAATCGCACGGCGGTATCGCGCTTCATGAAGTACCAGCACAGGCACAGCGGATCGACGTTGGACAGGTGGTTGGGCACCAGGAGATAGCCGCCGGAGGTCGGCAGGTTTTCTTCACCGCTGACGGTGAACTTGATCCATGGTGTCATGATGGGCGTCAGGACACCCTTCGCGAAGGAATAAAAGCCGGAGACAGCACTCATGGTTTCATTCTACGGGCAGCGCTCCCCGGCGCGCTGGCCCGAACGGACCTCACACCAGGACGGACACGACCCCGGGAGCGACGTCGACAGTAAAGGGGATCGATGCGATGCGGTCACCATCCGCCATGGCGATCATGCCTGCGGGAGCAGCGAAGGAGACGACGCGGGCGCATTCCACCTCGATGGCCGGGTGGGCCTTCGCGCGGCCTGCGACGACGCGGGCGAGCACCGGCAGGGCACGAGAGACGGGAATGGGACCCACGTGACACACTTCGAGAACGCCGTCGCTCATGTCGGAGGACTCCACCAGGGTGATGCCGCCACCGAAGCGCCCGGAGTTCGACACGGAGGCGATCCAGCCGCCCATGTTGCGCTCACGCCCGTCCACGGTGGCCACGACGTCCGTGGGCTGGTGCGAGGCCAGGGCCGCGAAAGCACCGTAGCCGTATGCCAGCGGCCCAGACGTCAGGGAGGACTCGTTGGCGAGGATGTTCGCGCGCGCGTCCAGGCCGATCGACACGACGCCGAGGGCGAGGCGCACGCCCTCGCACGAACGCACCCACATGCCGTCCAACGGCCTGATCCGAGAGGCCAGCCAATCCAAGGAGTCGGCCCCGGCCTCGACGGAAGTAATACCCTGAGGAGCAAGCGATCGCGCGCGCACCAGCGGATCTGTGCCAATACCGAGGGCTCGACACAGGTCGTTGCCACGCCCACCCGGCATGGGGACAAAGACCGCGTCGGACTCGTGGCATCCGCGCGCCACCGCACCCAGGTACCCGTCCCCGCCCAGGGCGGCGACGAACGAAGCCGGGGCGACCTCGCCGGCAATTGCCGCCGGGTCGTCGCCGGGGGTCGTCAGCCGAGCTGCGACCTCCCAGCCGCCGCCGCGCAGGATGCGCACGATGCGCGGGCCCAGACGCACGCTTCGCCCGCCCGCAGACATCGACGAGACCAGCAGCATGATGCTGCGTCGCACGCCCTGCCCGACCACGGTCTCAGGCGTCCAGGTAGCGCACGCGAGCATCCAGCTGGTGAAGCTTGCGCGTGAAGTGCTCGTAGCCGCGCGAAATAACGTCGATGCCGGACACGGTGGAGGTGCCCGACGCCGCGAGGGCAGCGATCAGGTGAGAGAAGCCACCGCGCAGATCCGGAACCACGATGTCCGCGCTGTGCAGTCGGGTCGGGCCCGAAATGACCGCCGAGTGGTAGTAGTTCTTCTGGCCAAAGCGGCAGGGCGTCCCACCCAGGCACTCACGGTAGACCTGGATGTTTGCGCCCATCTTGCGCAGCGCCTCGGTGAAGCCGAAACGGTTCTCATACACGGTCTCGTGCACGATCGACAGGCCCTCGGCCTGGGTGAGCGCCACGACGAGGGGCTGCTGCCAGTCCGTCATGAAGCCCGGGTGCACGGCCGTCTCCAGGGCGATCGAGTGCAGCGGCTCGCCCGGGTGGTAGAAACGAATACCGTCGGCGTCGATATCGAAGGCACCGCCCACCTTGCGGAAGGTGTTGAGGAACGTCGTCATGTCGGGCTGGTGAGCGCCGCGCACGTAGATGTCGCCGTGGGTGGCCAGGGCGGCCGCGGCCCAGGAGGCCGCCTCGATGCGGTCCGGCAGGGCCGTGTGACGGTAGCCGTTCAGCTTCACCACACCCTCGATGCGGATCGTGCGATCCGTGTCCACCGAAATGATCGCGCCCATCTTCTGCAGGACGTTGATGAGGTCGAGGATCTCCGGCTCGATAGCCGCGCCCTTCAGGGTCGTGATGCCCTCGTTGCGCACAGCCGTGAGCAGCGTCTGCTCGGTCGCACCCACGGAGGGGAAAGGCAGCTCGATGATCGCGCCGTGCAGGCCGGTGGCAGGGCGCTTGATGTGCACGCCATCGGGCTGCTTGTCGACGATCGCGCCGAACTTGCGCAGCGTCTCCAGGTGGAAGTCGATGGGACGGCCACCGATCGCGCATCCGCCCAGCTCGGGAATGAAGGCCTCGCCCAGCTGGTGCAGCAGCGGGCCGCAGAACAGGATCGGGATGCGTGAGGCGCCCGCGAGCGTGTCAATGTCAGAGCGCGAGGCAATCTTGACGTTCGAGGGATCCATGCGCAGCGTGCCGCGATCCTGATCGAAGTCGATCTGCACGCCGTGCAGGCTCAGCAGGTCCGAGACCACATCGGTGTCACGAATGAGCGGCACGTTGTAGAGCTCGGAGGGGGTGTCGGCGAGCAGCGACGCAACCATCGCCTTGGGGACGAAGTTTTTCGCTCCGCGCACCGTGATCTCACCGCGCAGCGGATGGCCGCCCTCAACCTGAAGGATCGATGACATGCGTGCTCCTCACTATGACGTAACTGGCCCCTACTCTAGCTAGGTAGGGGCCAGTATGCGCAGCGCTTTCAGCCGCGAGCCGACACGACTTCTTCCTTGGGCAAGAATTTAGCCGGGAGCGTGCGCGGCTTGAAGGACGGGCGCGCGGCCTCGTAAGTCGCGATCTTGTCCTCGTGACGCAGGGTCAGGGCGATGTCGTCCAGACCCTCCATGAGGGTCCAGCGCACGTAGTCGTCGATCTGGAAGGTGCCCGAGATCGCACCGGCGCGCCACATCTTGTCTTCCAGGGAGACGGTCACCTCGGTGCCGGGCTCGGCCTCGAGGAGCTTCCACAGGGACTCGCAGTCCTCCTGGGAAATGATGCCGGTGACCAGGCCCTGCTTGCCGGAGTTCCCGCGGAAAATGTCGGCGAACTTGGGGGCCAGGACGACGCGGAAGCCGTAGTCCTTGAGCGCCCACACGGCGTGCTCACGCGAGGAGCCGGTGCCGAAGTCGGGACCCGCGATCAGCACGGAGCCGTTCTTGTAAGCATCCTGGTTGAGGACGAACTCCGGGTCGCCACGCCAGGCGGCGAAGAGAGCGTCCTCAAAGCCCGTGCGGGTCACGCGCTTGAGGTAGACGGCGGGGATGATCTGGTCGGTGTCGACGTTGGAGCGGCGCAGCGGGACGCCGATGCCAGTGTGGGTGATGAACTTTTCCATGGGTGCGTCAGTCTTTTCTTCCGTGGGGGACGAGGCCGGAGCCCTCCCCCGCTGTCGGGTTACGGAGGGCGGGCCTCAGAGATCGGCCGGGGAGGACAGGGTGCCGCGCACGGCTGTGGCGGCCGCGACGAGCGGGGACACCAGGTGCGTGCGGCTGCCCTTGCCCTGGCGGCCTTCGAAGTTGCGGTTGGAGGTGGAGGCCGAACGGTCTCCCGCGTTCATCGTGTCGGGGTTCATGCCCAGGCACATGGAGCAACCGGCATTGCGCCATTCGGCGCCGAAGTCGGTGAAGATCTTGTCGAGGCCCTCGGCCTCGGCCTGGAGGCGCACGCGGGCGGAGCCGGGCACGACCATGACGCGCACGCCCTCGGCCTTGCGACGGCCCTTGAAAATGCCTGCGGCGGCGCGCAGGTCTTCGATGCGGCCGTTGGTGCAGCTGCCGATGAAGACGGTGTTCACGGCGATATCGCGCATCGGGGTGCCGGCCTTGAGGTCCATGTACTCCAGGGCGCGCTCGGCGGCCGCGCGGGCCGTCTCGTCGGTGAAGTCCTCGGGGGCGGGGACGGTCGCGGACAGCGGCACGCCCTGGCCCGGGTTGGTGCCCCAGGTGACGAAGGTTTCGATGTCGG
>CAUVIG010000048.1:0-12394 GCA_963551745.1 uncultured Actinomyces sp.
GCGAAGTTGTCGATCAGGCAGATCCTGTCCTCGCAGTGGCGCGGCCTCGTGTTCGTCGTCATGTCGATCGCCGCGTTCCAGCAGCTCACCGGCATCAACGGCGTCTTCTTCTACTCCAACTCCCTGTTCGCCGCCGTCGGCTTCACCGAATCGATGGCCCTGGCCCAGACCCTGCTGATCACCGCGTTCAAGATCGTCGGCGTCCTGTCGGGCATCATGCTGGTGGACCGAGTGGGCCGCAAGCGCATGCTGATCTACGGCGGCACCCTCATCTTTGTCTCCCTCGGCATCGTGGCGACGGTTTTCACGGTCGCCCCCACCGTCGACGGTAAGCCAGACGTCGCAGACTCCCCCATCCTGGCGTTCCTGGCGGTCGCAGCCCTGTGCACCTTCCTCCTCGGCTTCACCTCTTCGTGGGGCCCCATCTTCTCCATCGTCATGGGCGAAATGTTCCCCAACTCGATCCGCGGCGGCGCCATGTCGCTCGCATCGGGTGCCGACTTCCTCGTCAACTTCCTGGTCGTCCTGCTCTTCCCCTTCCTCATCGGCTGGTCACCCGCTGGCACCTACTGGATTTACTGCGCCTTCGGCGTCCTCGCAGTCATCTTAACGGCGAAATTCCTCACCGAAACCAGCGGCGCCGAGCTTGAGGACATGGACAAGATCGTCACCCAGAAGTGAGCGCTCTTCCCTTCGATTTCAACGACGAAAAGGCATTGCAATGACTGATACAACTCGGGACATTCCCGACAACGTGCGCAACATCCTGGTCATCATGACGGACCAGCACCGCACCGACACGATCGGCTGCCTGGGCAACCCCCACGCACACACCCCCGTCATCGATGCGATGGGCGAATCGGGCTTCGCCTTCACCCACTGCTTCACCCCCACAGCTATCTGCACGCCGGCTCGCGCCTCGCTACTCACCGGCAAGCGCCCGGGCAAGCACCAGGTGTTGGCCAACCCCGAGTGGAACATCGCCTACCAGGTCTCAATCCCCGAAGGTACGTGGACGTACACGCAGGAGCTGCGCGACGCCGGATACAACGTCGGTATTGTCGGCAAGTACCACTGCGGCTACAACCTGCCCGACAAGTTCGGCGCGGACGACGACACCTACTGGGGCGCCGAAAACCCCGTGGCCAACGAGTTGTACGTCGCCTGGCTCGAGGCCAACAACCTCCCGCCGGTTCGCGCACACGACCTGTGGCGCGGCAAGCTGCCCGGCGGGCGCGACGGCCACATCATCGCCGCACGCTTGGATCAGCCCGAGGAGGCCACCTTCGAGCGCTTCCTGGCGGACCGCGCGATCGAAAAGCTGCGTGAGTACGCGGCCGACTGGAAGGACTCGGGACAGCCCTTCTGCCTCGACGTACACTTCTTCGGCCCCCACCTGCCCTACTTCCTGCCCGACGAGTGGTTCGACCTCATCGATCCGCACGACGTGGAGCTGCCGGAAAACTTCGGCGACTCCCTTATCGGCAAGCCCCCGATCCAGGAGAACTACGCGACCTACTGGTCCACCTCCTCGTTCACGAACGAGCAGTGGAAGAAGCTCATCGCGGTCTACTGGGGATATGTGGCCATGATCGACTTCGAGATCGGGCGCATCATGGACGTGGCGCGCGAGCTGGGCATCCTGGACGACACGGCGGTCTTCTTCTGCGCGGACCACGGTGAGTTCACGGGCTCGCACCGCCTCAACGACAAGGGCCCGATGATGTACGACGACATCTACAACGTCCCCTTCATCGCCCACATCCCCGGCGTCTCGACCGTGGGCCGCTCCGACGCGTTTGTCTCCCTCATCGACCTGCCGGCCACGGTGCTCGACATCGCGGGCCTGGACACCTCACTCGTGGAGGACGGCCGCTCGATCGTGGACCTGACACGCGGCGAGGATGTCGAAGGATGGCGCGAGGACATCGTGTGCGAGTTCCACGGCCACCACTTTCCCCTCCAGCAGCGCATGCTGCGCACGCGGGACTTCAAGCTCGTCATCAACCCCGAGTCGATCAACGAGCTCTACGACCTGCGCCTGGATCCGGCCGAGATGAACAACGTGTACACCGTGCCCGTCTACGACGAGATCCGCAGGGAGCTGGCAACGAACCTGTACCTGCAGCTGCGCGAGCGCGGGGACCACTCCTTCGCCAAGTGGATGGCGGCGATGACGGACTTCGACGTCCCGCTGGTGAACACGGCTCGCTCCGACCTCGACGAGGTCACGAGCGACTAACTCCTGCCTCGGCGGCGGGAGGACACGCATGGCCCCGCCGCCGAGGCGAACATGCGCCCTGCAGACCCCTCACAGTGACGCGTACCATAGATAGCGTCAACGAGGTCGGAGCGCCCCGAGCGAACACCAACGACGAAGCACCGGGAAGGAGCGGCATGCACTACCCCACACGCAGACCACTGCCCACCCTCGAAGACCGCATCGTCGCACACCTGACCAAAGCCCCCGCAACGCGCTCGCAGCTGTGCGAGGCGCTCGAAACCTCGCGCACGAACCTCGGGCGCGCCCTCACCACCCTCCTCGACGAGGGATCAGTGACTCCGGTGCGCACGAACGCCGCCGGACGAGGCCGCCCCACCCAGCTCCTCACACTCAACTCCTCGGCGGCACACTGCGTCGGCTTGAACGTCACGCGCACGTCGTGCGCGGGCGTCATGCTCTCGCGCGCGGGCGCCGTCCTGGCGGCCGTCCACATCGTCTCCCCCACCTCCCCCTCCCTCCAGCTTTCTCTCGAACAGACCTGCGAGGCCCTTGCCGCGAGCGCGGCCTGTCAGGGGATCGACACCTCGACGGTGCGCGCGGTGGGCGTGGGAGTGCCCATTCCGATGGGGCGCAACACCAGGCTTTCCTCGCACGCTTACCCGAGCGTGGAGGAGCTCAGCGAGCTGACGCGTCGTTGGTGGGATCCGCTCCCGGTCGTCGACAACACCGTGCGTATGGCGGCGCTGGCGGAGGCATTGTGGGGCGCGGGCGCGGACATGTCTTCGTTCATCTATCTGCGCCTGTCAGGAGGAGTGGGCGGCTGCGTCGTCTCCGAATTTCACTTGGTTGGCGGGGCGGGCGGCCTGGCCGGGGAGCTGGGGCACATGACGGTGGGCGCCAATGACTCGCCCTGCGCCTGCGGCAAGCGCGGTTGCCTCGAGACGCTGGCCTCCGTTCCCGCCCTGTGTGAGAGTGCGGGCGTTGCCGACATCACTGAGCTGCGGGCCGCGGTGTTGTCCGGCGATACGCACGCGCGCGAGGCCCTGGAGCGTGCAGCCAGAGCTGTCGGCTATGTCCTTGGCTCGGCCGCGCTCCTCATTAACCCGAGAGCCATCATCGTAGCCGGCGAAATCGTCGATGCGTTCCCCTCCCTGCGGTCCGACATCGCGGCTTCCATGTACGCGGAGCTCCTTCCCGTCATGGAGTGGGACATCGACGTCGTGGGGGCATCGCTGGGGCCTCTGGGCGCCGCTCAGGCCAGCGCCTACATCGCTGCCCATCCCTTCGAAGAGGATGCCACTGCTGCCCACTGCCCCGAGGGAGACTCACCCCGGGAGGCGGGGCAGGCCTCGTCGATCGAGGCGGGCACCGATCGCAGGGGCAGGCCGTGACGCGCTCGATCCCCTTCTCCGTCGTCACCAAACCAACGGGGGCCGCCTGCAACCTGGACTGTCAGTATTGCTTTTTCCTGTCCAAGGAGCTGCTGTACGACGCTGCGGCGCAGACCATGTCCGAGCAGACTGCAGAGCGCTACGTCGAGGCATTCCTGGAGTCGAGCCCCGACGGCGAGGTCACGATGCTGTGGCAGGGCGGGGAGCCAACCCTGCGTGGCCTGCACTTTTTTGAGCGCGTCATCCAGCTGTGCGAGCGCTACCGTCGCCCCGCCCAGCGCGTGCGTCACGCCCTGCAGACCAATGGCACGCTGGTGACCGACGAGTGGGCGCGCTTCTTCGCCGACCACGGCTTCCTCGTGGGCGTGTCCATCGACGGGCCCGCTCCCCTGCACGACGCCTACCGGATCAACCGTGGCGGGCGCGGCACCCACGCGATGGTTGTGCGCGGCTGGGAGGCGCTCGAGCGCGCGGGCGTGGAGACGAACATCCTGTGCACGGTCAACGCCGCCAACGAGGAGCACGGGGAGCAGGTGTACCGTTACTTCCGCGACGACCTGGGGGCCCGATACCTGCAGTTCATCCCGATCGTGGAGCGCGTGCGCGCCGCGGATCTGGCCCAGGCCGAGCGCGGCTGGCGTTCTGGAACCAGCGCGCTCCTGTACCGCCAGGACGGGGACTGCGTGACCAGCCGATCCACCTCCCCCGCGTCCTATGGGCGTTTCCTGTGCGAGGTGTTCGACCAGTGGCTGGCCACCGACGTCGGCGATGTCTTCATCCAGGACGTGGATTCGACCCTGTCGGCCGTGTTCGGCTCGGCCACTGTGTGTGTGCACGCGCCCCAGTGCGGGGCGAACATGGCGATGGAGTTCAACGGAGACGTGTACGCCTGCGATCACTGGGTGGAGCCGGACTGGCTGGTCGGCTCGATCGACTCCTCGTCCTTCGCGCAGCTGGCGACCTCGGACAAGATGCGCGCCTTCGCTCGTCTCAAACCCGACCTGGACGGGCAGTGCCGCTCGTGCCCGCACCTGCGGTTGTGCTGGGGAGGCTGCCCGAAAGATCGTTTCGTACGCCGGGGCGATGGGCTGCACAACTACCTGTGCGAGGGCTACCGGGCGTTCTACGAGCATGCCACCCCGGCCCTGCGCGCGATGGGCATGCTGATCGCGGCGGGCAGGCCGGCCTCGGACATCATGGACCCCGCGGTTTCGTCCTCCCTCGGACTGCCGCTCACTGCATCTATTCGACATGACCAATGATCCTTAAAGTACTTCTCATCGGCGCGTTCGTCGGCATCGTCGTCGGCTCGCTCGGCGCGGGAGGCGGCATCTTGTCGGTGCCAATCCTCGTCTACATCCTGGGGCAGGATCCCCATCAGGCGACAGGTCTATCCCTCATCATCGTGGGGCTGACGGCCGCCGTCTCGCTGGCAACTCGCGCTCGCAGCGGGAACGTCGCATGGCGCGAGGGCGCTCTCTTCGCCCTGGCTGGCCTCGTGGGCACGTGGGCGGGTTCTACGCTCGGCCCGCTCGTCCCGGCGCGTGCCCTCATGCTCTCGTTCTGCGCTCTCCTGGGAGCAGTCGCGGTGTTCATGGTGCGCTCGCACCTGCGGCCATCCGCTTCGCCTTCGTCGGACGAGTCCGGGACTGCCAGCGGCGGCAAGAGATCCTGGTCGCTCGCGACCGTGTGCCGCGTCATCGCTCTGGCGACGCTGACGGGTTTCCTCACGGGATTCTTCGGCGTTGGCGGCGGCTTCGCAATCGTGCCCGCGCTGCACCTGGCGCTGCGGTACCCGATGAAGCGGGCATCTGCGACATCCCTGCTGGTCATGATGATCACCGCCGTCTTTGGACTGGCTTCGCGCACGATCGACGGGACCCTGACGATCACCCCCGAGGCCGGGCTCATGGTCGCACTGTTCGCCGCAGCGTCGATGGGAGGCGGCATCGTGGGGGCCAGGCTCACAAAGAGGGTGTCAAATCGCGTGCTCGGTCTCGTGTTTGCTGCGCTGTTGGTGTGCGTTGCCGTCTCGACGCTGGTGGCGACGCTCGCGTAAAAGGCGCGCGAGACGGATGTCGTCTCGCGCGCCCTCAGCGATCAGCTGGTAGTCGTTCCCTCTCCCTGCGTCGAGGTGTCACCACTGATCTGGCCTCCGTTGTTTCTTCCCGGTCCTCGTCCACCTTGCTCAGGTGCGTCCGGACGGGTGCCGCGGCTGTCTCCCTGCTGGCCGCTACCGGGGACCTGCTGCTGACCATTGCCCGGCCCCTGGTCCTGACCGTTCCCAGGCCCCTGCTGCGGGCCATTGCCGGAAGCAACGTCCTCATCCTCGCTGCCGTCGCCCTGGTTGCTGTCTGCCTCCTCGTATCCGTCCTCGTAGCCACCCTCGTATCCGTCTTCGTAGCCTCGATCGTAGTGGTCGTAACCGTCTCCCACGATGGCGGCGTGGGTGATCATGCCCGCGCCGAAGCCAAGGGACAGGACCGCTGCGGCAGCACCGGCGATCGCTGCACGCTGTGCCCACGACGATTTCTTCGCCCCGGCCTCAGCTACCTGAGCGACAGTCGCCGCGGCCTCCTCGCGCGTGTGTTCGTCGCCAGAGGAGTGCACGAAGGACTCCAGCGGCGTGCCGGCGAACGCGCTGGCACCCTCCTGATGCGCGGCGGGAGGCATCTGAGTCGTCTCCGTCTGGGGCGAGCGCGTGGGCAAAACCTCCGTCTGCTCTGCACTCTGGGCACCCGACTGGGGCAGGATCGAGGTGCGTTCGCTCTCACCTGCGAGGTTCTTGTTGTCATCCGCCATGAGGGACGCTCCTTTCTGCTGATTGTGCTTCGTTGCCTCGTAGATTAAGGGCGCACCATAAGCGGGCGTTATGGCCCACCTGTGAAAAGGCTATGAACGACAAGAGGCCGCTCACGATCCATCACATGCGCCTTGCCTGTCGGCCCGTGCCCGAGGCCGGGACCGCTACGCGCACCCATCATGCGAGCGGCCACGGCCTCATTCCTGTGCTGTCAGCACGGCGGCACTACTGTCCAGGAATATTCCTGGCCACGAGAGTGTTCGTCGCCTGAGCCACAGGGCGCACGATCATCGAGTCAATGTTGACGTGCGAGGGGCGCTCCAGGGTCCACACGATCGCCTCGGCAACGTCCTCGGCAACAAGGGGCTGGGCGACGCCCTCGTAGACGCGGTCGGCGGCCTCCTGGGAGCCGAGTCGGTTGAGCGAAAACTCCTCGGTGCGCACCATGCCGGGCGCGATCTCGATGACGCGCACGGGCTCGCCCACCAGCTCCTGGCGCAGCGTGTTGGCGATGACGCGCTCGGCGTGCTTAGCGGCCACGTAGCCGCCGCCTCCCGGGTAGGTGTCGTGGGCTGCGGTCGATGTGACGAAGACGAGGTCTCCCCCGTGCTCGCGCATCCCAGGCAGGAACGCACGCGAGCAGTACAGGGCGGTGAGCACGTTGCGTTCGAACATCGCGCTCCACCTGGCAGGATCCCCCTCGGCGACCCGGTCCACGCCGATCGCTCCCCCGGCGTTGTTAACGACCGCATCCACGGAACCACCCTCCAGGACGTGGGTGGCCATCTCCTTCACCTGGACTTCATCGGTGAGGTCGGCCGCCCAGTACTCGCATCCGATTTGCTCGGCGAGGGCCTCGAGGCGCTCGCGGCGCCTGGCCACTGCGACGACCTTCCACCCCCGCTGCGCCAACAGGCGGGCGGTGGCCTGCCCGATTCCGGCGGAGGCTCCAGTGACGACGACGCGACGAGAATTGCTCATAGGGCAACAGTAATATCCCCGGGTACGCACCGTCGTGCGCGCCCGGGGATACTCGCTGATGTCTCAGCCGTTGGGCAGGCCGTAGGCCTTGTGGATCAGCCAGATCGGGTGGACGACGTTCGCGCCCGTGGCCGTGCGCAGCTGCCAGCGACACGTCTCCGTGTCACAGGCGGCCAGCTCGGCGTTGACCTGCTTGATGAAGTCGAAGACGGGGGCGCCCACGGCCTGGGCGATCGCGTACTTCTCCTTCTTCATGCCGTACGTGCCCGCGATGCCGCAGCAGGGCTGCTCGGAATCCTTGACGGTCACGCCGGGGATCAGGCTCATGAGCTCGATCGCCGGCTTGCCCAGGCCCTGGGACTTGACCTGGCAGGGGGCGTGGTACGGGATGGTGACGTCGATGCGCTGGAAGTTCGTGTCCAGTTCACCCTTGTCGTACAGGTGCAGCAGGAACTCGCTGATGTCCCACGTGCGCGAGCCCACATCCTTCAGCTCCGGGGTGTCCATCTCGAGGATCTCGTGAGCCTCGTGGCGCAGCATGCCGCCGCACGAGCCGGACGCGGAGATGATCGGGGCGTCACGGTTGACGCTGCGCAGGTCGTTGGTCAGCTTGGAGACGTACTTGCGCGCGTCGTCGTACAGGCCGTTGGACTGCAGGGCCAGGCCGCAGCAGCCATGCTTAGGCACCAGGACCTCGTAGCCCAGGTGCTCAAGCACCATGACCGAGTGGATCGAGGTCTCGACCTCGAAGTACTGGCCGGCGCATCCGTGGAAGAAGATCACCTGGCCGCGCGTGCCGGAGTGAGGCAGCGGCTTGTGCTTCTTGAACCAGGACTCGAAGGTGCGTCCGTAGGCGCGCGGCATGGGGGCTGAGCGGTGCACCCCGATGATGGCCTCCATCGCCAGTCGAATCGGCTTGACGTCGAGGGCCCAGTTCGCGATGGGGGCGACCGGGGTCATCATCGTGCCGATCAGGGAGGTGCGGCCAATGAGGCGGTCGCGCATGGGGATGCCGTGAGCTTCCTTCATGGCGGTGCGGCGGTGGTGAATGATCTCGGTGACCTTCACGCCCTGGGGACACACGAGCGAGCAGGTGCCGCACGAGGAGCAGTAGTCGATGGACTTGTCCACCATCTGCCCGTCCTTGCGGAAGCGCTCGGCCTGTGGGCCGGAGTACTTGGGGCCGGCGAACAGGTCGGTGACGCGCATGACCGGGCACTGGGTCTCGCAGATCGTGCACTTCACGCACGAGTCGAGGCTCGCGCGCAGGGCGGCGTCACCGGTGAGGGCGAAGACGTCCTCTTCTTCCACGCCCGGTCCCATCAGCGTTGACATTTCCAGGGTCATTTCAGTTCCTCCACGATCGAGTCGACGGCCGCGAGCGCGCTGGCCAGCGCGATTCCTTCGCCGCTTTTTTCACGCCAGCGGGTGGCGCCGGCCAGGTTGCCTCCGGCCGCGTACAGGTTGGGGCACACGGGCGTCCCTTCCTCGTTCAGGACGCGCATGCTGTCGTCGACGGCGAGCCCGGACAGGAAGAGGGGCTGATCCTCGCCCCAGAAGTCGGCGTGCAGGAGCTGACCGGAGGCGCCCATGACGGGCAGCCCGCAGATGGTTTCGCGCACGGTACCGTAGGAGTCCATGTCGAGGGCTCCGGATTCGAAGCCCCCGGCGGCCAGGATGAGGGATCGGGTTTCCACGATCGTGGAGCGTCCCGCGCTGGCGTACTCAACGGCGCTCACGCGTCCGCCTGCCGTGTGCACGGCCTTGATCGGGGATCCGAGGACGACGCGGCACTTGGAGGAGGCGATGCGGGTGAGCAGGGCGTTCAGGCGCATGCCGGGCACCGACGGGGGTTGGATCGGGATCTCAAAGACGGGGTGGCCGAGCTTGTCCGCCAGGTCTCGCCACGCGTTCGGATCATCGAGGCCGAGGACGGCGGGCAGGCCGACGATCTCGCACTCCTCGAGGAGGGGCCGGATCTGGTCGGCCAGGCGCGCACGGTTCTCCTCGTGGTCGAGGCTGCGTGCGTGGTTGGTGCCGGTCGAGTCGATCTCCCCCTCGCGCACGACGTAGTCGACGGACAGGGCGCGAGCCTTGATCGGAGCACCGTCGGGGCCGTTTTGGCGCGTCAGGTTTTCGGCAACGAGGCCGGGGGAGAAGTCCTTGAAACGGGTCAGTCCCACAATGGCGTAGCGGGCGCCCGCCTGGGGGATGCCGGCCTCCATGGAGGGCGGAATCAGGCAGGTGGGGCGCAGTGCACCAACCCCGGTGGGGATGCGCACGTTACGGGTCTCATCGCCGATGAGGACATCCGCGCCGACGAGGTCACGCAGCCACGCGACGGATGTGCCGACAAAGTCGGGGGTGACGTGGCTGTAGGGGTGGGTGGGGCGGGAGGTCACGTGGGCTTCCAGTGCCTCGAGGGGTGCCTCAACCGGCTCAGGGCGGTAGCCGAGGATATCGACCGTGCCCGTGCCGAGCTGGATTCCGCCCACACCCTTCGTGACGAGGGTGACGTTCAGTCCCGCGTCAGCTGCCTTGATTGCTGCGGCCAGGCCTGCCAGACCAGCGCCGATAACGACGACGTCCCTCATCGAACAACCTCCTCGCTGGGTGTGGGCAGGTGCTCGACGTCGAGCGTGCCCTCGTGAATCCAGGCGTCCAGTGCGGCCTGCCTGGCTTGCTTGCCGAACATGATGGGCCACAATCCGATCCAGCGGTTCTTCAGGAAGAGACGCAGGAGGGAGTTGGCGCGCATCGAGTCGACGTCGCCGCGCTCGTGGGCGATGCCCGCGGCGCGCTGGGAGCAGAAGCCGCCCTGGCAGGGGCCCATGCCCAGGCGCATCTGGCGACGCACGTCGTCGAGCTGACCCTTGGGCAGGGTGTCCATGACGTTTTCAAGCATCGCGCGCGTGGCCATCTCGCACTCGCAGATGATCTGCTCGTGGGAGGGGGATTCGTTGCGCGATTCGACATTGTCGAGGCGGTGGCCGATCGTGTAGAGGAGCTCTTCCTTGGCGGGAGGAACGGCTTCGTCGGCGGTCTTGCAGGCGCGCTTCTCGCCCATCTCCTCGCACATGATGTCGACGATGCGCTCGGCCATCAGGCGGTAGGTGGTGAGCTTGCCACCCGCGATGGTCAGCATGCCGTAAACGCCGTCGCGCGTGTTGTGGTCGATGATGCTCATGCCGCGCGCCATGTGGCGGGTGTCGGTCGCGGACACGCGCGAGTCCTTGATGAGGGGGCGCGCGCCGGCCCAGGCGTGCACGGCACGGGACTTGCGGAAGCCGGGGATCATGGCCTCGCCGGAGTCGAGCATCTGCTGGACCTGGTCGGCGGGGATGGACAGGCGATCCGGGTCGTCGGCCTTGAGGTCGGTCGTGCCGATGATGCACACGGTGTGGTCGGGCACGAGGATGTCACCGTCGGCGGGCCACACGCAGCGGTTAATGACCGACTGGCTCAGTCGGTGGTTCATGGCGATCATAATGCCGGCGCCCGGGACGACGTCGACGCCGTGGCAGTCCGCCATGGCGGCGATCTGTCCGGCCCAGGGGCCACCGCAGTTGAGGACGAAGCCGCATTCGATGCGCACGTCTTCGCCGCCGCGTTCATCGTGGACGATGACGGCGCTGATGCGCTCACCCTCGCGTTCGATGGAAGTGACGCGGTGGTAGGTCAGGACCTGCGCCCCATACGCCTGTGCGGAGCGGATCGCTCCCCAGGTCATCTGCCAGCCATCGACCGTGCCGTCCTGGACCTCGAAGGCGCGCTTGATGCGCGGGTCCAGGCGCGGTTCGCGGCGCAGCGCCTCGGCAATAGAGATTTCGGCGGCGGGCACCTTTGCAGCCGCTGCGCGGGCCAGGAACTGATCCGCGTACTCTTCATCGTCCTGGGCGGTCACGACGAAGAGGCCTCCGGTGGCCTCGACGGCGTTGGCGTTGATACGCTTGACGATCTCGTTTTCTTCGGCGCACTCGGTGGCCGACTCGGGATCGGACGCGATGTATCGGCCGCCCGAGTGGAGCAGACCGTGGAAGCGACCGGAGGTTCCCTGAGCAATGTCAGCCCGGTCGACGAGGACGGCTGAGAAGCCGCGCATGGCGACGTCGCGGACGACGCCGGCACCGGTGGATCCGCCACCGATGACGCACACGTCAATGCGAAGTGTCTTCACCGTTAAAAATCCCTTCACCTCTTGTTGAGGAAGCGCCTCATTGCTCTCTCCATGATGCCCCTTCGCACCCCCTTTTGCACGAATGTACACACCTCTATGCACATATGTGCACGACGGGGGTGTATCACACTCACATCCGCACTCCCCCGCACAATTCCGCGAGAAAATGACGAATTACATCCCACGATCATTACTTAAATGCGAGCGGCTTTCCCCCTGTGAACACTCATCCCACGCGACCCCCACCTTTCCCCCTAGAGTTAAGGCATGACGAACACACTGCTCGCCCGAGTCCTCGACACCACAAACATCGATTCAACGGTGCGCCCGCAGGACGATTTCTATCGCCACGTCAACGGCACATGGCTGGCGACCCACACGATCCCCGCGGACCGCCCCATGGACGGGGCGTTCCACACGCTGCGCGACGCATCCGAGAAGTACGCGCGCGCAATCGCCCAGGACGCAGCCGACGGCTCCCTCGACGATCCCGATGCACACCGCATCGCCACCCTGTGGACTCAGTTCCTCGACGAGGACACCATCGAACAGGCCGGCGCCACTCCCCTGCGCCCCGACCTCGACGCGATTCATGCCTGCACCACCCATGAGGAGCTCGCCCGCGAGATGGGCCGCCTCATGCGCGAGGGCATCGGAGGCCTCATCGGCGCATACGTGGGCACCGACCCGCACGATTCCTCCCGCTACATGGTCTCCCTCGTCCAGTCCGGAATCGGCCTGCCCGACGAGGCCTACTACCGTGAGGACGACTACGCGCCGATCCGCGAGGCCTACGTCGCACACACCGCGCGCCTCCT
>CAUVIG010000049.1:0-11976 GCA_963551745.1 uncultured Actinomyces sp.
GGAAACGTCGAAGAGTGCGTTCATCTCCTCGTGACGCTGAATCGCGCTGCGCAGGATGGCTTCCTTCGAGGGGAAGTGATAGACCACCGCGGGGTGCGAAATGCCGACTCGGCGGCCAAGGTCGCGCAGGGAAAAGCCGTTATAGCCTCGCTCTGCGATCAGAACCATCGCTGCCGAGAGGATGGATTCACGCGTCGCCTGTCCTACGGAGTAGGCGCCACGGGCCTTCCTCTGGGTTGTCATATCATCTCCTGCTGTTGCGAGCGCCACATACCGAGCGCCCGAAATACACACTGGTAGTCAGTGTACCGCGCAATCTCAGGGTTTATCAACATTCATGACAAGCCCATCAATGGAATCGTTGATGTCAACTGTCACATTCTGACCATCTTGAACGTCTCCACCGAGCAGCAGCTTGGCCAGTCGATCGCCAATTTCACGCTGAATCAAGCGGCGCAGCGGGCGCGCTCCGAAGGCCGGATCATAGCCGACTCGAGCGAGCCATCCACGGGCCGGTTCGGTTACTGTCAATCCGATGCGACGCTCGCGCAGGCGAGACTCCAGCGACGCGACAAGCAAATCGACGATCTCGCCCAGATTTTCGCGGGTAAGAGCGTCAAAGATGACCGTCTCATCCAACCTATTGAGGAACTCCGGACGGAAGGCCGCCGACACGACCGACATGACAGACTCCCGTTTTCCTTCGGGTGTCAAGTCGGGATCCGCCAGGAACTGCGATCCGAGGTTCGAGGTGAGGACCAGAATGGTGTTGCGGAAGTCGACCGTCCGCCCCTGTCCGTCAGTGAGACGTCCATCATCCAGAACCTGCAGAAGAATGTCGAAGATCTCAGGATCAGCCTTCTCCACTTCGTCCAGCAGAACCACGGAATAGGGACGACGGCGCACCGCCTCGGTCAGCTGACCGCCCTGCTCGTAGCCCACGTATCCCGGAGGAGCACCGACGAGGCGCGCCACCGAGTGCTTTTCGGAGTACTCGGACATGTCGATACGTACCATCGCACGCTCGTCGTCAAAGAGGAACTCTGCGAGCGCCTTGGCCAGCTCCGTCTTACCCACGCCCGTCGGGCCAAGGAAAAGGAACGAACCAGTCGGACGGTTCGGGTCAGACAGGCCCGCGCGAGAGCGGCGGACCGCGTCGGACACCGCACGCACGGCATCTTTCTGACCGATGAGGCGCTTTCCGAGCTCATCCTCCATGTGCAGGAGCTTGTCAGTCTCCGTTTGCAAGAGCTTACCCGTTGGGATTCCGGTCCACGCCTCGATCACCTCGGCGATCTCTGCGGGGCCGACCTTCTCGGCGATCATCGGCTCGTCGTCGCTACGAGCATCCTGCTCCTCGGCCTGCGCTTCCGCCTCGGCGATCTGACGCTCGACGGCCGGGATTTCACCGTTCTGTAGGCGCCCGGCCTCCTCCCAGCGCCCCTCGCGCACAGCCAGGTCAAGCTGGGTGCGTAGCGAGTCGAGCTGGACGCGCAGCTCACCAACGCGGTTGTGACCGGCCTTCTCGGCCTCCCAGCGAGCAGTCAGAGCGCGCAGGCTCTCCTCGCGGTCGGCGAGGTCGGCGCGCAGCTTGCTCAGCCGCTCCTGGGTAGCCTCATCCAGACCCTCCGGGTCGGACTCAGTCAGGTAGGACTCCTCCATGCGGAGACGGTCCACGCTACGGCGAAGCTCGTCAATTTCGACGGGCGAGGAGTCCAGCTCCATGCGCAGACGCGAGGCGGCCTCGTCGATCAGGTCGATAGCCTTGTCTGGCAGCTGGCGCCCCGTAATGTAGCGGTTCGACAGGGTCGCCGCGGCAACGAGAGCACCGTCGGAGATGGTCACCTTGTGGTGAGCCTCGTACTTCGGCGCGATACCGCGCAGGATCGCAACCGTGTCTTCGACCGAGGGCTCGCCGACGAACACCTGCTGGAAGCGGCGCTCAAGCGCGGGATCCTTTTCGATGTTCTCGCGGTACTCGTCGAGGGTCGTCGCGCCGACCATGCGCAGCTCGCCGCGGGCGAGCATGGGCTTGAGCATGTTGCCCGCGTCCATCGCGCCCTCGGAGCCGCCACCCGCTCCAACGACGGTGTGCAGCTCGTCGATGAAGGTAATGATCTGCCCGTCCGAGCGAGAAATCTCGGACAGAACCGCCTTGAGACGCTCCTCGAATTCACCGCGGTACTTCGCGCCAGCGACCATCGACGCCACGTCGAGGGACACGAGGCGCTTGTCACGCAGGGACTCCGGAACGTCGCCCGCGACGATGCGCTGGGCGAGGCCTTCAACGACGGCCGTCTTACCGACGCCGGGCTCACCGATCAGAACCGGGTTGTTCTTGGTACGGCGAGACAGGACCTGCACGACGCGGCGAATCTCGTTGTCGCGGCCGATAACCGGATCGAGCTTGCCTTCGCGCGCGACCTCCGTGAGGTCGCGGCCGTACTTGGACAGGGCCTCAAAAGACCCTTCGGGGTCGGCCGATGTGATCGGATCGGGGCGCAGCTGCGTGAGCGCCTGCGTCAGCGCGTCGGCCTCGACGCCCCCCTGGCTGAGGATGCGACCCGCCTCAGTCTGCGATGCAGCCAGCGCGATGAGCAGGTGCTCGGTCGAGATGTACTGGTCACCGCCCGCCTCGGCGCGCTCGCCGGCGTCGCGAACGACCGCGAGCAGAGCGTTCGAGGGCTGAGCACTACCGGTGGATGCGCCCTGAGCGCTTGGGAGCGCCACGAGGGCGTTGCGGGTACGCGCGCCAATCGCACGCACGTCGGCCCCAACAGCCTCAAGGAGGGAGAACGCGATGCCTTCGCGCTGTTCGATCAGTGCTTCAAGCAGGTGGATGGGCTCCACCTGCGGGTTGCCGGCTGCACCGGCAGCCTGGAGCGCAGAGGAGACGGCCTCCTGCGCCTTTGTCGTCATTTCACGTGCCATGAAATCACTCCTCCAAATGGTTTGTCTGGTGGCGTCGAGTCACTCAACGCCTTCTGACAGACAGAACGAAGCCAAAGTTGAGTCTATTCCACTCAACTTCAATTTTGGGGAGGATGTGAGTCAGTTCTCGGGAAGCCAGGCAGGGCCGTCAAACCCACGCTGATGCCCGCCGGCAGGACCGGCCCCTCCATCATCGTCGAGGCCATAACGCTCCTCGAGCGCACGAAAAAGCTGGAGGGTCGTCGCCAGCGCACACATCACCTGCTGCACGAGCTGCGCATCCGTCGCACCATACTCGTAATCAGCATTCACCTCCGCAACAACACGGTCCCCCTCGTCCTGATCAGCGACGTACGCCTTCGGCCATAGGAACTCACCGTGCCACGCCTGCAGGAAGTCACGCAGATCCTCACCAAATTCGACGGGAACGAGGCTCTTCATGAAGGCGACGATCGACAGCACCTCACGCGAGTCACCGAGGAAGCGGAAGCAGAACAGATGCCCCTCCCAGAAGCCGCAGAGATCCCCATCGCTATCGATACGCCATGTCCACCCCTCAGAATCAAAAAGAAGCCCTAAGCGCTCCTGCGTGATGGGACGAACCATATCGAAACGATTGGCTTCAAACTCCGAATTACCCGTAACAATTCCTTCCGGAGGTGCTGCGTTGCTACCTCCCCATTGTTCCATATCAGGGGCGGTATCGTCTGGCAGTCCGCGGCGACGAGGCATCTCCTCGCCGTCGGTTCCACCGTCGGCATCCGCCCGCCATAGCCAGCCCATGATGTACCCCTAGTCGTGCCGATGATTGATGACGCGCCACTGCGTCGCTACCGATGGGGCGAGAGCGCGCCGATCGCCCCTGACAGCGGTCTGCACATGCATACCCATTGGCGCCCCCTCAGCTCACCTCATCGTGTTACCAGCACGTGTCTTGGCAACTTCACAGTAGCGCAGAAACCGCGAAAAACCAACGCCCCTGACATGTTCAGCCCGCCAGAGGGGACGCACGATAAGACGGCATGTCGCCATCGTCGCAGCTCATCCAGGAGGCCCTGAAGCACTTTAGGCAAATTGTCTAGTCTCTCACATTTTAATTTAACTCTTGCGAGTGGCACAAATTTCTACTAAATAGCGAATTTTCAGTCGCCTTCACGAACGCTCCCCGACGGGGACGCATTGGACTCGACACGCGGCGCAGCGCCCGAGCCCACAGGAGCCAACAAAGCCAACGCAGGTCCTGCGGGCGCGTCCGAGCGAACACCAGGAACAGGCACGAAGGCCGGCATCGGCCTCTTCTTGGCGCTCTTCGCAACCAGCCAGCGCAGCGCCCCCTCAGCGGGACCGCGAGAAGACCCCACTGCCTCGGCAATGACACAGCCGAGGCCGATCAGCGCCCACACGACGAGCGCAATCAAGCCGGATACGGCGACCCCGAGGCTGCGCACCCCAGACACACCAAGCACGACGAAGACAAGGATGAAGAGCACCGTCTGGGACAGGTAGGCGGTCATCGAACGGCGACCGATCGCGCTCAGGAAGGCACAGACCGAGCCAAGCTTTTCACGAGGCCCACCACCCACGAGCGCGAAGAGCGCAAGCCAGCCGCACGCGCCCAGCACCCCCGAGGCATGGAAGAGCGGGTAGGACCAGGCGGCCGAGCCCGCAAACGCCCACGTCAGCTGCATGAGCGCGAAAGGAAGCCCACCGAGGACGCCGACGCCCAGACCACCGACGGCGACACAGGCAAGGACGAGCCGATGCCCACGGGGATCCTGCAGGACCCCCCAGCGCGCCACACCCACGCCAATCATGACGCACGGAACCACGAGGGACATCAGAACCGTTCCGATGGTTGCTCCCAACCAGTCCCCCAGGGACATCAGCGGGTAGAATATCGTCAGCGCCAACGGGCCGTGATATTCGAGCACCATGGGCGTGCCACCCATCCCACACCCCACCCCCCACAAGCCGAAGAGGCTGAGCGCAGCAACGAGGGAGCCCACCAGGACGCGAGTCCACGCGCGCTTCATGACGATGACTTCGGCGAAGAACACCGCGACGAGGCCATAGGCTCCGATGATGTCGCCGGAGAAGAACAGGGCATGCACTGCGCCGAACACCAGCATCCACCAGCCGCGGCGACGGATTAGGCGCGCGGACGCGCGGCGAACGTGACGCTCGATGTTCTCCTTGGCAATCTGTCGCTGGACGGGAGGCCAGCCGGCGACCACCTCGGCGGGAAAGTTCTGCTCGATCGCCCTGCGCTCGCGCTCCATCGTGCGCGACACCATGATCGCCATGCCGAAGCCGAACAGGATTGAAAAGAGCGGGTAGGCCCTGCGATCGACGAGCACGGTGCGAGCCAGATACCACCACTGATCCGCCTGATTCAGGGCTGCGATCGCGTCATGCCCGGCCTGGGGAGCCTCCGGGAAGTAAGCAATCCAGAAGGGCACATTCGCCAATGCAATGAGCGCGAGCATGGCGCCGCGCGCGACGTCGGGGGCGGGGTATCGAAGCTGGTGCTCTCCCGTGAAAGACAGGGTATGCATGGTGTCCTTACTCGTCGTGGTGTCAGTGTGACAAAGGGGCGAGGCCGGAGAGTATTTCCGGGCCTCGCCCCTAGATGCGTCGCGGGTCAGTACATCGCTGACATCATGGCCTGCTGCTGAAGCTCTTTGCGCTTGCTGCCGGCTCGAACGACGAGGACGATACCCACGATCAGCAGAACCACGCCGGTCACGCCAACCACGGTGCTCCACAGGAATGCCCCGCTGGTCGACTCCACCATGTCTTCACCGCTCGCAGGCAGACCCGTGATCTTCGCGCTGGAGGGCAGGCCCTGGCACTGGATCCGATAGGTCCCCTGCGCCAGACCATCGAGGTAATACACCTCCGAGCTACTCTGCAGCCGCTTCATCTCGAAAGTCTGATTACTGCCATCGGTCAGCGTGCAGGAGGACGCCTTATCAGGCGAGAGCGACACCGTATAGCTGCCGTTGGCGCCGACTTCGACGGTCCCACCGTTCGACACGACAGTTCCGGCAGCCATATTTTCGGCGATACCCGTGAAGCCCTGGAACATGAGGACGAAGAAAAGGATGGGAGCGGCGACAATAGACAGGAGGACGCCGAGGACGATGAGGATGGCGCCGGGGGCACTGCTGGGGCCCTTCACGACGGGCATCGCGACCGGACCACCGTAGCCTCCGCCCGGGAAGTTCTGAGGCCCTCCCTGCATGGGCATCCCCTGCATGGGCATCCCCTGCATGGGCATCCCCTGCATCGGAGCGCCCGCTCCGTTGTCACCGTACTGGGGCCAGGGTGTGCCCTGGTTGCCGGGAACACCGTAGGGGGGATTCGACATGTGTGTGCCTTCCTGAAGGAAATTTTGCTTAAGCATAACAATGCGACACACGGAATGAACAGTGCGCCGACGCGATTGGAACGCTCGCATACCCCTCGATCGTACGCTGTTTCCTCCCGTGGGGGAAAGCGCCGGAGGGAACCACAAAGGGGACGAGGCCCGGGATAGTTCCCCAGCCTCGCCCCCTTTCGCGGAGCTTGAGTCAGCGCACTGCGCTCAGCATGGCTTCCTGCGTGATGCGACGGCGCTTGCCGTTCACCTTCACCAGGAGGACGATGCCGACGATCAGAACGATCAGGCCGACAACACCGACGACGGTTCCCCACACGAAGGGCATCGCGAACACCTTTGCAACGACCTCGGGCGATGCGTTGAATGCGGTGATGTTCGCGCCGCTGGCGACGCCGTCACAATGCAGCACGTACGAGCCCGCGGGCACGTTCTGCGCCAAGTACACATCGTCACTGCCCGCGTAGGGTTCCAGCTCGTAGCTCTTGTCGTCTGCGCCGATCAGGGAGCAGGAGGGATCCTTGTGCGCGTCGCCCCGCACCATGAAGACGCCGTCCTCGGTCACGGTAACGACGCTGCCGTTGGCGGTGGTGCCGCCCTTGACCGCGTTCCCCTCAGTGCCGGCCACACCGGCGATCATCGTGGCGAAGAATACGATCGGCGCAACGATGATCATGAGCACCACGCCGAGAACGAGCGTGGTGATGGCGCCGCCTCGACCGGGCAGCTTCGGCATGACCACCGGAGCCGGAGCACCGTAGCCCTGCGGAGCTGCGGCACCCGGGTAGGAAGTACCATTCGTGGGCACCGAGTTCTGCTGGCCCACGGGACCGTAGGAGGGGTTCGACATATCTGTGCCTTTCTGATGAGAACTCTGCTCGACCGTGAGTAAGACGTGCAGATTGTTGGGAACGTGCCAACATAGTACACCGCCGACCTCTGCGTGGGATCGGCGGTGAAAATTCCGAATTCTGGTCGCGTCAGTTCAACGAAACTCCGCTCAGGCGCTCCTCGCGCAGCTCGGCGACACCCGGCACGTCAAGCGGCTCCAGCGTCGCGCCTGTGGCGCGCTCAAGCAGCAAGTCCGCCAGCTCGGGATTACGGGCAAGAGCGGGGCCGTGCATGTAGGTGGCAATGACGGACCCCTGAACCGCGCCGTCGTAGCGCACCTCGGGCACTTGTTCACCCTGGGGCGTGCCGTTTCCGACACCGGAGATGACGCGTCCCAGCGGGGAGGCGTCCGGGCCGAGGACGGTGCCGCCCCCATGGTTTTCGAAGCCTGTGAGGGTCTGGGTCAGGCCGTCGAGGACGGGCTCACAGACGAGTTCGCCGATCGCTCGGTACCCCTGCGGGCGCGTCGTAATGTCGAGGACGCCCATGCCGGGAACGCGCACACCGCGCGCATCCTCGTACCAGTGGCCGAGAACCTGCAAAGAGGCGCAGATCGCGAGGAGCGAGCGACCCGCATCAAGGGCGCGGGCAAGACCGGAGGTCCCACGGAACTTGTCGGCCGCAAGCGCCTGGGCGGTGTCCTCGCCGCCGCCGAGGGTATAGATGTCCAGGCTGTCCGGGATCTCCTCGGTCAAGCCGACACGAACGACCTCGGCATCGATGCCGCGCCTGCGGGCGCGCTCGGCGAGGATCAGCGCGTTACCACTGTCGCCATAGGTGCCCAGGACCTCGGGCATGAGGACGCCGATTCGCAGCGTGGAGGCGCTCATCGCGTGCCTTCCTTTCGATCAAGCAGGACCTTGAAGTCGCGCATGGCCGTGTAATTGAGGAGCATCTCGACGCGGCCGGGCTCGCACGCGGCCAGGGCGTCCATGGGCAGCGGAACGAGGTCGCAGTGGACGCCCGCATATTCGAGGCGCACGGCCAGGTCGGCGCCGCGCTCACCGCATGCCACAACGCGGCGGCCGGGCTGCTTGACGGCGGAAAAGTCGACGTCCCACAGCCAGGAGAGGTCCTGACCGTCGGGCACCTGGCCGTTGACACCGATGACAACCTGATCGACGCGCGGGTCGATCATCGTCATGGCTTCCTGCCATCCGGCGGGATTCTTGGCGAGCATCAGGCGCGCGCTACGTCCGTTGACGTCGTGGACGGAATAGCGTCCCGCGACTTCGGTGACGCTGCTGATGGCTGCGGCGGCAGCCGCGGGGTCGATACCCATCGCGACGGCGGCTGCAACGGCCTGCGCGGCATTGCCGAGGTTGGCGCGCCCGGGAAGCTTCAGTGTGAGGGGGACGCTGACGCCGTCCGGTCCGCGTAGCGTCGCGCGCGGGCCCTCGGGGGCCAGCTCGACATCCTCGAGCCACCACTGAGGCTGAGGACGAGCGCTAAGCTCAGGCAGAGCCTCGCCCTCGAAAGCGGGGATCAGGTGCCAGTCCTCGCCGGAGCGAACGACTCGGCCACCGCGCGGGTACGCCGCGGAATCCCCTCCCCAACCGGCGCCTGCAGCCACCCACACGACGTTCGGATTGTCGGCGGCGGCGGAGACGATGAGGGGGTCGTCGCAGTTGGCGACGACGATGGCATCCTGATGGGCAGCGGCCCCGTCACGCAGGCGACGCTCGACGGAGCCGATTTCGCCGACGCGGTCAAGCTGATCGCGCGAGAGATTCAGGTATACGAAGACCGCCGGATTAACGTTGGCGGCGACGGCGGGCACGTGCATCTCGTCGACCTCGAGGGCGGCTCGCGTCGCCCCCTTGCCCCGCATGAGGGCTGTAATAACGCCCGAGGTCATGTTGTCGCCGTTGATATTGGAGGCGACGGGACCGGCACTTTCGAGCGCTGCCCGCACCATGCGGGTCGTCGTCGACTTTCCGTTCGTACCGGTCACGACGACGGAGGAGTAGGGGGCTGCCAGCTCCGAGAGGAACTTCGGCGAGATGCGCATGGCAACCTCGCCGCCGATCATACCGCCAGATCCGCGCCCGAGGGCCCGGGAGGCGAAGCGGGCGGCACCGCCTGCCGCTTTGGCCACGCGCGAGCGCACCGAGAGGTGATGCAAAGAGTTCGTCATGCATCCACGTTAACGCATGCGGGGCATCCGTCGCGCCGCTGACGCATGTCGCCCCTTTCTATCAGGACACAGACGAGGGGCACTGCGGGGACCTCTATCCTCGCGCGACACGCCGATACACACCTGACCTGCACGGATAGTTACGCATTGCATACCGACGTTATCCACGCCATCTCTCTGTGACGGCATTGATATATCCCACCGGTCAATACCGGTCGACAAGCCACCCAACAGCACAGTCCCGTCGGCCCGCAATATGAGCATTCACAAGGAAAACACTCACCCGCCAGCAAACATGCAGGTCAGGAGGTGTTTACAAAAAATGAGCCACAAACCTGACGCACGCATTTCACGTAGCCCCTGCACGTTTGTGCCAAGCGATGGACACCTCAACAATCGACTATCGAAACCGGTCGTGACCTGGTAAAACTATGTTCAGCAGGTGCAAGCCTGTTGCCTGTTCCAGGCTTCGGTCGGGAATCCTGTGTGCCCCCGGATTCTCGATCGAATTACGCTGCGGGACCCATCCACTGGATGGGTCCCGCAGTCCTTTATGTTTCGACGTCCTAGCGGCGAGAGACGATCGTCCCCTCAATCACCGCGCGCGCCTTCGATCGCGGCGCAGCCGGAAGAGCCGAACGCGCCGGGGCCTGGGAGGAGGCGAGCGCCGCGAGCGCCCGCACCGGATTCCACACAGTGAGAGAGCTGCCAGAAATAGCCTCAGCCTTCGAGGAGCTATCCCACGGGCGCTGGCCTCGTCGAATCGGCATAATCTGACCGTCCGCAGACGCAGCGAACACGCGGTTTCGCTTGGCTTCGGCCGCGGCGACTGCCCCGCGCAGAGCGTCACGCTCTTTCTCCAACGCCTCGACGTGCCGCTCGAGCTCGAGGATGCGTCGAATGCCCGACAGATTGATGCCCTCTTCCTGGCTCATCCACTGCACGTCGCGCAGACGCTGCACGTCCCGCTTCGTATAGCGGCGACCCCGCCCCTTGGTACGGGCGGGGATCACCAGGCCGAGGCGGTCGTACTGGCGCAGGGTCTGCGGATGCATGCCCGCCAACTCGGCCGCAACCGAGATGACGAACGTCATCGCGTCATCTGATCCAGTCGTTGCCATGACTCACTCCTCCACGGCCTCGAACAGGGATGCGCGCACGTCGAGGTCGCCCTCGGCCTTCGCCATCTCCTTCACGAGCTTCTTGAGGTCGCGGCTCGGCTTGGCGGGAACCTGGATGGCCACGCGGGCAATCAGGTCACCCGTCACCTTGGAGGTCTTCACTCCCCCGCCGCGCACGCGAATCTCGGAGCCCGAGGAGGAGCCCGCGGGCACCGTGACCGTGGCCGTGCTGCCGTCAATCATGGGCACATCGACGACGGCGCCGAGGATCGCCTCGGACACGGTCACGGGCAGGGAGACGACCAGATCGTCGCCCTCGCGCGAGAACACGGGATGCGGCTTGACGGTCACGGCGACCTCGAGGTCGCCGGAGGGACCGCCATGCGTACCAGACTTGCCATGGCCCTTGACGCGGACCTTCTGGCCATCCTTGATACCCGCGGGGATGCGGACCTTGATCGGAGAGCCACCGACCTTGATGGTCAGGGTCGCACCGTTCAGGGCCTGACGGAAGGAAATCGCCAGCTTTGCGCGCACGGTCCCACCCTTTTCAGGGGTGGGTGCCGCCTGCCGGGCGCGACCGGCTCCGCCGAAGGGCGAAGCGTAGGGGTCGCCCCCAAATCGCGCGCCACCGCCGCCACCGCCGAAGAGGCCGGAGAGGATGTCCTCGAAGCCGCCATCGCCGCCGGGCATGCCGGAGGTCTGGAAGCGCACGTTATGGCCGCCGCCACCGAAGCTGCCGGCGCCGCCGAAGGCCCCGAAGAGATCCTCGAAGCCGCCCGCGCCGCCCGATCCGGCGGAGAAGCGTGCCCCGCCGCCGGCCATCGCACGGATCGCGTCATAGCGCTTGCGATCCTCATCGTTGGACAAGACGGCGTAGGCCTCGCCGATTTCCTTGAACTTGGCCTCAGCAGCCTTGTCGCCCGGGTTCTGATCCGGGTGCCACTGGCGAGCCAGCTTACGGTAGGCCTTGGTGATGGCCTTCTTGTCCGCCGTCTTGTCAACTCCGAGGACCTTGTAGAAATCCTTGGAGAACCATTCCTGTTCACTCACGCGCGTGTCACCTCTCTTTCAGTTGCGAGCGTGTTGGTCTTATTCAGGGTTGTTCACCAGCACCTTCGCGGCGCGCACGACACGCTCGCCACGGCGGTAGCCGCTCGTGAGGACCTGCCCGATGACGGGATGGTCAACGTCCGGGCTGGTGGTCGCCATGAGGGCGTCGTGCAGGGCGGGGTCAAAGTCGTCGCCCTCGACGCCGTAGCGCTCGAGCTCGAAACGCGTCTTGAGTGTCTCCTCAAGCTTGTTGGCGATCGACGCAAAGGGGCCGTCTTCCAGGTCGCCGTGCGCGCGGGCGGCCTCGATGTCGTCGAGAACGCTGATGAGCGACTCGATGACCTCGTCCTGACCCGCGGTCTTATGACCGGGGATGGCCTCCTTGGAACGACGCACGTAGTTGGCGTACTCCTGGCCCTGGTTGTACAGCTCCGCGTTGGTGCGGGCCAGCTGATCCTCGATGC
>CAUVIG010000050.1:0-11840 GCA_963551745.1 uncultured Actinomyces sp.
GGTGTCACGTGAACCCCGGTGGTGGGGGGCGGCCGGCCCCTTGGGGGCCGCCCCGCCCCACATCTGTGTCACGCGTGGACTACTCGCGGGGGAGAGCCGGGCAGGCGATGCCCGTGCGGGCGTGGCACTCGTAGCCGCCAGGGTTCTTGAAAAGGTACTGCTGGTGGTAGTCCTCCGCGTACCAGAAACGCGCGGTGGAGTCCCCCTCGGGAGCGGGGGAGATGACCGTCTGAATCGGGCCGAAACCTCGCTCCGTGAGCGCCTCCTGGTAGGCCGCTCGCAGGGCGGTCGCATCGCGCAGCTGCTCGTGCGTGGTCGTCCAGATCTGCGAACGGAACTGGTCGCCGATGTCGTTGCCCTGTCCGCCCACCTGCGTCGGATCGTGGATCTCAAAGAAAAGCCGAACCAGGTCAGCGGCGCTCGTGAGCGCGGTATCGAAGACGACACGCACGGCCTCGGCGTGGCCGGTCGAATGAGAGCACACCTGGCGATAGGTAGGGTCGGGGGCGTGGCCGCCCATGTAGCCGGTCGCCGTGGTCACGACCCCGGGAGCGTTCCATAGGGCCTTCTCAACGCCCCAGAAGCAGCCTGCGGCAAGGTAGATGACCTCTTGGCCGGCACCGGCCTCGGCCCTCATATTCGAGCCGAGGACCGCGTGCGTGGAGACGTGAACGTTCGTGTGTGCCTGCTTGAAAAACGATGTCATGAGTCTCAGTATGCGCCCCTCGTGTCAGGTAAGCGCGCTGCGCATACGGAAATGGGGGAGTGGGCGGGTACGCTTAGGGAAGAACGATAAGGAGGGACCGTGGCCGACACTCAGGAACAGCCGCGCTGGAAGCTATCCGACCTGATGGGCAGACTCTCCGCCGCCCTACCGACGAAGCATGCAGATGAGCCGGCAGTCGCACCCGTCATGCTGTCGGTGCGCGAGGAGCACGAGGACGAGCGCGACGTGGCAGCCGCCGTTCCGCGCACCCTCCGCGTGGCCGCGGCGTTCTCGTGGCGCACCCTCGTTGTCGCCGGCCTGGTCATGGCCGTTCTGTGGGGGATTGCCCGCCTGACGATCGTCATCATGCCGGTCGCGATTGCGCTGACGGTGGCGGTGCTCCTGGAACCCCTCGTCTCCTGGATGCGTCGCCGCCTGCATTTTCCCTCGTCGTTGGCCGCAACCCTCGGCCTGCTGGTCTTCTTCGCCGTCGTTGCCGGCGCGCTGAGTCAGGCTGCCGCCGAACTCATCCAGCAGGTCCCGCAGCTGGCCTCGCAGGCCGCGGACGGCTTCCATGCTCTCCTTGACGCGATTGTGCACAACGAGTTCCTGCAGGACGGTCCGTTGAAGCTGGACACGACCGTCCTGACGGCCGCGGCCGAGCAGCTGCGTTCCGAGCTGGTCAACTGGCTCAATAGCAACAAGGAAACGCTGGCGACCGGTGCCCTGAGCATCACCTCGTCGGTGGGCACGCTGGCCACCTCCGGCCTGACGATGCTCTTCTGTCTCTTCTTCTTCCTGAAAGAGGGCCGCTCGATCTGGCTGTGGTGCGTGCGCCTGCTGCCCGCCCCCGCCCGCGTTCCCGTCCACGAGAGCGCGATCCGCGGCTGGGCAACATTCGGCTCCTACGTCCGCACCCAGATCCAGGTGGCAGCTATCGACGCGATCGGTATTGCGCTGGGCGCGTTCTTCCTGGGCGTGCCCCTGGCCATCCCGATCGGTGTCATCACCTTCTTCGCCGCGTTCGTGCCGATTCTGGGCGCCCTGACGTCCGGCGTCATCGCGGTGCTGGTGGCGGCCGTCAACGGCGGCCTGACGAAGGCGATCATCATGCTCGTCATCATCCTGGTTGTCCAGCAGGTCGAATCCAACATCCTGCAGCCCTTCATGATGTCGAACGCCGTCTCCCTGCACCCCGTCGCCGTCATGCTCATCATCACCGCCGGATCCGCGATCGCGGGCATTGCGGGCGCGATCTTCTCGGTGCCGATCGCGGCCTTCATCAACGCGACCGTCATGTACCTGCATGGGTACGACCCGATGCCCGAGCTGGCGACTGCTCAGGACCGCCCGGGTGGCCCTCCCGGCATCCTCGAGAAGAAGATCGCAGCCTCCTACGCGGGTAAGCCCGATACGCGCCCGTACGTGGCTCGCGCGGAGTCAAGCGAGGACGAGGTCGTGGCGTCTGTGGCTCTCCATGTCGAGGCCCGCGTCGAGTCTGAGGGCGAGGCGGATCGGGAGGAAGCTTCGGCTGGCGAGAAGCAGAAGCATGAAGAGCCTCCGACGCCCCACGTGGAGGCGTAAGGCTTCCGCTCGCGCGTATGTAATCCGAAGCGGGTCCCACCAAGTGGTGGGACCCGCTTCGCCTTGATGAGGGGTGGACGAGGCTGCGTCGGCCTGCTCGCCTCTGAAATCAGCCTTCGAAAGGCTTGGCGTCGAGGATCTCGACGTCGATCATGCGGCCCGTGGGGGCCTCGAAGGAGAGCTTGTCGCCGGCCTTGTGGCCGATGACCGCGGCACCCAGGGGAGCCTGCGCGGAGAAGACCTGAATGCCCAGGTCGCCACCGGCGTCACGCGAACCGAGCAGGAACGTCTGCTCGCGGCCGGCCACCAGGGCGGTAACAACCATGCCGGGCTCGACGATGCCGTCGTCGGCGGGGGTCTCTCCGACCTCTGCGTGCTCCAGCATTTCCTGGAGGGCCTGGATGCGGGTCTCGTTCATGGACTGCTCGTTGCGCGCGGCGTGGTAGCCGCCGTTCTCGCGCAGGTCGCCCTCCTGGCGGGCGGCGTCGATGAGGCGCGCGATCTCGACGCGCTTAACCTCGACGCGCTCTTTCAGCTCGCTTGCGAGCAGGTCGTACTGGGCCTGCGTAAGCCACTGTGTGTCAGCCATGGTTCCTCCAATGACGTGTCAGTAATCGAGCGCCGACACACGGGTATCGGCGCGCATGGTGTCGAGTGTAGCAACATTGCGCCAGGCCACGGGCGCAGCCTTGCCGGGCGGCGCGTCAGGAATTCAAGACCGCCAGGTAGACGGCGACGCAGTGGCAGGCCCACGCGGCGACGGTGAAGGCGTGGAAGATTTCGTGGAAGCCGAACCAGGTGGGGGAGGGGTCGGGCTTCTTCGTGCCGTAGACGACCGCTCCCAGCGTGTACAGGATGCCTCCGGCGACGATTAGCCACACGACGATGGGGCCGCCGCCCGCCCACAGCTGCGGCAGGTACCAGACCGCGACCCACCCGAGCGCGACGTAGACGAGGGTGGTCAGCCAGCGCGGGGCGGTGGGCCAGAAGAGGTTGAGGAGGATGCCGACGGCTGCTCCGCCCCAGACGACCGACAGGAGGACCGTCGCGTCGGATCGGTCGAGGAGCGCGATCGTGATCGGCGTGTAGGTGCCCGCGATGAGCAGGAAGATATTGGAGTGGTCCAGGCGCTTCCACAGGATCTCCCAGCGCGGGGCCCAGTAGAAGCGGTGGTAGGTAGCGGAGACTCCGAAGAGGACGAGGGAGCACGCCAGGTAAACGGCGGATCCGATCTTCGTTGGAGTCGTGGGCGCCAGGCACACGAGGACGATGGACGCGGCAAGGGACAGCGGGGCGGCGGCCAGGTGCAGCCACCCGCGAAGCTTCGGCTTGATCTGCACGAGCTGGCCCGAGAACCATTCCTTGGGCCTGAGCGATGCGATGTTCATCCGTTCCCCCCGTCAGCCTGGCAGCACTTCTTACGAGTCCGTAGGTTACTGCATCGTAACTTATTGCGACAGGCGTGTTCTCACACTTCGAGAGCGCTTGTGTATCCCTGCGACCCACGGCGCGATACCCTTGATGACATAAGAGTACGCCGCGCCGTAGGGCGCGACAGTAGGGAGGGACATCATGGCCCAGTGGAACATGCTCTACGACATGTACGAGCGTCGCCTCAAAGCCGAGCTGTCTGACGCCGCCGTACCCGCACACATTGGTGTCATCCTGGACGGTAACCGCCGCTGGGCAAAATCACTGGGCGCGACTGCCTCGCAGGGACACCGCGCTGGCGCGGGAAAGATCAGCGAGTTCCTCCAGTGGTCCGACGACGCGGGTGTGTCGATCGTGACGCTGTGGCTCCTCTCCACCGACAACCTCTCGCGCGATGCTGGCGAGTTGGGCGAACTGCTGCGTATCATCTGCGAGGCCGTGTCCCTCCTGGCGGATCAGGGACGCTGGAAGCTGGCCGTGGTCGGCGACCTGTCCCTGCTGCCAGAGAAGGTGTCCGAGGACCTGCGTGCGTCCGTCGCGCGCACCGCCGACGTGCAGGGAATGACCGTCAATATCGCTGTCGGATACGGCGGCCGACACGAGATCACCGAGGCCGTGCGCTCCATGATGCGCGAGGCGTCGGCCCAGGGGCGCACCCTCGACGAGCTCGCCGACTCTTTCACCGACGCGGATATTACCGCGCACCTGTACACGAAGGACCAGCCCGACCCCGACCTCGTCATCCGCACGTCGGGCGAGCAGCGCCTCTCGGGCTTCATGCTGTGGCAGTCCGTGCACTCCGAGTACTATTTCTGCGAGGTCTACTGGCCGGACTTCCGTCGCGTCGACTTCCTGCGCGCCCTACGCTCCTACGCGCAGCGCGAGCGCCGCATGGGCAAGTAAAAGCGCGCTGAGCGCAGCGCACGCTCGACGAACGAGGCTGGACCCCGATGTGGGGACCGGCCTCGCCCGGTGTTTGGTGTGCTTAGGATAGTTCGTGCGCCCAGGGCGGGTTCGCGCCCTTGCGTGAGACGGTCACGTCCGAGACGGCGCTGGCGCGGTCGATGATGGCGCGGACCTGCTCCTCGGGCAGGGAACGCAGGGCCTCGCGCGCGTTGGCGCCACGTAGGTCCATGCCCCACATGGCGTCGATCATGCCGCCCATGAAGGAGTCACCCGCGCCGACCGTGTCGACGACCTCGACGTCGCCCGGGTTCTTCGTGAAGCGCACGCCCGAGGCCGTGGCAATGTCGCTCCCGTGCTTGCCACGTGTGACGACCACGAGGGAGGGGCCCATGCCGAGCCAACGATCCACGACCTCGTCGATGCAGGCGCCGCCCGTCAGCCACTCGATGTCCTCGTCAGAAACCTTGACGACGTCCGCCAGGACGATAAAACGCTCGAGGGAGGCGAGCGCTGCCGCAGGTTCACCCATGATCGATGGGCGCGCGTTCGGGTCGAAGAAGACGAGCGCGTGCTCGCGGCCCCGTGCCAGTGCGTCGAGGACGGCGGACGCGCCGGGCTCAATGATTACGGAGATCGAGCCGGCCTCGATGATCTGAGCGGTGGAAGGAACCTCGATCGGGGCAGTCGGGGCCCACTCGAGGTCAAAGCTGTAGGAGGCGGAGCCGTTTTCATCCAGGCGCACCAGGGCCGTCGACGTGTGCGAGGCCCCGCGCGAAGCCGGGGTGATGTACACGCCCGAATCGTTCATATGGAAGTCGATGAGGCGGCCGCGCGTATCCGCACCGAACCAGGTCGCCAGCGCCACCGGACGGCCGAGGCGCCCCAGCGTCAGGGCGACGTTCGCGGGAGAACCGCCCGGGATCTCGACGGGGAAGTCGGGCTGCTCGTGCGTGATGATGACATCGATGAGCACCTCGCCGATCGCGAGCACGTGGGGCTCAGCTTGCACCGTCATGACGTCTCCTCACCTGAGGGCGTGGGCGAATCTATAGAAAATAGATTAGCGCGCTTCGGGGGAGGGCGTGGAGGTACGTTCAGAAAGGCGCTCCTGAGCACCATCCAGGATCTGGAAACAGCGGGCCGCCAAGGCCTCGCCGCGCTCCCACATCGTGAGAGTATCCTCGAGCGGTGCTTGACCGCCCTCGAGGGTCTGGACGATGCGCATGAGCTCGTCGCGCGCCTCCTCGTAGCCGAGGGATTGGGGATCGGGGAGCTGGTCGTTCGTGGTCATGGGTATGTTCCTTTGGGTCTGGGGTTCGTGGGACGAGGCCGGGGCGGGCCCTGCGGGTCAGGCGCCAGTGTCGGGCGCGTCCGGCGGAGGAGTCGGGTTCGTGGCGCCCACGACCTGGGCGACCATGCGGCCCGACGCGAGGATGCCTTCGATGAGGTCACCCTTCTTGACTTGAGCCGAGGATGTGATGAGAGCACCCGACGGGGTCTTCAGGAGCGCGTAGCCGCGGTCCAGCGTCGCCTGCGGGGACAGAGCAGTCAGCGTCGCGCGCGAGCGCGTCAGCTGCTGGCGCTCCGAGGCGAGCCGACGCTCGATCGCCGATCGCATTGCGGTGACCCGCTGTATGAGGGCCGCGCGGTGCCCCTCGACGATGGCGTCGGGACCCTGGAGCACCGGGCGCGACGCGATGAGCGTCAGGTTCGAGCGCTCCGTCGCCAGGCGCGCCCCCAGCGCCCCGCGCATGCGAGTCAGCGCCTGGGAGATGGCGTCGCGCTCGCGGGCACGGTCCGGGACGATGCGGCGAGCCGCATCCGTGGGGGTCGAGGCGCGGTAGTCGGCGACCAGGTCCAGCAGGGGAGAGTCACCCTCGTGGCCGATCGCCGACACGATAGGCGTGCGGGCATCCGCGACGGCGCGCACGAGGCGCTCGTCGGAGAAGGGGAGAAGGTCTTCGACCGCGCCGCCGCCGCGCGCGATCACGATGACGTCGACCTCGTCCATGGCGTCCAACTCGGTCAGGGCGCGACCCACCTCGGGCACGCAGTGGTCACCCTGCACGGCGACCTCGCGAATCTCGAAGCGTGCGCCCGGCCAGCGGTCCGACGCGTTCACGACCACATCGTCCTTCGCCTTCGCGTTACGCCCGCAGATCAGGCCGATCGTGCGCGGCAGGAACGGCAGGGGCTTCTTGCGCGCATCCGAGAAGAGGCCCTCGGCGGCCAGGCGGGCACGCAGCGCCTCGATCTGGGCCAGCAGATCACCCACGCCCTGCAGGTGAATTTCCGCAGCCTGCAGGTTCAGTCGGCCCGAGCGCTCCCAAAACACCGGCTTCACGCGCGTCACCACGCGCGCACCCTCGGTCAGCGCAGTGGAATCCATGACGCCCGCCCACGCGGTCACCGTCATCGACGTGTCCGTCTGAAGGTCGCGCAGCGTCAAAAAGTGCATCTTTGCGCCCGGACGCACCTTGTATTCGACGACCTGGCCCTCCACCCACAGGGGGCTCATGCGGTCCACGTACAGCTTGATGTTCTCCGTCAGCCGGCGCAGCGGCCACGGATTATCCCGCGTCGTATCAGCCGCTTTCGCGGCGGGCGGACGAGGCTGGGGCGAGCCGCCCAGAGGCGGCGCAGCAGGGGGAAGAGGCAATGTCACGCCACTCAGCATGCCACAGGAAAGTCCCCGCCGCGCTGTCGCAGTATGGGCCTGTGGATAGCCCCTCGCCCGTGGCCCGCCCACGCCCGAGGAGGCGCCCAGGCCCGCACGCGCCCGAGGCGGCGGGGATCGGGGACGGCCCCGGCCTCGTCGGTGAGGGCGTGTGGGATTGCCACGAGCACGCGCACGCCCCGGGCTGTGGGCGCTAGGGTGGACGCATGAATGAAAACGTCGACCTGCGCGCCAGCGCCGAGTCCCCCCTGCCTGCCCCCCACGGTGAGGGCAACGGCCGTATCCTCTTGGCGGCTCCCCGCGGATACTGCGCCGGCGTGGACCGCGCCGTCGACGTCGTCGAGAAGGCCCTCGAGCTGTACGGTGCGCCCGTGTACGTGCGCAAGGAGATCGTCCACAACAAGTTCGTCGTCGAGTCGCTGACCAAGCGCGGCGCGATCTTCGTCCAGGAGACCGACGAGGTGCCCGAGGGCGCCCGCGTCGTGTTCTCCGCGCACGGCGTCTCCCCGGCCGTCCACGAGGCAGCCGCCACCCGCCACCTCGCCACGATCGACGCGACCTGCCCGCTCGTGACCAAGGTGCACCGCGAGGCCGTTCGCTTCGCGAAGGAAGACTACGACATCATCCTGGTGGGCCATCAGGGCCACGAGGAGGTCGAGGGCACCTTCGGCGAGGCCCCCGATCACATCCAGGTAGTCGGCACCCCCGACGAGGTCGAGGGCGTCGTTGTGCGCGACCCCTCGCGCGTCGTGTGGATCTCCCAGACCACGCTGTCGGTCGACGAGACCCGCGAGACCGTGGACCGCCTGCGCCAGCGCTTCCCCCAGCTCATCGACCCGCCGTCGGACGACATCTGCTACGCCACCCAGAACCGCCAGGGCGCCGTCAAGCACATTGCGCCCCAGGTGGACGTCATGGTCGTCGTCGGCTCGGCGAACTCCTCGAACTCAGTGCGCCTCGTCGAGGTCGCGCTCGAGGCCGGGGCGGGCGCCGCCTACCGCGTCGACAAGGCCGAAGAGCTCGACGAAGCCTGGTTCGAGGGTGCCCGCACCGTGGGCCTGACCTCCGGCGCGTCCGTGCCCGAGATCCTCGTGCGCGAGGTCATCGAATGGCTGCAGGACCGAGGTTTCCCCACCGTTGAGGTGGCACGCACCGAGACCGAATCGACGACCTTCGCGCTGCCCCGCGACCTGCGCGCCGACCTCAAGAAGGCCGGCATGGCGCCCGCGCGCCCCCACGCGCCCCGTGTCGCCGGGCCAAACCACACGAAGTAGGGCAACACCACCGGGCCTGCTCCGATAGGATGGAGGCGTGTCTCTTACTATCGGTATCGCTGGACTGCCCAACGTCGGCAAGTCCACCCTGTTCAACGCCCTGACCCGCGCGACCGTGCTCGCCGCGAACTACCCCTTCGCGACCATCGAGCCCAACGTCGGCGTCGTCCCCCTGCCCGACCCGCGCCTGAACAAGCTCGCGGAGATCTTCGGCTCCCAGCGCATCCTGCCCGCCACCGTGTCCTTCGTGGACATCGCCGGCATCGTGCGTGGCGCCTCCGAGGGTGAAGGCCTGGGCAACCAGTTCCTCGCCAACATCCGCGAGGCCGACGCGATCTGCCAGGTGACGCGCGCTTTCTCTGACCCCGACGTCGTGCACGTCGACGGCAAGGTGGACCCGGCCTCGGACATCGAGACCATCAAGACCGAGCTGATCCTCGCCGACATGCAGACCGTCGAGAAGCAGATCCCGCGCCTCGAGAAGGAGGTGCGCGGCAAGAAGACCGAGCCGATCGTCCTTGAGACCGCGCGAGCGGCTCTCGAGCTGCTGGAGCGCGGCGAGCTGCTGTCCGGCCCCGAGGGCGCCAAGCTGGACCAGGACGCGCTGCGTACCTTCCAGCTCATGACCTCCAAGCCCTTCATCTTCGTGTTCAACATGGACGCCGCCGAGATGGACAACGAGGAGATGAAGGACGAACTGCGCGCCCTCGTTGCGCCTGCCGAAGCCATCTTCCTGGACGCCCAGTTCGAGGCCGAGCTGGTCGAGCTCGACGACGAGGACGCCCGCGAGATGCTCGTCGAGTCGGGCCAGGACGAGTCCGGCCTGGACAAGCTGGCCCGCGTCGGCTTCGACACGCTCGGCCTGCAGACCTACCTCACTGCCGGTGAGAAGGAAGCGCGCGCCTGGACGATCCACAAGGGCGACACCGCCCCCAAGGCCGCCGGCGTCATCCACACGGACTTCGAGAAGGGCTTCATCAAGGCCGAGGTTGTCTCCTTCGATGACCTGGTCGAGGCCGGCTCCATGGCCGCCGCGAAGGCCGCCGGCAAGGTCCGCATGGAAGGCAAGGACTACGTGATGGAAGACGGTGACGTGGTGGAGTTCCGCTTCAACGTCTGAGTTTTCTTCTACGAGGCATTGGCCGGGTCGCGCGAGGGCGTGGCCCGGCTTTGCTACGAAAGAGCAGGGTTAAGCAGAACGTTCTTATGTGGGCAGGAAATTCGCATGAAAAATAGATTCAGACTTATCGTCTAAAATTCGTGATGAAATGACGATGCGTGACAAAGTTGGCGCGACGTGGCGGGGCAAATATTTCGTTCTTCCCTCATCTTACGGACGGAGGATGTGTCGAGCCAAACTTCTGAGCGGTGCAGGCTTTGTTGTTCTCCGTACCTAGCCTCGACCTCCATACCTGACCTCGGTTTTGAACGCGAACACGCTGTCATTCTGGCTGTTGAGTTCCTCTTCAACGGGTAGCCGCTGGAAGTGCTGACCAACGTCATCCTCGGAACATCCATTCAGAGTGACAGTCTTACTGATTGGGGTTCGCTGGTGTGAGGGAGTATGCGCATCCATCGTGTCTACTGGCTCGCTTGGGTAAGGGCATCGAGGGTGGTCGCGATGTCCCCACCGATGGCGATGGTCCTTCCGGCGATCGCCTCAGGCACGGCAGGGTGGAGATCCAGCGTGGCCAAGATAGCGTTCGGGTTACTAGCCGTCAGCTGCCAGAAGGGGTACTTGATGATGCCTGGGGTGTTGCCGCCGACGCCCAGTTCCAGCAGGAGAACCCTGCCATTCTCGTAACGACCGACGAACTCCTCATAGCGACGCGCCGCCGCGTACCACTCGTCGTCTTGGACGAAGCGCCCATCGATGCGCAGATGCATCATGGCCTCTTGGCCGCACCATGGGCAGACTGAGATGAGGCTGGTTGGTATCCGGCAGTTCGCCTGCGCCGCGACCATGGCGCGAACAGCCTCCTCGTTGGCCCACGTCTCCTGGCGACAGGGGACGCTGCACTGGAATCGTCCGTAGTCGCCTTGGGTGGCGAAGATGCGATCGGGGCGGAATCCGGTGGTCTCGAAGGCGTGGTCGACGTTGGTGGTGATGACGAAATACTCGCGTTCCGACACGAGGTCCAGGAGTTGGTGGTAGACGGTGAGGTCGGGCTGGTCGTAGCGGTTCGCCAGCACGTGGCGAGCCCAGTAGGCCCACCGCTCGGCGGCGGTGGGGAAGGGATAGAAGCCGGCGGCGTACATGTCGGTCAGGCCGTAGCGCGCGATGAAGTCGCCGAACAAGCGCTCGAAGCGGGCTCCTGAGTAGGTGAGGCCGGCGGCGGTCGACAGCCCCGATCCAGCTCCGATGAGGACTGCTTCCGTCCGCTCAAGGGCAGCGATCAGGCGAGTGATGTCAGACGAGGTCATAGCCGAGGATCTTCCGGTAGAGGTGGTGGTCGATGTCGTCAACAACTGTGAACACCACACGGGTCAGGCAAGGGTGAGATGGCAGGGTCTCCAGCACCGTGCGCACGGCGATTGTGGCGGCTGCTGGCTTGGGGTAGCCGAAGACTCCTGTGGACAGACAGCAGAAGGCGATGCTCTGCATGCCGCGCTCGGCGGCTGCGGCGAGGCAGGAGCGATAGCTCCGCGCCAAGAGCTCCTGCTGTTGAGCAGTGGGTTCGCCCTCAACGATCGGGCCGACGGTGTGGATCACATGGCTCGCCGGAAGATGGTGGCCGGGCGTGACGGTGGCGGTACCTGTTGGTTCGGGGCGTCCACGGCGGGCCATGATCTCCGCGCAGTCTTCGCGCAGTAGCGGGCCAGCCGCGGAGTGAATGACATTGTCCACACAGCGATGGTGCGGGTTGAAACAGCCGAGCAATGCCGCGTTGGCAGCGTTGACGATGGCGTCTGCCCGTACCGTGGTGATGTCGGCTCGCACCAATGACAGACGTGGGTCAAGTGCTGTGCCGGGGAGATCATCAGCCTCGACGATGGGACGCGCTGCCGCCTCGTGGGTCAAGACAACGTCGATGGCTTGCAGCATCGTGGGCGGGATTGGGCCGGGTGGGCGGATCGTCAGTAGAGCATGCAGCGCGTCCCGTGCCTGGCTGGAGTTGTTCAGGTCAACTCCAGCCAGGAGCTCCCGGGCGACCTCACTCTCGGTGAGCAACTCGGCAACCGCGGTGCGAAGCGCGTCGTCGTAGGCTGTGTGGTTCATGAATCGCGCACCTACTATGCGTGGACCGAGATTCGCTGGCGG
>CAUVIG010000051.1:0-11814 GCA_963551745.1 uncultured Actinomyces sp.
CGCCTGAGATGCCGCGCCCGGTTGCCGCCATCGAGGGCGACAACATGGAGCATGTCGCGTCCGTGCTGCGCGCGGTCGACCTGCTCTCCTGATACGTCGACGAGGCCGGGGCAGTTCCGTTCCGCATATTGCGCGCCTTCGGGCGCGCGCCCCGGCCTCGTCGATTTTCTTATACCCCTGACTTTTCGTAAGGATCCTCATGACTACGCTCCTTGCCCTCGACATCGGTGGCACCAAGGTCGGGTGGGGCATCGTCGAGGCCGGTGACACCTACGAGGTCACCGAGCGCGGATCGATCCCCACCGATGCGATGCGCGGCGGAGCGGACGTGGCGGCTCGCATCTGCGATCTCGCCTCGTCCCTGGTTGCTTCTCGCCCGCAGGTCGCGGGTGTCGCCGTCGCCAGCGCCGGCGTCGTCGACCCTTCTACCGGCGATATCGTCTCTGCGACGGGCACGATGCCCGGTTGGGGCGGCACGCCCCTGGGCGCTCTGCTTCAGGAGGCAACCGGCCTGAAGGTGTGCGTCCTCAACGACGTGCACGCGCACGGCCTGGGCGAGGCAGCACTCGGCGCCGGCCAGCCCTACCGCTCCGTCCTGTCGATCGCCGTCGGCACCGGTATCGGCGGCGCCCTCGTTGAAGACCGCCAGGTCTCCTTCGGGGCGCGCGGCATCGCCGGACACGTGGGCCACATCCACCACCACTTCGCTCCCGACCTGACGTGCTCGTGCGGCCGCAAGGGACACATCGAGTCCTTCTGCTCCGGCTCGGGCATCACGGCCTGGTACAATTCGCTGCGCGGCGAGTCCGACCCTGAGGTCGACGGCGGGCGCGCCCTGCAGGAGCTTGCCGAATCCGGCAATGCTCTCGCCGCCGCCTGCTTTGCCCGCTCCGCGTTCGCGCTCGGCGAGGCCACGGCCTCGTTGGTCAACTGCGTGGACCCGGCCGTCGTCATCCTCTCCGGGTCTATGACCCGCTCCGGGGACATCTGGTGGGACGCCCTGCGCGAAGGCTTCGCGGCCTCCGCGATGACGCCCGTCGCGAACACCCCCATCCTCGTTGGTTCCCTCGGCGGCGACGCGCCGCTGCTCGGAGCCGTTTCCTTCTTCCTGCACGCATAGGAGTTCACCATGCACCCGCTCATTGCAAACCTGAAGGGCAAGCTCATCGTCTCCGTCCAGGCGTACCCGGGTGAGCCCATGCGCCACCCCGAGACGATGGCGCAGATCGCTCGCGCCGCCGAGATCGGTGGCGCCGCCGCGATTCGCTGCCAGGGCCTGTCCGACATTTCCGCGATCAAGGGCCGCGTCGACGTGCCCGTGATCGGCCTGTGGAAGGAAGGCCACGAGGGCGTGTACATCACCCCCTCGCTGCGCCACGCCCGCGCCTGCGTCATGGCCGGCTCCGACATCGTCGCCCTGGACGCGACCGGCCGCCCGCGCCTCGACGGCTTGAGCTTCGCGCAGACCGTCGCGGCCCTGCGCGAGGACGGCACCCTCGTCATGGCTGACTGCGGCTCCTTCGAGGATGCCCAGCGCGCCGCCCGTGCCGGTGTGGACATCGTGTCCACGACCCTGGCCGGCTACACGGGCGACCGCGTCAAGACCGACGGGCCCGACCTGGAGCTGCTGCGCGAGGTCGTCGCCGCGTTCCCGGATGTCCCCGTGATCTGCGAGGGCCGCGTCCACACGCCCGAGCAGGCCGCCGCCGCCATGGAGGCCGGCGCCTTCGCCGTCATCGTCGGTACCGCCATCACGCACCCCCCGTCGGTCACGAGGTGGTTCATGGCGGCCGTCTATGGCTGATCCTGTCGGTGTTGTGAGGGTGCGCGGGGGGGTGATCAACACCCGCCCGCGCACAGCGTTTTTCCGGCGTCAACGCGCGTATATTACCTGGCATGTCTGTCCCGTACTCCCGCGCTCACGCCGCCCTTCGTGCCACCTGCGTCGTCTACGTGTGCCTCGGTTTTGGCACCTCCGCGTGGCTCTCGCGTCTACCCGACGTGCGCGATGACCTCGGGCTGACACCGGCGACGATTGGCACGATGCTGCTCATCGCCTCCCTTGGCTCTCTGCTCACCCTGCCGACCTCCGGCCCGATCGTGACCAAGATTGGTGCGCGGGCCTCGGGACGCATCGGCGTGCTCATCTGGGCTCTCGGCATCGTCTGCGCGGGCCTCGGAGCGCTCAACGCCTCGATCCCGCTGGCCACCGCCGGCCTCGTGCTCCTGGCTGCCGGTAACGGCCTGTGGGGCGCCACCATGAACATCGAGGCCGGCCTCGTGCAGGCGGCCGTGCGCCGCACGGTCGTTCCCATCATCCAGGCGATGTACGCGGTCGGCATGCTCGGCGGCGCCCTCGTCGGCGCCGTCGCCGCCCAGATGGGCCTGCCCCTCGGGGCCCACCTCTTCGGGCTCGCGGCCCTCGAACTGCTCGCCTGCGGCACTGCCGTGGGCTTCTACCTGACGAAGGATGAGGTCGCCGCCCTCGCGCCTGCTCAGGACAAGGGCGACGGGGGAGAGACCTCGTCGAACAAGGCGAAGGGCCTCACGCGCGTCGCCTGGCGCGAGAAGCAGACCGTGCTCATCGCCCTCATGGTCATGAGCGCGGGCCTCATGGAGGGCGCGGCGAACGACTGGCTCAACCTGTCCATGGTAGACGGCTACGGCTACTCGACCGCGGCGGCCTCCGCTGCTTTCGCGTTCTTCCTGCTCATGATGACGATCGTGCGCTTCGCGTCCCCGCGCCTCGAGTCCCGCCTGGGATCGCCCATGCTGCTGCGCATCACCTTTACCGGCGCGGTCGTCGGCCTGCTGCTCGTGGCCTTCGCGCCGCACCACCTGTTCGCGGTCGCGGGCATCGCGCTCTGGGGCATCGGATCGGCCCTCGGCTTCCCCCTGGGCATCTCGGCGCTCTCCGTCGACCCCGTGATGACGCCCGCGCGCGTCTCGGTGCTCTCGACCGTCAACTACGGCGCGGCCCTCATCGGCCCGCCTCTCCTCGGCCTTATCGCCGACCACATCGGCTACCACCATGCGCTGGCCTTCGTGGCCCTGCCGGTCCTCCTCGCGATCGTGCTCGCCGGGCAGGTGCCCGACCGCCGCGGGACGAAGCGCACGGACCTCGCCTTCGGCGACTAGAAGGCGGCTTCTCGGGCTTGTCCTTGAGCCTTCCGTCCGCGACAGCGCAGGCGTATCCTGGTGTACGAGCACGCTTGTGACGTGGCGCTCTGTCTCGCTGCGACGGAAGAAGGGGAATCATGGCGCGAATCATCGGATACCGCCGTTTTGGGGGCGTTGAGGTCCTCGAGGAAGGCTCGGTGTCACTCCCCGCGCCCGGAGAGGGGCAGGTGCTCGTCACAGTGCGGGCCGCTGGCATCAACCCCGTTGACTACAAGCTCTTCGGCGGATTGACGAGGACTCTCGAGGTCCTCCGCACGATCGTTCACCCCGGCCGTTGGTTCGCTCGCGGGGCGGACCGGCCGCTGCGCGGCGTCGGGCAGGATTTCGCGGGCGTCGTGGCGGCCGTGGGCCCGGGCGTGACCAACGTGGCGGTGGGCGACGAGGTCATCGGTCTCCTGCGCGCCGCCCCCTGGCAGGTGCGTGAATACGGTTCGCTCGCGACCCAACTCGTTATTTCCGCCGACAACGTCGTGTCCAAGCCCGCCTCCTTGAGCTTCGACGTCGCCGGAGGGCTGGGCGTTGCTGCGCAGACCGCGATGGGCGCCATGCGCAGCGTGAAGGCCGACGCGGGTGACGTCATCGTGGTCGCTGCGGCCGCCGGAGGAGTGGGAGGCCTCGTCACGCAGCTGGCTCTCGCCCGCGGCGCGACCGTCATCGGTGTCGCCGGTCCCTCGAACGCCGACTACCTGCGTTCTCTCGGCGCGATTCCCGTCTCCTACGGCGAAGGTCTTGAGCAACGCATTAAGGACGCGCTGCCCTCACCCGTCACTGCCTTCATCGACTGCTTCGGCGGCTATGCGTCACTCGCCCACAGCCTCGGCGTCCCGGGAGAGCGCGTGGGCACTCTCGTTCCAACTCCCGCGATAGCCCTGCGTCGCGCGCGCTTTACCGGTGGGCGGGACGGGAAGATCGCCGACATCGCAACGGTCGCGGACCTCATCGACCGCGGGACGGTGAGCCTGACCATTGCGGGTACCTATCCGTTCGAGCTGGAGCAGGTGCGCGCCGCCTACAGCGAGCTGATGAGCGGCCACGTGCGAGGCAAGATCGTCATCACGATGGACTGACTCCGTCGCGCCCCGGGGTTAGGCCGAACGCGCACCGTGCGACTAGGCTTAGGGGCATGACGACCCTCGCTGACCTGACGACCCTGCGCGTGGGCGGCCCCATCGCCGAGTACGTGCGCGTTTCTACGACCGACGCACTGGTGGACGCCGTCGCCGCGGCCGATGCCGCCGGTGGCCCGCTCCTCGTCGTGGGCGGAGGGTCGAACCTGCTGGCCTCCGACGCCCCCTTTGAGGGCACGGTCGTCGACGTGCAGCCCTTTGGTGAGGTCGCCTCGATCATCCACGAGGACCCCGCCGGTTCGGTCGTCGTGCGTGCCGGTGCGGGCACGGTCTGGGATGCCTTCGTCTCCTGGACGCTGGTACAGGGGCTCTCTGGCGTCGAGGCGCTCTCCGGCATCCCCGGAACCGTCGGCGCGTCCCCCGTGCAGAACGTGGGCGCCTACGGCCACGAGGTCTCCGAGACCATCGAGAGCGTCGAAGCCTACGACCGGCGGACGGGCATCGTCGTGCGCCTGCTGCCCTCCGACCTCGGCTTCGCCTACCGCTCCTCGGCGATCAAGCGCAGCGTCGGCCAGCCCGGCCTGAATGACCGCCCGTGGGGTCCCACCGGCCGCTGGGTGGTGCTCGCCGTGGACTTCCGCCTCGAGCGCTCGCCCCTGAGCGCCCCCGTCATGTACGCCGAGCTGGCCCGCCGCCTCGGCGTCGAGGCCGGGTCGCGCGCCGACGCGTCCCTGGTCCGCTCCACCGTCCTGGAGCTGCGCCGCGGCAAGGGCATGGTCCTGGATGCGGAGGATCACGACACGTGGAGCGCCGGTTCCTTCTTCACGAACCCGATCCTGCCCGAGGCCGCGGCCGCCTCTCTGCCCGAGGGCGCGCCTCGCTTTAGCGCGGGGGAGGGCCTCGTCAAGACGAGTGCCGCCTGGCTCATCGACCACGCCGGCTGCGCTCGCGGCTTCCACCTGCCCGAGGCCGGGGAGCCTCCTCGCGCGTCCCTGTCCACCAAGCACGTCCTGGCCCTGACGAACAGGGGCGGCGCGAGCGCCGCCGACATCGAGGCCCTTGCCCGCGCCGTGCGCGAGCGGGTCTTCGATGCGTTCGGCGTGACCCTGGTGCCGGAGCCGGTCGCGGTCGGCATCACCTGGTAGCTCCTCGGCGCCCCCGCCTGCCGGTGCATGGGCCTCCTTGCGCGTCGGCTTACCGGTGCGGGCCTCCTTGCGCGGCGTTCCGGTGCACGGGCGTGTCTGCCGGAGCTTTGCGAGCCGACAGAGGCTCCCCGCACGCACGTTAACCCACGAGGTGGCGGTGTGGGCCCACTTACTACGCACGTTAACCCACGAGGTGGCGGTGCGGGCCTACTTACCGCGCACGTTAACCCACTAGGTGGCACTTGGGCGCGGGTGCCCAGGCTCCACGTAGTGGGTTAACCTGCGTAGAGGTGGGTTAACGTGCCAGTTGCCAGTTGCCAGTTGCCAGTTGCCAGTTGCCAGACCCCGGCCCGGCCTTCCTGCGCGCCCTGCGCTCCTACGCAGACGCCAGACGCAGGCCCTGGGCCCGGGTCCCACCCGGAAGTTCGTTACCAAACCGGCAAGGGGAAACGTCGTGAACGAATATGTCAAGGGTCTGGAGACGGAGCTTTCGGCGATAGAGAGAGGCTTCCGGGAGGAACAGAGCCGCGCCCGGGCCGACTATGATCGTCTCGATCGCGAACGTGCGAAGAAGCTCACCCACCTGGCCTATCGCTCCGAGGTCTACCAGGTGCACATGTACGCGGTTTTCCTGCTGGGCCACCTGTCGCAAGACCGTGACGAACGTGCCTTCCTCAGGGATAACGTTGCCAACGACGACAACTGGAGAGTGCAGGAGGTCCTCGCGAAGGCCTTCGACGAGTTCTGCGCGACCAGGGGATACGAGGCCGTCCTTCCCGTTATCGATGAGTGGCTCGCGGACGCACGCCCGAACGTGCGCCGGGCCGTTACCGAGGGCCTACGGATATGGACGAGCCGACCGTACTTTCGCGACAACCCGTGCGAAGCGATCCGGAGACTGGCGAGGCTTAGAGGCGACGCGAGCGAGTACGTCAGAAGGTCGGTGGGCAACGCGCTGCGGGACATCAGTAAGAAACACCCGGAGACGGTCGCAGCCGAACTGGAGACCTGGGACCGCTTCAGCAGGGAAGTTACGCAGGTCTACTGCCTTGCTTCCACACTCATCGAGCGCGCGGCCGAGCACACATAGCGGCCCACAGGTGCACGGGGTCTGCGGAGGCGCAGGAGTGTGTGCGGGAGACACCGAATTGAGGGCAGTTGGCACCTGGAGCTCATCGATGTCCCACAGTGCAGTCCACTTCGCGTGAAATGGGTGTTTTTGGCTGTTTTTGGCCGAGGTGGTCTGCAGTTTGAGCACATCGGTGTGCTGGCTGCCCTTCGTTGCTTGCCCAGTGGGCCTGAGGTGACGGGATCTGGGGCTGTCGCTCGCGGATGGGTTGTCGCGATGCGGATAGCATATTCGCTTGTGGATAGGTTAATAGCCTATCCATGTGCTCATAACCTATCCGTGAGCGCGGTTCTTATCCGCGTGAGGCCGCGGAGCGTAGGCGCACGATCATGTCGGGCACGTTGCGGGTGACGGCCGTCCACAGGAGCTGGTCATCCATGCTCTGATAGCCCGAGTGTGCGGCGATGTTGCGGGTTGTGCGCAGGGCGCGCTTCTCAGAGGAAGACAGGACATCCATGTAGGATGCGTACTCCTCGCGCTCCAGGAACGCGGCCAGCCGGATGATGACCATGCATGCGGAGTCGTACTCCGGGCAATCGGCGCTGAAGGCCTCAACGGGGGTAGCGGCAACTCGCTCGACGCGGTGGGTAATGACCTCGAGTTCGCGCAGGAAGTTCTCACCATTGAAATTGGGCGAGCACCTTCGCGCCGTTCGCGGCCGAGGCGTGAAGGACACAGGTTCGCTCACAGAGGCACCGCCTCGTCAACGGCTGCTCGCAGCCTTTCGGGCACGTGCGTGTCCGCGTGCACCTCGGTGGGGAAGCCAGTGAGGTCGCTCGCGAACGAGGCAATGTCCGCCAAATCGAACAGCGACAGGTTGCGTGTAGGTGTGCCGATTAAGTCGATGTCCGATTCGAAGCCATCCGTTCCCCGTGCGACGGAGCCGAAGACGCGGAGGGCACCCAGGCCTCGTTCCTGAGCGTAACTGCTGATCGAGGGCGCGTAGCGGGCGAGCGGAACGGAAGGGCGGTAGTCGGCAGCGCACAGGATGCGTTCGAGCAGCTCGGTGGAGACTGCGCGCCTGCCGGACTCTATCTGTGCGAGGGTTGACTGGCTCATCCCGGTCATCCTCGCGAGCTCGGCCTGCGTGAGGGAGGCGTCCCCACGCGCGGCACGCACGAGGGACGGCGCATCGTCACGACGAAACCTACTCATATCTCCATGATAGTGCACGCGTGCACTATTTGTTGGTGATGGGCGGCGCCCCGCACGTGCGCGTCCGAGGAACCCCGCGCTCGGCGCAATGCGACCGACCCGATGTCGTCGGCCCGGGAAGAATCAACCCGATCAGAACGGGTTGAACCGTGCCGAAGGGGCGTAACACCTCATCGGTAACAAGCGCTTTCACGGCGAAGGTTCGGACCTCCCCAGGTCTTGCGCCTAGTCCCCTGGTGGGGTTTCGAGAGGCGCTTCCCCGCATGTCGCACGTAACTCCCCGGAGCATGTCCTGGGACATATTCTGAAGACCGCGGAATACCAACGTTTTGGATTCAGTGTTTGAAAGAGTGGCGGCGAAACTGCGTGCGAGATTGTGGGGGAACTGCCTGCGAAAACTCGGCGGGTGCTGACGCGGTGACCAGAGCTGGGATTGTTGTCGTGCGCGCCCCGTCATGGATCGATAATGCACGTGACCTCAACGTCGCCCGCAACGGCTTTGAGGCCTACGCTCGCGGATAGGTTGTCACGATACGGATAGGTTGTTCGCTTGCGGATAGCCTCATAGCCTATCCGTATCCTCATAAGCTATCCATGTCCTCATAACCTATCCGCGTGGTGACCGGCTGCGGGAAACGGGTACGGTCCTCGTGCGGTAGGAGCGTTTCCTAATCCGCGTGAGGGCTGGCCCCGCAATGCGCATGAGGCGAACTCGCTGGGCTTGGCGTTTCCCAATCCGCGTGAGGGCAGACCTCCGCCGACGCGGCGACGCCAACAACCGGCTGCCGCGTCCGGTAGACCGACGCACACAGGGGCCTCGCCGACGCACACAGGGACCCGGCGGCGTTGGCCCGGGAATGACGCGGGCACGTTCCACCGCAAGGCGAACACCCTCGCGTACGCCGATATCCACCTACGCCGCAGGCTCGGCCGCCAGCCACGCGTCGATGTCGGCCTTCCACGCCGCCTTGTGCGAGGCCGAGGCCAGCGACGCGTCGATAGAGGACCGGGCCAGGTCGGCCAGTGCCGCGTCAGACAGCCCGAACACGTCGCGAGCGACCTCGTACTGGGCGACCAGGCGCGAACGGAACAGCAGGGGATCGTCCGCCGCCAGCGCGACGGTAGCCCCCGCCGACAGCAGCGTCGGCAACGGCACCTGCGAAAAATCCGTGTACACGCCCAGGTGCACGTTCGATGTCGGACACACCTCCAGGGCGATGCCCGCGTCGACGACGGCCTTCAGCAGGTCCGGGTCTTCGTTTGTGCGCACCCCGTGCCCGAGGCGGGTAGGAGCCAGAGCGGAGACAACCTCGCGCACGGAGGATGGGCCCAGGAGCTCACCGCCGTGGGGGACACCCACGAGCCCGGCGCGGCGCGCGATGCGGAACGCGGGGGCAAAAGAAGCCGTCGAACCCACGCGCTCGTCGTTCGACAGGCCGAAACCCACGACGTCGCCGGGGCCGTCGCCCGCGAACGATGCGGCCAGCCGTGCGAGCGTGCGGGCATCCAGGGGGTGCTTCATGCGCGAAGCCGCGACGATCACACCGATATCGACGCCGGTATCGCGCGAGGCCGCGCGGGCCTCGTCAATGATGATCTCCAGGGCCGGGGTGATGCCCCCAACGTAGGGCGCGTAGGACGTGGGATCGGCCTGGATCTCCATGCGCACCGAGCCCTCGGCGGCGTCGTCCTCGGCTGCCTCGCGGATGAGGCGGCGCATCGCGGCCTCGGAACGCACCAGGTGGCGCGCGGAGTCGTAGGCGCGCTGGAAACGGAACCACCCGCGCCCGTCAGCGGGCATGGACGTCGCGTCGATGTGCAGCAGGTGAGGGGGGAGGCGCACTCCCTGCGTGCGCGCCATCTCGACCATGGTGGTGGGCCGCATGGCACCCGTGAAGTGCAGGTGGAGGTGGGCCTTGGGGAGGGTCGCGAGGTCACGCCTGCCCGGTGGGGTGGGGCGCGGGGCCGTCAGGTTAGGGACAGCGGGCGCTTCCACGGCCTAGTGCTCCCCGAGCCAGATGATGATGTCGCGGATCAGGCTGGGGCCCTCGGGCTCGTTCAGCAGCTCGTGGTACGCGCCGTCGATGATGCGCAGGTGGATGTCGGCGTCCGGGTGTGCCGCGCGTGCCCCGCGCACGAGCTCGCGCGAACCGCGCAGGTCTGCCATGAGGTCGCCGGAGCCGTGCATGACCAGCGTCGGGATGTGCAGGCGCGCGGCCCTCTGGAGGACCTCGTCGCCCTGAATGATCATGGTCGCGCCCGTCAGGATCGGCACGCCGCCCTTGTAGGTGAGCGGATCGGCGTCGAAGTCACGCTGGACCTGCGGGTCGCGCGAGAGGGGAGAGACCTCCATCTGGGAGGCCCCCTTCGCCACGACGAGGCCGGGGATGATTCGCGCGAGCGACGCCAGGGTGCGGGCGCAGGCGGGGGAGACATGGGGGAGGGGACGCAGTGCGGGCGCGGATAGGACGGTCCCGCGCAGCCGCGTCGGATCGAGGATCGTGGAGGCGGCCGCGATGATGCCGCCCATCGAGTGTCCGAATAGGAACAGGTCTGGGGTGCGCGCGTGGGCGAGGGCCGCCCGGCGCGCGTCGCCGAAGTCGCGGATCAGCGCTCCCACGTCCACGCAGGCGCGGGGACCCTCGGAGGTCCCGTGGCCCGCGTGGTCGTAGTAGGCGACGTCGTAACCGGCGCGGGTGAGCGCGGAGCGCAGGTGGGCGTAGCGCCCACAGTGCTCCGCGTACCCGTGGGCGAGGAGGACCATCCCGAGGGGGGCCTCCTGCGCTGTCCGTTCGAACGAGACGTGCATCAGGCGAAGAGCTCCTGCACGCGGGTGATGCCCTCGACGAGGTCGTCGTCGGCCAGGGCGTAGGAGAAGCGAAGGAAGCCGGAGGGGCCGAAGGCCTCGCCCGGAACCGCCGCGACCTCGACCTCGTCGAGGATCAGGTCGGCGAGCTCGCCCGACGTGTTGGCCACGCGGCCGCGGATCTCGCGTCCCAGCAGGCGCTCGACGGAGGGGTAGACGTAGAACGCGCCCTTGGGCGTGGGAACGTCGAAGCCGTCGATCTGGCGCAGCATGTCGACGATGAGTCGGCGGCGACGGTCGAAGGCGACGCGCATCTCGTCCACGGCGTCCAGGGAACCCGACACGGCGGCGCGCGCGGCTTCCTGGGCGATGTTGTTGACGTTGGAGGTCAGGTGCGACTGGAAGGACAGCGCCGCCTTGATGACGTCGGAGGGTCCGATCATCCAGCCCACTCGCCAGCCGGTCATCGCATAGGTCTTGGCTACGCCGTTGAGGATAACGGCCTGGTCGGCCAGCTCGGGCACCAGCTTGACGATGTGCGCGCTCTGTGCGTCCTCGTACAGCAGGTGCTCGTAGATCTCATCCGAGATGACCCAGACGCCGTGCTCGAGGGCCCATTGGCCGATCGCGGTCAGCTCCTCAGGGGTGTACACGCTGCCCGTCGGGTTGGACGGCGAGCACATGAGCAGGACCTTCGTGCGAGGGGTGCGCGCGGCCTCGAGCTGCTCGACGGTCACCTTGTAGTCCTGGTCGGCGCCCGCGAACACCTCGACGGGGGTCGCGCCGGCGAGCTTGATGACCTCGGGGTACGTGGTCCAGTAGGGGGTCGGCAGGATCGCCTCGTCACCGGGGCCCAGCAGCGCGGCGAAGGCCTGGAAGACGGCCTGCTTGCCGCCGTTGGTGACGACGATGTCGGCGGGGGAGACCTCGTAGCCGGAGTCACGCAGGGTCTTTTCTGCGATGGCCTCGCGCAGCGCCGGCAAGCCGGCGGCGGGCGTGTAACGGTGCATCGCGGGGTTGCGCGCGGCCTTGACGGCGGCCTCGACAATGTAGTCGGGCGTGGCGAAGTCGGGTTCGCCGGCGCCGAAGCCGATCACCGGGCGGCCGGCGGCCTTGAGGGCCTTGGCCTTCGCGTCCACGGCCAGAGTCGCGGACGGGGTGATGGCGTTGAAACGATCAGAGACACGGGTGCGAGGAGTATTGGTCACCCCTCCATGGTCCCACGTCGCGCGCGCGTGTGTGGCGGAGAGCGCACACGATGCGTGCGTGGGCTACCTCTCATTTGCGAGGTCGGGGCCGCTATTACGCGGCATGTGACCCGCCGACGCGTTT
>CAUVIG010000052.1:0-11640 GCA_963551745.1 uncultured Actinomyces sp.
TCATCTGCAAGCTGTGTGAAGTGGCGATGAACATCGCGACCATCGGCTTTAAGGGCGGCTGCAACCCGATCCCCATCGACTACAAGGTCTCCAACGGCACGCTGACCGTGCCAATCTCTGCTCTCGAGGCCTCGGCCCCCGTCTTCGCGAAGTAAGGCTCACGCGTGTTTTTCCGAATGCTCCGCGGTGCCCTCACGAGACGCGGTAACCGCCACTTCATGATCGCCCTGACCGTCGCGCTGGGCGCCTGCGTCGCCACCTCCATGCTCTCCGTCATGTTCAACGTGGGTGACAAGGTCAACCAGGAACTCAAGTCCTACGGCGCGAACATCGTTGTGCGGCCCCAGGGTGCGGCCGTCCTCGACGACCTGTACTCCACGGGCGAGACCACCGAGGCCCACTCGTACCTGCGCGAGGACGAGCTGGGCAACATCAAGACGATCTTCTGGACCTATAACATCCTCGACTTCACGCCGCTGCTGAGCGTGTCCGCCACCGACGCGAGCGGCGAGCACGTGCCCACGACCGGCACGTGGTTTGACCACCACCTCGAGCTGGCCACCGGCGAGAGCGTCGAGACCGGCCTCGACAAGCTGCGCGGCTGGTGGGGCATCGAAGGGGCGTGGCCGACGGACGACGATGAGGACGGCGCCCTCGTCGGTACCTCGTACGCGGCCGCCCACGGCCTGAAGGTCGGCGACACCTTCTCCCTCACCCGCGAAGGCATCACCCGCGACTTCACGGTGCGCGGCATCCTCACCAGCGGCGACGACGCCGACCGCGGCGTGTTCATCCAGCTCTCGCAGGCTCAGGCGCTCCTGAACCGCGAGGGCATCGTCGGCAGCGTCGAGGTCTCCGCCCTGACCACGCCCGACAACGACCTGGCCCGCAAGGCCGCGAAGAACCCGAACTCGCTGAGCGTGTCCGAGAAGGAAACCTGGTACTGCACCGCCTACGTCTCCTCCATCGCCTATCAGATCGAGGAAGTCATGACGGACTCCGTGGCACGCCCGGTCCGCCAGGTCGCCCAGTCCGAGGGCACGATCCTCGAGAAGACCCAGCTGCTCATGGTCCTCGTGACCGTCCTGGCGCTCATCGCCTCGGCCCTGGCCATCGCGAACCTCGTGACCGCCGGCGTCATGGAGCGCTCCAACGAAATCGGCCTCATGAAAGCCGTGGGCGCTAAAGACAAGCAGATCATCGCGCTGTTCCTGACGGAGACGATCGTCGTCGGCCTGGTGGGCGGCGTCCTCGGCTACGGCGGAGGCCTTGCGCTGGCTCAGGCGATCGGCTACATGGTCTTCCACTCGTCGATCTCCTTCGTGCCCGTCGTCGTCGGCCTTGTCGGCGTCCTCGTCATCCTCGTCGTCCTGGGAGCCTCCATCCCGGCGATCCGCTACCTGCTGCGCCTCAACGCGGCGGAAGTCCTGCACGGAAGGTGATGCCCATGTCCAGACGAGCAATGTTCTGGCGGATGGTCACCTCCTCCATCCTGCGCCGACGCTCCCGCGTCCTCATCGCGATCCTCGCCGTCGCCATCGGCGCGACCACCCTGTCCGGCCTCGTCACGATCGCGGTCGACGTGCCCGCACAGATGGCCCGTGAGATCCGCTCCTACGGCGCCAACCTCGTCGTCACCCCCGCGGGTGACGTGCCCATCACGGACGAGGCCGTGGCCGCCGCGACCGCCCAAGTTCCCGCGAGCGCTCTGGTCGGATCCGCCGCGTTCGACTACGAGACCGTCACCATCAACGACCAGCCCTACGTGGCGGGGGGCGCTGACCTGGAGGCCGTGCACGCCATGAACCCGTACTGGTTCGTGGACGGGCAGTGGCCCGCTGCGACGGGCGAGGTGCTCGTGGGCGAGCAGATCGCCTCGACGATCGACGTGAAGGCCGGGGACACGATCACGGTGAGCCAGCTGGACGCCGGCGCGTCCTCGAAGGGCGCACAGGTGCAGTCCGGCGCCCCGGCATCGGGCCTGAAGGTCGATCCGCGCACCGTGACTCTGACCGTGTCCGGCATCCTCAAGACCGGCGGCAACGAAGACGGCTACGTGTACATGACCAGCCAGGACATGAACGCCCTGACGGGGCAGAGTGGCACCGTGTCGCTTGCCGAGTACTCGATCGCGCTGGAGGGCGAGCAGCTGAGCGCCATCGCCGACGCGATGAACGCCGCGAACCCCGAGATTCACGCCCAGACTGTGCGCCGCCTCGCCCAGTCCGACACGGGCGTCCTCGCGATGCTGAGCTCCCTCCTCGTCGTCATCACCGTCATCGTGCTGGCGCTGACCATGATCGGCGTGTCCACGACGATGATTGCCGTCGTCACCGAGCGCCGCAACGAGATCGGCCTGCGCAAGGCCCTGGGCGCGACCGCCCGCTCCATCAACCGGGAGTTCATGGGTGAGGGCGTCATGCTCGGACTCATCGGAGGCGTTGTAGGCGCCGGGGCCGGCTACGGCCTCGCCGTCCTCATCTCCACCTCCGTGTTCCACCGCTCCATCTCGCTGCACCCCGTCATCCTCCTCGGCACGGTCGCCTGCTCGATCCTCGTCGCCGTCCTCGCCTGCCTCCCGCCCGTGCGTCGCGCACTGGCCGTCGACCCCGCGCTCGTCCTGCGCGGAGAATGAGAGTCACCATGACCACCTCCACCGCCACCCCGGCCTCGTCGGCCCCCGCGGACGCGCTGCTGAGCCTCGAGGGCGTCTCGAAGATCTACGGCGACCTGCACGCCCTCGACAACGTGTCCCTCGAGATCCCGCGCGGCCAGTGGGTCTCCATCGTCGGCCCCTCCGGATCCGGCAAGACCACCCTCATGAACATCGTCGGCGCCATGGACACCGCCACCAAGGGCACCGTCATGCTGGACGGTCACGACATCTCCGACCTGACCGCCGACGAACTCACCGAGGTGCGCTGCCGGACCATTGGCCTCGTCTTCCAGCAGTTCCACCTCATCGGCCACCTGACGGCCCTCGAAAACGTCATGGTCGCCCAGTACTACCACTCGATGCCTGACGAGAAGGAGGCGCTCGAGGCCCTCGACCGCGTCGGCCTCGCCGACCGCGCCACCCACCTGCCGCGCCAGCTCTCCGGCGGCGAGCAGCAGCGCGTGTGCGTGGCCCGCGCCCTCATCAACTACCCCAAGCTGCTGCTGGCCGACGAGCCCACCGGCAACCTGGACGAAAGCAACGAGGAGATCGTCCTCGACCTGTTCAACCAGCTCCACCAGGACGGCACGACCCTCATGGTCGTCACCCACGACGCGCTCGTCGCCGAACAGGGCCAGCGCGAAGTCCGACTCGACCACGGCAAGGTCGTCAAGGAAACCTGGCACGACCACGACTTCGAACAGCGCGCCTCCGGCCTGGTTCTGCCCGGCCGCGACGGCGACGCGCGCAGCGGAAAGGACAAAGTGCGATGACCACGCCCACCACTGTTGAGAGCCGATCCCGCTGGGTCACCCCGGCCTCGTACGCGGTCCTCGGTGCCCTCGGCGCGACCATCCTGGCAGCGTGCACGCCCTCTACCGGTCTGGACATGACCAAGCCCATGAGCGACGGCACGTGGACCGCCCAGTCCAACGCCGACGACCAGGGCTCCATCGGCACCATCACCATCACCGTCGAAGGCGGGCGCATCACCGCCACCTCCTACGAGACGACGCTGGCCGATGGCACCGACAAGGGCGCCGACTACGGCAAGAACTCCTCGGGCGAGGTCTTCAACGAGGACTACTACAAGAAGGCGCAGGCCGCTGTCGCTTCCTACCAGGAGTACTCCGAGAACCTCACCAAGGTCGGCGACCCCGCCAAGGTCGACGTCATCACCGGCGCGACCGTCGCCCACCAACAGTTCGTACAGGCCGCCATTCGCGCCATCGCTGCCGCCCAGGGCGTGTCCCCCGACGGCGCCGACGACATCAACATCCCAGGCCTGAACGACGCCACCAAAGACGGCGAACTCGACAAGGACCTCGGAGGCTCCGACGGCTGAGCCCGCGCGCCTCGCCGGCACCCCGGGGGACGAGGCCGTGGCCGGGTCCACGGGGAATGTGCCCACGTGGCGCTCCTCCTTCCCCTCGATGGGTACCCGCGTCGACATTCTCGGTTGGGGCGGTGACGGAATGGCGATCGTCAACGCCGTTGTGGGCGTTGTTGCGCGCCACGAGGACATGTGGAGCGTGTTCCGGCCTTCGTCTGAGGTGTCGCTGCTCAATGCCGCTGTCCGTGATGCCGCGAGCGGCGACGGTGCGTCCCACTGCGGGGCCGATTCCGCGCAAGGCGGCCCCGGCCTCGTCGTGAGCGAAGAAACCGACCGGCTGCTGCGCGACGCGCTGGCGCTCGCGGAGGCGACCGGGGGAGCGTTCAACCCGCTGATCGGGCCGCTTGTTGCCGCCTGGGATGTCAAGGCGATGCGGGCCGCGTACGTTGCGGGTGCGCCCTTGCCGCCCACGCCGTCTGCACGTGTCGTGGAGACGGCGTTGCGTGCGTCGTCGTGGGGCTTGTTGTCGCGCGTCGGCGAGCGACGTTGGGCGATAGAGGTCCCTGGTGAGTCCGTGGGCGGTGCGGAGGAGCCCAGCCCGCGCCTCGACCTGGGTGGGATCGCGAAGGGGTACACCGCCGACGTGTGCCGCGACCTGGCCGTGGCCATGGGGGCGCGCGGCGTCCTCGTGTCGGTGGGGACCTCGTCGGTGTCGGTGTTCGGGACTCGCGCGGACGGTTCTTCGTGGCGCGCGGGCCTGCGCGACCCTCAAGGCGGGCCCACGTCGGTTGCTGGTGTCGTGGAGCTGCCTGCGGGTGACATGGCATCCCTGTCGACGTCCGGCGACAACCTGGGGCCGCTGGGCGGGTTCCGCGTGGATCCTGTGGCGGGGCGCGCGGCTGGGTCCGTGTCGGGTCCTCTTGCGGAGCCCGTGTCGGATCGTTACGCGCGTGAAACATGGCGTGAAACATCCGAAGATGGCAGTGCGCCTGGCTCCGGGCCCTCCAACGCTCATGCGCCCGTTCACGTCGATGCATCAGCCAACTTTGTTTCTCCTAGCCCGGCCGTACGTTTGCTGGACCATCACATCATCGACCCGCGCACGGGATATCCCGCGAGTGCGGGTGTGCGACAAGTCAGCATCGTGGCCTCGTCGGGTGTGTTGGCGGAGGCCCTGTCGACGGCTCTGCTCGTCGATCCATCCATCGATGTCTCTCACGTCGCGGCTCGCTGGGCCCGCGTGACCGGAACCCCGGCCTCGGCGAAGGTTGTGGGCCTGGTGCGGGCGCAGGGGTGAGTGACCTCGCACCAGATACGGAGGCATTGCACTAGTTAGGGCGGCATTGCACTACGTCGTAGGTGGTGCATTACGGTCCTCAGTAGTGCAGTGTCCCGTTGTGACAAGCTAGTGTGCGGGATCTGCGTGTGTTCCATTCTGTGTGCTCATTGATCAGCGCTGCCCAGTAGGGAAACTCCTGTTTGAGTTATCCACACTGGTTTTCCTGAGGACGAGTTATCCACAGGGGACGAGTGTGTGGCTGACGATGTGTGCATGTTTGTGGATCATCGATGCATGAGCATGCGAGCGATGACAGTGGTGATAACCACCTCAAGGGAACGGGCAGTCTTCAAGGACATGAACGGTGGACCGTGCATACGTGTCAGAAAAGGGTGCTACGTACGCGTCGATAGTGCAGATGCATTCTCAACGTTGTGGAACTCGTGGACGACGGTTGCCCGAGCAAGAATTCTTGCTGTGTGTGTCAGCGCGCATCGTGAGCCTGTGCTCGTAGGTATCAGCTCCCTCGTTGCGCGTTCGATTCCGCTCTGGGAAGCAAATCCGGATGTCGTTGCATGGTTCGGGGCCCGGCGCCCCAAGAGAAAACTCCCTCCGGTGAAGATACCGGTAGCAACTGTCCCGGCAGCCAATGTTTGTTCCACGACGAGCCGGCCGAGAGAAGAAGAAATAGAAGTTGTCGATGGTCTCCAATGTGAATCAACTGTCGATGCTGTTGTGCGAATGGCTTGCTACTCAGAGCCTTTGAGCGCTTTTGTAGCTACTTGCATGGTGTTGTGCCATGAATCGGGTTTCTCAAAATTCGCTCAGGACGAGGCTCGATGCCTCGCGGAGATGGTTAGGGATCGCATGAAAGTTCGTTTGGCGCAGAGGCGGCAGGAAATTAGCTGCTTGCCTTACAAACGCGCGGAACTTTTGATCGATGCCGCTGATCCGGGGTGCGAGAACCCCGCCGAGGCAGCACTGCTGTGGGTTCTCAAGTCGGTCAGTACACATGAAGTCGTCACCCAGCTTGAGATTATCGTCAACGGGCGGCGATACTTTGCGGACATTGCGATTCCAGGACTCATGATCATCTTTGAGTTCGATGGCATCGGGAAACTTGGTAAGAATGATGCAGAGTTTGCTCGTGCCAAACGGGAGTGGATGCAGCGAGAGAATGACTTACGAAAAGCTGGATGGACGGTTCATCGAGTCTCGTGGACAGACTATGAGGATTTCAATGCGCTGCGAGCATGGGCTATCAGCGTCCTGCGTCCCTATCAGATGTGCATATCTGCGCAGTCGGAGATGCTCTGGGTACTTCCGACAGAAGACTGCGATGGGCCGCAACGGCGTTTTCATGTGCGTTGCCGGTAACGCTGCACGAGACGGGAAGGCATTGCACTACTTAGCGCAGCATTGCACTAGGTAGTACATAGTGCATAGCTTCCTTAAGTGGTGCAATGTCACAGATGAACAAGGTTAATCGCGGAGTGGAAGGACCTCACTCGATGAATAAGGGCGTGCCGCCATCTCAGGACTCCTGCTCGCCTGGGATTAAGGTGTCGTGGCCGGGCCCGACGGTGCCCGGAACACCCGTGGGACCACTTATCGACGCCAGAATTCAGGCGGAATGCCCCGCAAGCAGGGTCGCCAGGTGGACGCCACCGCGGCCCGCCAGCTGCGCAGCCTGGGTACGGCACGAGAAGCCGTCCGCCAGGTACACGGCATCCGGCTGCGCCGACAGGGACGGCAGCAGAGAATGCGACGCGACGGACACAGACAGGTCGTAGTGGCCCGCCTCCATGCCGAAGTTCCCGGCAAGGCCGCAGCAACCCTCGAGCCGGGTCACGCGAGCCCCCAGCGACTCGAGCAGAGCCTGGTCCGTGTCCCACCCCATGACGGAGTAGTGGTGGCAGTGCGGCTGGGCGACGATCTCGACGCCCTCCAGGTTCGGCAGGTGACGCGCGGCCTCGGGCACGGCCGACAGTACCTCGGCGAGGGTGCGCGTCGCGGTCGAGACGAGCGCCGAACGCGGGTCCTCGGGCAGTAGATCCAGCAGGTCGTCGCGCAGCACCGCCGTGCACGACGGCTCGACGCCGACGATCGGGATTCCCGACGCAGCGAAAGGCGCGAGCGCGCCGAGCAGTGACGTGAGGTGCTTCTTGGCCCCGCTCAGCTGACCCGTCGTAATCCACGTCAGGCCGCAGCACGCGTCCGGCGCGACGATCGGTGCGAAACCGTTCGCCTCAAGCACGTCAACGACTGCGCGCGCACCCGCATCATCCAGGGTCTGACTAAACGAGTCCGCCCACACGAGCGCGTACGGCCGCCCGCCGGGATCACGCGGCCCGCTCAGGATCGGGGAGTCCGCCATCGACGAGGCCTGGGCGCCGTCGCGCTCGCGGGCACCGGTCGCGGCATCGGAAGGTGCAGTACCGGAAGATGCGGCATCGTCAGGCGTGACAGTCGGGACAGAGCCTGCCAGCAGGGAACGACGGCGAGCCCACGCGGTAAAGGTGCCGGACTGGAGGTCGGGCATGCCACGGCGAGGATCGAGGCCAATGATGCGGAAGGCCATGGATCGCAGCGGCGCTACCGACATGAGAGCGTTCGTGACGGTAGCCAGGCCGGGCACGCGCGCGGTAACGCGGGTGAGGCGCGGCAGCCAGCCGAGCGTGTAGTGGCTGAGGGGACGCAGGCGTCCTCGGTAGGTGCGGAAGAGTGCTTCGGAGCGGTAGCGGGCCATGTCGACTCCGGCGGGGCAGTCGGCCGAGCAGGCCTTGCAAGCCAGACACAGGTCGAGGGCTTCGAGGACCTCGGGGGAGTCGATGGCCTTCACGAGCTGTGAGTTTGCGGCCTCCTGGAGGATGCGAGCGCGGCCTCGGGTCACGTCTTTCTCGTCGCGTGTGGCCAGGTAGGACGGGCACATGAAGGTTCCCGATACTCCCGCGCGGCACTTGCCTACGCCGGTGCAGCGGTGGACGGCGGCCGTGAAGTCGCCGCCGTCATGGGTGAACGCGAATCCGCCGTCCGCGGGCATTGGTCGGGCCGCCACTCGTCGCAGGTTGCGATCGAGAGGATCGACGCCTGGCTGCAACTCCACGGAATTGCCGGCGAAACCAGCAGTGCGCGCCTTCGAGCGGGAGGCGGCCTCGGCCTCGTCCATGGGCGCGGCGAGGACTCCCGGGTTGAGGAGGTTGCCCGGGTCAAAGACGTGCTTGACGCGCGCGAAGAGGTCGAGCATTTCGGGGGAGTACATGAAACGCAGGAGCTCGCCGCGGGCGCGGCCGTCGCCGTGCTCGCCGGAGACGGAGCCTCCATGCGCGGCGCAGATACGGGCCGCCGACTGCAAGAATGCGCGCGAGTGGGCGACGCCGCCTGGGGTCTCGAGGGGCATTGCGAGGCGCACGTGTACGCAGCCGTCGCCGAAGTGACCGTAGAGGAGGCCGTCAATGTCGAACTCCTCCATGAGGGCGGTGAAGTCCCGCAGGTACGCCCCGAGGTTTTCGGGTGGGACGGCCGCGTCCTCGAAGCCGGGCCAGGCCTGCTGGTCGCCGCCACCCGCGCCGTCTGGAGGCGTGCGTCCGCCCAGGCCCGCGCCGTCCGCGCGGATCCTCCACAGTGCTGAGGCCTGCGCACCCGGCGGGTACACGACCGTGTCGATGGCGGCCGAGTCGGCGCACAGGGCGCGTGCGCGCTCCAGGGTGGCCTCCAGGTTTTCGCCGGGGGCGCCGACCTCGACGAGGAGCCAGCCGTCGCCCTCGGGCAGGGCGGGGACGGCACCGGGCCCCTTGTGTGCGCGTACGACGTCGACGAGGCGGCGGTCCATGCCTTCGACGGCGAGGGGCGAGTGGGCGAGCAGTGCGGGCACGTCGTCGGCCGCGTCGATCATGGACTGGTAGCCGAGGGCCGCCAGGACCGGTGCCTCGGGCAGGGGGACGAGGCGCACGGTGATGGACAGGATGAGGACGAGCGTTCCCTCGGTGCCCGCGAGCATAGCGGCGAGGTTGCGCCCTCCTTCGGGGGTGAGGTGCTCGAGGGAGTAGCCGGAGACCTGGCGCTTGAATCGGCCGAGCTGCGTGCGGATGGGGGCCAGGTTCGAGTCGATGAGCGAGGCGAGGCCGGGCACCTCTCTCAGGGTAGAGGAATGTGAGGTCGTGGCCGTGAAGCGCCGGCCCTGTCCGTCGACGCAGTCCAGTGACACGATGTTGTCGCAGGTGCGTCCCCATGCGGTCGCGTGTGGGCCGCACGCGTTGTTGGCGACCATGCCGGCGATTGTCGCGCGGTTCTGGGAGGAGGGGTCAGGGCCGAAGCGCAGCCCGTGCGTGCCCGCTGCTGCCTGCAGGGCGGAGCCGACGCAGCCGGGCTCGACGGTGGCGGTGCGGGCCTCGGGGTCGATGGAGACGACGCGGTTCATGTGGCGCGAGAAATCGAGGACGAGGCCGGGGCCGATCGCATTGGATGCGCACGAGGTGCCGCCGCCTCGGGCAGTGAGGGGGACGCCGTGGGCGCGGGCGAGGTCGAAGGCCGCGATCGCCTGCTCGGGAGTGCGGGGGAACGCGACGGCCAAGGGTGGGATGCGCGTGAGACCGGCATCAGAGGAATAGCGCGCTCGCGTGCCTCTCGAGGAGTCGACGTCGATCAGTGTGCGCAGGTCCGTCAGGAAGCTCTCGCTCATGAGGCCAGTGTGTCACGATGGCGTGGGAGCGGCCCGCGGTATCCGGTGTGCGGATGCTCGCGCGGACGGGGTGTGGCTGATTGATAAGGAAGAGGGCCGCGGCATTTCGATGCCTGCGGCCCTCAGATTAGGCGGGTTCCGGGTCGTCGCGGAACAGGTTTGGAAAGGGTGTCACGGGGACGGGTATGCGCTCGACAGGAGGGAAGTGAGGGCTGACTGTCTGGTCAGAATGCGGATACATACGCGGCCATGAGTGAGCGTCCAGGCGGTAGGGGGATAATTCGCGGTGAGTCTCCTCGGATGCCGGAACTCGTGGTTCTGGTGCCGAGTATTCAACGATGCGCAGGTCTTTTCTGCCCATTGTTCGCCACCCTGTCTGTTGCTGATAACCTGATGCGCAGTAGTCTAACCACTTGGAAGATGATCTGTCATCCGTTCCGTGCGCAACACAAGATATCCTACACGACATTGGTCCCATGACGGCAGGAAAACAGGAATAGTTGCTCAGAACGTGTCAGTGGCTAGTCTTGTCGCTTGTGCGGGCTTCTTTGATGGCCGCCCACTCCTCATCGGTCGTCTGCTGTCCGCCCGCAACGATGTTGGCGAAGTCCTGGGAGGTGCGCGTGCCCTCTTCGAAGTAGGCCATGTGGTTGTCAAAGCTGTGCATGGAGTAGTCGGCGAGCGCTGCTTCTGAGCTGGAATACAGGTATTCGGGGGGGCGAACCCAGTATTTATTGGGATTAGCGCCATCTCCGCTCAGATGGGTGACGCCCTCCAGCTTGCTGGGATTGGTTCCGTACCACTCGTCAGGCCCCAGGCCTTGGACAGCGTCGCCGTAGGGGATCGATGACTCGTAGACGTGGCCCTCGGGCAGGCCGTAGGCATCGATGTTACGCACGCCTGATCCGGGAGAGCCGAACATAACGAAGTTGTCGATGGTCCCCGGGGCCATCATGGGCATCGATTTGCCGGATGTGGTTGAGCCGTAGGAGTGGCCGAGGAGCGTGTTGGTGAACTGGTGACCCCGCGCGTCCGCGCTCGCCCGCAGCCCCTCTTCGAAGCGGGCCAGCTTGGGGGCTCCGCGTTCGGTATAACCGATGTCCGCCGCCTGGACGATGTCTACTCCGGAGTTCTTCGGCGCGACGTAGCCGAGGTAGGAGATCGTCGCGACGTTTCCGGGGTTGGCTCCCGCGTGGGCGGTTTGTTTTCTTAGGCGATCGTTGAAATCCATGTAGTATCCGAGGTCTCCACGCACGTTTGTGCCGATGCCGGGGACGATGGTTGATACGTGGGTCGCGGTGTCGGGGTTGCCGGAGGAAACGATCGCGGTCGTGCGCTTGTACTTCTCGTCGTAGTTGAAGTCGAGCAGGTAGGCGGGGGCGAGGCCCTTCTTATCGCGCTCTACATTGTTGGTTTGTGTGTCGATGGCGAGCAGGTCTTGGTATGCCTCCTATGCCCGATCGAGTTTTTCTTTGGCGGCGCGCTCCTCCGAGCCCATGTGGCCTGATCTCGGCTCGCCGGAGTAGCGCGTGCGAGCATCCTCGTATTCCTTTTGTGCGTCCTCGACGGCCTGCTCGGCATCCGCCAGGGCCCCCGGTCGATACTGTCCCCTGTCGTCAAAATAGCCCTTGAGGGCGTTGCGGTTGGCCCTGTCGCGGGCAGAAGCTGGGAGGCCATCGAGGTGGCGAACC
>CAUVIG010000053.1:0-11505 GCA_963551745.1 uncultured Actinomyces sp.
GCCCACTAGACCCACAACACGCCGCCTAAAGCACCACGTTTGCGCCTATAGCCCGAAATGGGCATGAAAAAAGCACTCCCGAAGGGAGTGCTTGGTAGAAATGCAGAACCCCCACCGGTGGATCGCACCGAGGGGGGCCGCTGCGCGCCCGGAGGGACTCGAACCCCCAACCTTCTGAACCGTAATCAGATGCTCTATCCATTGAGCTACGGGCGCTTGCCGTTTGGCTGGGTATAAGCTTACACGCTCGTCGCTGGGATGCAAAATCAAGAGCTATGGCCTGAACCACATCGAAGAAAAGCATCCTGCAGTCGACCAAGATCGAGCAGCATATACAAAGATCCTCCGCGCACCCGGCAGCGCACCCTTATCCTTGCTGCATTCCTGCCCTGGGGAGGTTCGGATGATACCGTCACGCGGAGGACCGGCCCCCAGCATACACGTTTTCGCCCCGCGCACGCAGCTGCAACGAAGCGCAGCACATCACCACGGACCTGCCCCACCTATAATTTGCGGCGGCGCCGATGGGCAGCGCCATGGCCGGACCAGGCCACGAGACGACGCGCCGAACCACACGTCGAGCGGGCACCGTCGGCGTGGAGGGCGTCGGAGGGTTCGGAGGGCACGGGCGGGCGTCGAGATCGACCACTCCGAGCCGCAGGCTCGCGTGTGGCTTTTCAAGCGGGCGGCCGGGCCCGAAGGCGCCCGGAACACCAGCGGCGCCACAAGCAACAAAAACCCCGGAACCTGAAGCGGTCCCGGGGTCTGGTGGCGGAGGATGGGGGATTCGAACCCCCGAGGGCTTGCACCCAACACGCTTTCCAAGCGTGCGCCATAGGCCACTAGGCGAATCCTCCGTGCACATCGTGCCGGACAATCATAAGCGACAAAAGGCCCTCAGCGCCAATCCTGGCCAATGCAGCAGGTCACAGCACCTCGCTGAGCCCTCACAACGTGTTGCCGATCAAGAAGAGAAGCCCCGCGCCTCCGATGAGAATCCCGTTGAAAACGAGGGCCGCGATGGCTTCGCGTGAACCGACGCGGCCGGGCAGGCTTTGCGCCTGGACGAGGGCGATAATCGCGAGGACAACCGAGACAAGCACCGGAAGGAAGAAAACTCCGAAAACGCTGACCCACAGGGCAGCCTTGGCGAGAGGATTACCGATCGGCTTGGGTGAGTTGTAGCCGCCGTCGGCGAAGATCGCGGCGACATCCACGTACTGTGTCCCGGGGAACGTGGACCCCGAGAGGTCGGCGCTGGGGACGCGAAGGCGGCCCGGCGCGTATCCGAAGCGGTCGCCCGACGTATCCATCGACGACGTCTCCGGGGTCGCCCAGGGCACGCTCGAGACGGCGGGGGCGATGTTCGAGGAGGGCTGACTCATGTGCTCCACTATCCCATAACGCGAGGGGCATGCACCACACTTTGCCCGCTGGAGGGGTTTACGCGTGGCGAAACCTGCCGACACGGGGGCGAACGCGCTACCCTGTTATTCCGACCGGTACGGCCATCCTGCCCATCAACTGATCGGATTTGTACGCTTATGAGCGAAACGAAGACCTCGCTGTTCCGTTGGAAGCTTCACGGTAACGGCACGTCCATTAACCCCGGCGACGTCGTCCTTCCGAATGAACGACTGTCATGGCCGCGCACCGCTGGTATTGGTGCACAGCACGTGGTCGCAATGTTCGGCGCCACGTTCCTTGTTCCGTTGTTGACAGGTTTCCCCCCGTCAACAACGCTTTTTTTCACCGCGATCGGCACCCTGCTGTTCTTCCTCATTACGGCGGGCCGTCTGCCCTCGTACCTCGGTTCCTCGTTCGCGCTGATCGCGCCGATCCAGGCGGTGTCAGGAACCCTGGGAGCTCCCTACGCGCTCGGCGGCATCATTGCGGTGGGCGCGACGCTCGCGCTCGTCGGCCTGATCGTGCACTTCGCGGGCGTGCACTGGATTGACGCTGTCATGCCGCCCGTGGTGACGGGCGCGATCGTGGCGCTCATCGGCCTAAACCTGGCGCCCGCTGCGTGGAACTGGGTCAAGCAGGGTCCGATCACGGCCGTCGTGACGATCGTGTCGATCTGCCTCGTGACTGTTCTCTTCAAGGGTATCCTCGGCCGCCTCTCCATCCTGATCGGCGTGCTGGTTGGCTACGTGGCCGCAATCATCCAGGGCGAGGTCGATTTCTCGGGCGTGGGGCAGGCGGCGTGGATCGGCTTCCCCGAGTTCCACACCCCCGCCTTCTCTTTCTCAACCCTTGGCCTGTTCCTGCCGGTTGTGTTCATCCTGGTCGCCGAGAACGTTGGCCACGTGAAGTCCGTGTCCGCGATGACTGGCGAGAACATGGATGATCTGACGGGCCGCGCGCTCATGGCGGATGGCCTCTCCACGATGCTGGCGGGTGCCGGCGGCGGTTCGGGTACGACCACCTACGCGGAGAACATCGGCGTTATGGCGGCGACCCGCGTGTACTCGACGGCGGCGTACATCATCGCGGCTGGCGTTGCTCTGATCCTGTCGATGCTGCCGAAGTTCGGTGCCCTCATCGCGACGATTCCCCCGGGTGTGCTCGGTGGCGCGGGCACGGTCCTGTACGGCATGATCGGCATGCTGGGTGTTCGCATCTGGGTGCAGAACCGCGTGGACTTCTCCAACCCGGTGAACCTGAACACCGCCGCGGTCTCCCTGATCGTCGCGATCGCGAACTTCACGTGGAGCATCGGCAGCATTTCGTTCGAGGGCATCGCGCTGGGCACGGCTGCCGCTCTGCTGATCTACCACGGCATGCGCCTGATCTCGAAGCTGCGTGGCACGAACCTGGAGGCCGCGTCGCCTGCGTCCGCGCCGTCGGGTTCGGAGCTGGAGGGCGAGGCGTACTCGAAGCGCCACCGCTCCCCCGCGCCGCAGGCTGACGCCTGATCTGACGCGTTCATTGACGAGGCCGGGGCTCGGCCACTCGCTCACCGCACGGTGAGGGGGTGGGTCGGGCCCCGGCCTCGTTTATCCCCATAATTCCGCACGTAATTCCCCCAGCGCGCCGCGATCTTCGTCAGCACAATGCCTGAAATTCCAACGTTTTCAGACACACCTATAAAGTGACCGGATGAGAATTACGTGCGACTTTTGAGAGGAGGGCGCAGGCAGCACGGATGCACGCGGCCACATAAGTCCCTGCACATCAGTCGCTGACGCCTCCGCCGCGCAGCTCGTCGAGCATGCCCGCCGTGATGATGCCCGAGGGCAGGGCGACGACGGCGACGCCCATAAGCGAGGAGATCATGGCGATGGCGCGCCCCACGTCGGAGGAGGGGTAGAGGTCGCCGTAGCCGACGGTCGTGAGAGAAACGACCGCCCAGTAGACGGCATCGAAGAAGGTGTTGAAGGTTTCCGGCTCGACGTTGAAGATGACGAGGGCACTGACGAGGATGTAGCCGATGGCCAGGCAGAGGACGGCGAGCAGCGCGTCCCTCTGTTTCTCGAACACGGTGGCGATGGCAGAGGCGCTCTTCGAGTAGCGAATGAGCTTGAACGCCCGCAGGGCGCGAAACAGGCGGAGGACTCGCAGCGTGCGCAGCGCGTCATTGAGGGCATTGAAGACGGGCAGGATCGACAGCAGGTCGATAATTGCCATGGGGGTGAAGGGGTAGATCAGGAACGACAACGCGCCCTTGCTGAGCTTCAGATCCGCCGTCGCCCAACGTGCCAGATAGTCGGCGATGAACACGAGGACACACACATACTCGATTGTCTCGAGGACGGGGCTGGACTCCTTGAAACACAGGGGAAGGAGGCTGGCGATAATGAGCACGGTCATGACGCGCCCGCACCACATCGCCGCTCCCCCATCACCGTCCAGCAGAGCGTAGAGACGTTTCCGCACCTTTAACACTCCTCATCGATATGCACGTCACGCGCCGAGAAAACGCACCCACGACTGGGCACTGACTTGCGTCGAGCGAGAGCCCCGGAGCTTGCCACTCGCCGACACCACGCACTGTAGCACCGCGCCGAGGCCCGCCAACCACACCCTACACGCAGTTGTGGGCCGCTCAAAAACCGCACAACAACGCCCTATCTCGTCAAAAAATCAACGAGCTTCCACTCACAAACACCATACATGTCAATAATTTACGTGTAAGGTGGTGCGCATGGCAACAGATGCATCCACTCTGTTCATGACACTGATCGACACGGAAGTTCGCGCTTGGAGCGCCGTTGAATCCGCCCTCTCCGAGGCCGGAAACTCGCTAACACTCTGCCGCTTCCTGGTCCTGCGCACGGTCCGAGACACCCCCGCGTGCCGCATCCAGGAGATCGCGGCGAGCCAGGGCATCACCCTGGGAGCGGCCTCGCGCCTCGTCGATCGCCTCCACCGCGACGGACTGCTGCACCGCGCCCCGTGCGAGCACGACCGGCGCGCGACCGTCCTGACGGTGACGGACCGGGGCCTGGCGCACCTTGAGGAGGCCTGCGCGGTCGTCGAGAAGGAGCAGGAACGCCTCTTCGCACCGCTCTCCACGGCCCAACGCGAGGAGCTGACGCACAGTCTCGCACTCATCGCCGAGGCAGCCAAGGAGCGCGCATGATTCGCTTCGACTGCGTCTCCAAGACCTACCCGGGCGGCACACGCGCCGTCAAGGACTTTTCCCTCACCGTCGAGCAGGGCTCGACGACCGTATTCCTGGGCACCTCGGGCTGCGGCAAGACGACGCTCATGCGGATGGTGAACGCAATGGTCACCCCGACCTCGGGCGCGATATTCGTGCGCGGGGCCGACGTCGCCTCCGAGGACCCGGTGCGCCTGCGCCGCTCGATCGGCTATGTCCTGCAGGAGGGCGGCCTCTTCCCCCACCGAAGCATTGCCGACAATATCGCGACCGTCCCGCGCCTGGAGGGCGCCACGAAGCAGGCCTCCCGCGAGCGCGCGCTCGAGCTCCTCGAGCTGGTGGGCCTGGATCTCGAGATGGCTGATCGCTACCCCGCGCAGCTGTCGGGCGGGCAGCGTCAGCGAGTGGGCGTGGCCCGGGCGCTCGCCAATCGCGCGGACATCCTGCTGATGGACGAGCCCTTTGGCGCGCTGGATCCGATCGTGCGCGCGGAGCTGCAGCGTGAGCTAAAGGAGATCCAGCGGGCCCTGGGCACGACGATCCTCTTCGTGACGCACGACGTGGACGAGGCGTTCACGCTGGGCGACCAGGTCGCCGTCCTCTCGACGGGTGGCCGCGTCGAGCAGGTGGGGAGACCCACCGAGCTGCTCTCCTCTCCCGCCTCGCCCTTCGTCGCGGAGTTCGTGGGCGCCTCGCGTGCCGCGCGCCCGGTGCGCATCGCAGGGCCGGGCGGCCTGGTCGTCGACGACGCCGGCACCCCCGTGGGCACGCTGACGACCGACGAGGCCGGGGAGCGCCCGTGACCTGGCTGTCCTCGAACTGGGGGCTCATTGGCTCCCTGACTCTTGCTCACCTGTGGATCGCGCTGCCAGCGATCGCACTGTCGGTGCTGATTTCCGTGCCGATCGCGCGCTGGGCGGCGTTTTCACGCCGCGGCGGCTGGGTCCTGTCCGTCCTGTCGGCGCTGTACGCGGTGCCGTCGCTGCCGCTTCTGATTGTCATTCCGGTGATCGTCGGGGTGGCGCTACGCTCTCCCATCAACATGATCATCGTCCTGACGCTGTACGGCGTGGCGGTGCTAGTACGCCAGGCCGCGGAGGGTTTCCGCGCGATCCCGCGCGCGACCCTGCAAGCAGCGAACGCGTGCGGCTATCCCCTCTTTCGACGTTTCGTCGAGGTGGAGCTTCCCCTGGCGACGCCCGTCATCGTCGCGGGCACGCGCGTAGTCGCCACGTCGACGGTATCGCTCGTGACAGTGGGCGCGTTCATCGGAGTGCGCTCGCTGGGCACGCTGTTCACTGACGGCTTTCAGCGCGGACTCATCGCCGAGGTCGTGGCCGGCTTGGTCGCGACGGTTCTCCTTGCGCTCGTCGTCGATGCGCTGATCCAGGGAATCGGCTGGGCCCTCACTCCGTGGATGAGAAGGGGGCGGGCATGAACATTCTCCTTGACGCCCTGAAATGGTTGGCTATCCCCGCCCACTGGCTGGGCGAGTCCGGGATCCTCGTGAGGGCCACCGAGCACTTGGGCCTCACACTCCTGATCGTGGCGCTCGCAGCCCTCATCGCGCTGCCGTTGGGCACCTGGATCGGACATACAGGCAGGGGCCGATGGCTCGTGAGCGCGACGGGCGCGGCTCGGGCGATCCCAACGCTCGGCGTGCTGACGCTGGCCGGCCTGTGGCTGGGTATCGGGCTTGCGGCACCCACGCTCGCGCTCCTCGTTCTGGCGATCCCGCCGCTCCTGTCGGCAACCTACTCGGGCATCGCCTCGACGCCGCGCGCGACTGTGGACGCTGCGCGAGCAATTGGGCTCACTGAAAAACAGGTCCTCGCGCAGGTGGAGGCCCCGCACGCGGCCGGCCTTGTCGCGGCAGGGGTCCGCTCGGCAACCCTCCAGGTGATCGCGACGACGACACTGGCGGCCTACACGGCGAACTACGGCCTCGGCCGTTTCCTCTACGAGGGGCTCAAGACCCGCGACTACGCGGAGATGATCGGCGGCGCAATTGTCGTCGTCGCCCTCGCGCTGGTGACCGACGCACTCCTGGCGCTCATCGCCCGGCGCCTACGCGCCCGCTCACATTCTTACTCAGACAACGAGAACAACTCACTCAAGGAGTCACTATGAAACGCACGATGATCACAATGGCTGCCGTCGCGGCTTCCGTCCTGGCCCTGGCCGCCTGCGGTTCGGCAGAGTCGGTCGGCGGCAACACGAGCACCGGGGGTTCGGAGAACGGCTCGACGACGCTCATCGTGGGGTCGCAGGACTACTACTCCAACGAGATCATCGCAGAGGCGTACGCCCAGGCCCTCGAAGGGGCGGGATTCACGGTCGACCGCCAGCTGCGGATCGGCCAGCGCGAGGTCTACATGCCCGAGATCGAGGCCGGCGCAATCGACGTGTTCCCCGAGTACACGGGCAACCTGCTGCAGTACCTGGATGCTGACGCGACCGCGCGATCCACGGACGAGGTCTACGCAGCTCTGCAGACCGCGCTCCCCTCGGGCCTGCGCGCCCTCGAGCAGGCACCTGCAACCGACCAGGATTCCTACGTGGTGACGGCAGATTTCGCAGCCGCGCATTCGCTGGCCTCAATCGGCGACCTCGCGGGCGCGGGCACGCTCACCCTGGGCGGCAACTCGGAGTTGCAGACGCGGCCCTACGGTCCGACGGGACTGTCGCAGACCTACGGCGTGACCGTCGGGTTCACTCCGATTGAGGACTCGGGCGGCCCGCTCACCGTCAAGGCACTGAAGGACGGCGACATCCAGCTGGCAAACATCTACTCCTCGGACCCTGCGCTGGCTGACGGAACGCTGAAGGTCTTGGATGACCCGAAGGGCCTGTTCCTTGCCTCGCACGTGGTACCCCTGGCCTCGTCACGCGTCAGCGATGAGGCCGCCGCGGTCATCAATCGGGTGAGCGCCGCCCTGGACGCACAGGACCTCGTCGCAATGAACCGAGCATCGACGCAGGAGGAGAAGTCTGCGGCACGGATCGCCCGCGAGTGGCTCATTTCTGAAGGATTGGTGTCCTAGCCTGCCGCCGATATGCGGCCGGGGCGAGGGGCTTGTGCGGCCTCGGCTCAAGCGTCGTCTCGTGATGGTTGGCTCGCTACCCTCACCCTTTTATGTGACTCACACCATTATTTGACCTACTTTTTACATTTGTAACCAAAATGTAATGCGCACATGATGGACATCTTTCATACCTTCCATGTCTCAGGGGTTAATCTCAGACCATACCTGAGGGCGTCGCCCCCAGTTCCACCCATCAACCAGGAGGAAGAATCCATGAACCTGAAGAAGGCATGGCTCGTCATCCCCGCGGCTGCCGCGCTCGCCATGACCGCCTGCGCCGGCGGCGGCTCCACCACCTCGTCGTCCGGCTCCGGCGACAAGGTCGTTACCACGAACGGCTCCGAGCCCCAGAACCCACTCCTGCCCGGCCTGACCAACGAGACCGGCGGCGGCCAGATCCTGTCCGTTCTGTTCAGCCAGCTCGTCCGCTACGACGTTGACGGCAAGGCCATCCTCGACGTCGCCGAGTCCATCGAGCCCAACGAAGACGCGTCCGAGTGGACCATCAAGCTCCACAACGACCGCAAGTTCTCCGACGGTACGCCCGTCCAGGCCCACAACTTCATCAAGGCCTGGAACCTCATCACCACGAAGAACCAGCAGCAGGCTGCATTCTTCACCATCTTCGAGGGCACCGACGACGAGGGCAACGGCGAGATCACCGGCCTGACCGAAGTCGACGACTACACCTTCACCGCGAAGCTGAAGAGCCCCACCTCGGACTTCATGTCGCGTCTGGGATACGTCGCCTACGCACCACTCCCGGATTCCACGCTGGCTGATCCCGATGCCGGCGGCCAGGCCCCCGTGGGCAACGGCCCGTACAAGATGGCCTCGGCTGACGCGTGGGAGCACAACGTCAAGTTCACCGCCGTTCCCAACGAGAACTATGTGGGCGACACCAAGGCCAAGAACGACGGCGTCACCTTCGTGTTCTACACGAGCCTCGACGCGGCCTACCAGGATCTGTCTTCCGACTCCGTGGACGTCCTCAACGCCGTTCCGACCTCCGTGTTCGCCACCTACGAGTCCGAGCTGTCCGGCCGCACCGTGAACCAGCCCAACGCTGTTGCCCAGTACTTCACGATCCCGCAGTACCTCCCCCACTTCTCGGGTGAGGAAGGCCAGCTGCGCCGCCAGGCCATCTCGATGGCCGTCGATCGTGACACCATCGTGAAGACCATCTTCAACGGCACCCGTACCCCCGCCAAGGACTTCACCGCTCCGACGCTTGAGGGATACGACGCCAACGTCTCCGGCAACGACGTCCTGACCTACAACCCCGACAAGGCCAAGGAACTGTGGGCAAAGGCCGACGCCATCTCCCCATGGGACGGCACCTTCACCATCGCCTACAACTCCGACGGTGGCCACAAGGAATGGGTCGATGCGACCGCTAACTCCATCAAGAACACCCTGGGCATCGACGCTGAAGGTAACCCCTTCGCCGACTTCAAGTCTCTGCTCGACGCAGAGGACAAGCACGAGATGACCGGCGCGTTCCGTAACGGCTGGCAGGGCGACTACCCGGCGCTGTACAACTTCCTGCAGCCTCAGTACACCACCGGCGCTGACTCTAACAAGGGCGGTTACTCCAACAGCGAGTTCGACTCCCTCGTGGCGCAGGCATCCTCCGCCACCAGCGCCGCCGAGGCGGCGAAGACCCTGGAGCAGGCTCAGACCATCCTGCTGCGCGATATGCCCGCCATCCCGCTGTGGTACGCCAACGCTAACGGCGCATGGTCCAAGAACGTCGACAACGTCAAGTTCGACTGGAAGGGCCAGCCCGTGTTCTACCAGATCACCAAGAAGTGATCGCACGAGGTTATCCTCTCCCGCGGGGGGGGCGGCGCGAGCCGCCCCCCCCCCCGGGCGGGCAAACACCCTGCGCGGCAACACGTAGTCCAACCGCCCCCGGCAGAGCCGCGCCCCTCAGTAGCCGGCGAACTGAACGTCAAGGGCTCGATTCAACGGACGAATGGTGACGCTCGCGCGCCATTTGCTCATTCTTTACCCTATGATGAAACCATAGTCGGCCTCACCCGCGAGGCACCGCCAGGGATCGGACCCCCCTTCCCACGACACGAACACTAAAGGATTGTCCATGCTCCGCTACATCGGACGGCGACTCCTCCAGACCATCCCGGTCTTCTTCGGAGCCACCTTTCTGATCTTCGCGATGGTCTACCTGATGCCAGGTGACCCCGTCGCCGCACTCGGTGGCGACCGCGGCCTCTCCGAGGCCGCCGCCGCGCAGATCCGCGCCCAGTACAACCTGGACAAGCCCTTCTGGATGCAGTACCTGCTGTACCTCAAGGGAGTCTTCACACTCGACTTCGGCACCGCGTTCAACGGCCAGAAGGTCACGTCCATCATGGCGACCGCCTTCCCGACGACCGCGAAGCTCGCCCTCTACGCCCTCGCCATCGAGACCTTCCTCGGCATCGGCATGGGCGTCATCGCGGGCATGCGCCGCGGCAAGTGGTTCGACTCCACCATCCTCGTGGTCTCCCTCCTGCTGATCTCGGTCCCCACCTTCGTGCTGGGCTTCGTCCTCCAGTACGTCCTGGGCGTCCAGCTCGCGATTCTGCCAACTACAGCCTCAGCCTCCGTCGACCTCCGGAGCCTCACCATGCCGGCCATGGTGCTCGGCGGCGTCTCCCTGGCCTACGTCATCCGACTGACCCGCCAGTCCGTCTCCGAAAACGTTTCCGCCGACTACGTGCGCACCGCGCGCGCCAAGGGCCTCTCCGGTGGCGTCGTCATGACGCGCCACATCCTGCGTAACTCCCTCATCCCCGTCGCCACGTTCATTGGCGGCGACCTCGGCGCCCTCATGGGCGGCGCAATCATCACTGAGGGTATCTTCAACATCCACGGCGTCGGCGGCACCCTGTGGAACGCCATCATCAAGGGCGAACCCCAGACCGTCGTGTCGGTGACAACAGTGCTCGTACTGGTCTACATCATCGCGAACCTGATCGTCGACCTCCTGTACGCCGTGCTCGACCCGAGGATCCGCTATGAGTGACCAGATTCCTTCCGCCAACATCACCTGCACCCGCGCGGGCCAGGACCACTACGTCTCCGACATCGACGAGACCGGCCTCGGCGCCGTCGACGCGGTCGCCGACGAGGGCGCCCCCTCGTCCATGTGGGGCGAGGCCTGGAAGCGCCTGCGCCGCCGCCCGACCTTCTGGATCGCCGCGTTCATCATCGCTCTCGCCGCGCTCCTCGCCCTCTTCCCGTCGCTCTTTACCGCGACCGACCCGAAGTTCTGCGAGCTCTCCTCGTCCCTCGCCGGCCCCTCCGCAGGTCACCCCTTCGGCTTCGACAAGCAGGGCTGCGACATTTACGCCCGCGTCGTCTACGGCGCCCGCGCATCCGTGTCCGTCGGCATCCTCACGACCATCGCAGTCGTGCTGATCGGCGGCACCATCGGTGCCCTTGCCGGCTACTTCGGCGGCTGGTTCGACGCTCTGCTCTCGCGCATCACCGACGTGTTTTTCGCGATCCCGCTGCTCCTCGCAGCGATCGTGTTCATGCAGATGTTCAAGGGCTCGCGCTCCATTGCCATGGTCGTCATCGTCCTGTCCATGTTCGGCTGGACCTCCATCGCGCGTATCACCCGCGGCTCGGTCCTATCCGCCAAGAACGAAGAGTTCGTGACGGCGGCCCGCGCGACCGGCGCATCCCGCGCGCGCATCCTCCTGAGCCACATCATCCCCAACTCGATGGCCCCCATCATCGTGTACGCAACCGTCGCGCTGGGCACCTTCATCGTGTCCGAGGCCTCCCTGTCCTTCATGGGCA
>CAUVIG010000054.1:0-11408 GCA_963551745.1 uncultured Actinomyces sp.
ATTTTGGCCACGCGGAGGCTCCCTTATCGATCATCGTTGACTGGAGTCGAATATAGCAGTCCTTCTCCTGTGAAAATCTTGGTTTCCGTTGGTGGGTGTGTACTCCTAGCGTCTCGTCTTTGCTTGAGCGCGGCGACAGCGACCGTCGGCTGGTTATGTCGATATGGGCGAAGTGGATGGTCAGGCACGTGAGAGTCCTGGCCGCGAATGCGTTTGTATGTGCGTGGAATGGTTTGTCAGGATTGCAAGTGAACAAGTGCTGTCTATGCTCTGTGTTAGCTCTCGATATTGCAGGTGCAATGAGGGTGTTCAGGTGGTTCTGGAAGCACAGTCGAGATAGAGGGGGAAATATGCCTACCGTTCCAGTTTATCGGTACGATTCGCATGATGACTATAATGCGCGGAAGAGTAAAGGGGGTAGTTTTGTGCCTGTTAATTGCTCCATGGCGGATCTTGTAAGATACTCACTCGATAACGGTCATTTTGAGGGGCGTGTCGTCACCTCGAAGGAGGGAGAATTATTCTACCGCTCAATTCCTGATTTGCTCTGGATTCTGATTGGGTGCGGAAGCGCTTTTTGGCGACCGATGACTATCGTTATGCCGAAGCTAGCTATAAAGGGGCTGTGTCATTCTATTTGGGCATGATTGGCGCGCGCCTTGTGTTTGATAAGTTCTTGAATGGGACTAAGGCTAACTGTCAATTGCTTCATGCGGGAGATAGTAAGCATTTCAATCTTCAGGGAGTTAGTGGTAAGCGCAAGCCCGACTATGTTGCGATCGATGATCAAGGGGTTCCATATGCGCTTGTGGAGGCGAAGGGAACGTCAGGGGCGAGGGTTGGAAATGATCGTGTGAGGGATGCAAAGGGTCAGTTGATGCTCGCTTCCGTGACAACCCTAACTGCTGGAAAGCCCCCGTACGTGAGGACGGGAGATGAGTTGGATAAGCATGTGGTTGCATCGAGTTTCGCGGGTGGTGTGGCGTCGAAGGGGAGTTCCTGGGAGTTGTGCGACGTGGATCCTGAAGGTGCTGGCGAGGGGGAACTGACTATTCAGTTAGATGGGGCCATTTATGCGCATTACATGCCGATGGTGCAACGGCTTTCTCGCAACGAAGTGATGCCCAAAAAAGTCAATAATGTTGATTGTGACCTTGTCCGAATCGGTGAAGGTGTATACGTGGGCTTAGTGAGTCGTCTTCGTGAGGTGATTGCCGATCGCGGAAATATGGAAGTTGGATTCGGCGATCAGGTAAGCAATGCCCGGGAGAGAAATGACGATGATTGCTTCGACCGTGTATCTGAGTGCTTCCGTTCGAAGCTGGAGGGGTTTCAAGGTCTGATTGAGGACGAGAAAGTGTCAATGGGTGGAGATGGTGTCGTGGTCGTATTGGGTGATGAGTATGTCCGGTCTCTACCTGAGGTTGATCGAGCTTTGTGAGTGTTGTGAGCGGATGTAGCCCGGGCCTCCATCGTGCTCACGCCCGCCGGGTATCCCCGCGCAGGTAGAGGGTCAGGCCGATCGCGCCCGCCCCGATGAGTGCCGCGCCGAAGGCGGCGTTCGCGGACAAGTCGATCGCGGGAATGCCCATGAGCATGCCGCAGAAATAGGGGATCAGCCAGATCGTCCACACGGCCACGCTGAAGCGGTGGAAGCTCTCCATCGCTGCGCGGTTCTTGCGTGCGAGGACGACGCTCGCCCACGCGGCGTGAATGATCATCAGGATGATCGCCAGCAGACCCGTCGCCGCGTGCGTGGGGTTGGCGGATTCGCCTCGCGCAATGATTGACATCACCGCCGTGCCCGCCGTGTCGCACGCCAGACCCAGGTAGAAGAACACCAGGTGGCTCGTCTTGAGCGTGCCGGAGCGGCGCTCTGCGAACACGCCGATCGTGTAGAACACCAGCGCGAGACTGATTGCCGTCGAGGCGACGCCGATCATGGCTACACCATCCCATCGTGTCTGTGCGAACCTCCCGGTGAGATTCGTCGTCACGATCGATGCTAGAAAAATCCTCGTGAACAACAAGATCCCCTTGTTCACGGCTCGTGGGGTCTCGTGTCAGTGTGTCTCGGTGGGGGAGTAAAGGCCCTTCTTCAGGAGTGCCAGGAGGAGGGCGGCGTCCCCCTCGCCGCTCTTGAGTGAGTCCATCATGGCGCGCATTGTGAACTGGGCGATGGACGAGGCCATGGTTCCCTCGGGCAGTGATGTCCAGTCGATGCGATTGTCCTGTTCGATGACTCCCTCAAGTTGAGCGCCCGCGTGTGTCAGTACTGAGGTCATTGCGCCGTGTGCGGCCGCCAGGTCCTGCTTGGGCAGATCCTCGCGATCGCGCAGCCATTCGTGGTGAAACTCCTCGAAAGAGGATTGCACCTGCTCCCAGAGTCTGCGGCAATACTCCACGTAGGGCTCCCCGGCCTCGACGCGGCAGAGTTCGCGCGAGAGCGAGCGCTCGAAATAGCGTTGCGCGGCGGCGACCATGATGTCGCTTTTCGAGGGGAAGAGCTTGTAGAGGTAGCCCACCGAGACCTCGGCATCCCTCGCGACGCCACGCGCTGAAATGGCGGCCAGTCCGCCTCGTTCGCCGATGCGGTAGGCCGCTTCGATGATCCGCTCGCGGCGCGCGCAGGCCTCCTCGTCCTTGTTCCTGGGCGCGCGTTCTTCCAGGTGGGCAGCGTGAAGCGACTTCATGGCAGGTCTCTCATTTCGTTGACATGGGCCTGCTCAGGCCTATACTGAACACTGTTCATCATAGATTGTTGCAGCTCGCACGACAGCAGGGACGGATGCCCAAACAAGTGATCGACCCGGAGAAGGTGGTCAGCCAGGCCTACGCCATCGCCTCGCGCGACGGTATTTCCGCGCTCTCCGTACGCAAGGTCGCCACCGCGTGCGGTATCGCGGTCGGCTCGGTCTACGGCTACTTCCCGACCAAGGCGGACCTGACGGCCGCCGTGCTCACCCGCTTCTTTGGCGAGAACCTCTCCGATGAGCTCTGTGCCGTGCGCCCCGGCGAGCGCTTCACCTCCTATGTGAGGCGCTTCCGCGAGGCCCTATGCGCCGCGCGCGCCGACATGAGCGTCGACTGGTTCGCCGAGATGCGCCGCCTCCCCAGCGCCGAACAGGAGGCCCTCGAGGCCGTGCGCGCCCCCATGCTCGCCCACATCGAGCGCGGACTCATACGCGTCCTCGACGCGGACGAGGCCGTGGATCGCTCCCGGCTCGTCGGCCCACTGAGCGCTGAGAGGCTGTGCCGCTACGTGTTGCGTGCCGTCTTCGCCGCCCTCATGGAGGGCGACGAATGCGAGACGCTGTTTGCCCTCCTCGACGCCGCCCTCTATGACGACACCGTAGAAGAAAAGGACACAACGACATGAGTCGATTTCGCATCAAGAAGCAGCCCCTGATCGCCGTCGCCGGCGTCGTCTGGCTGCTTGCCGGTTTGAACGTCGCCATCCTGGGTGTGCGCGCGGCCATCGACATGCGAGGAGTTGCCGCGATCATCCTGATCGCCCTCGCCGGTGGTGCGGTCGTGGTCTTTAGCGCCTTCCACTCGATGTTCTCCAGGCTCGTGAAGAAGAACGCCCGGCGCATCGCCGACCTGGAGGGGGATCGCCACCTCGTCTTTCGTTTCTTCGACCGCAGGAGCTACATCATGATGGCGGTCATGATGACCTTCGGTATCGGGATGCGCGCGGCCGGCCTCTTCCCCAACTGGTTCATTGCTTTCTTCTACACGGGCCTGGGCCTGGCCCTCGCGCTTGCGGGCGCCGGCTACATCGTGCGCGGCTTGCGGGGGCGGGCCTGGGCGTTCCACGGAAGCAGCTGAGAGTTCCCTTGATTCCTGCCCCGGCCTCGTGACAATCGACGAGGCCGGGGTCCGTCATGTGCGTGCCGCGTCCATTCGTGATTGTTGCGTGTGGGATGGGTTTCTATCCGTAAATGTGCTTGCGATGGCCGACAGAAAACACTTCGATGATGAGGCGGTCATCTTCGATGACGCACAGAGCACGGTAGTTGCCGATGCGGTAGCGCCACTCGCCTGATCGGTTGGCGGTGAGGCCCTTGCCGTGGACTCGAGGATCGGAGCATCCTTGAAGGTTTTTGTCGATCCAGGAGACAATGAGGCGAGCCTCGAAGCGGTCCCTTTTCTTGAGCTGCATGAGTGCCGTGTCGCTGTACTCGACGGAGTAGAGCATTCACAGTCCCAGTTCCACGAGTACCTGTTCGTGGGTGTGGCGAACGCCGTTGTCTACGACGATGGCTTCGCGCAGCGTGGCGAGATCCTGCTGGTCTTCGATTCTTTCGAAGACCGCGTCGCGGACGAAATCGGAGATAGTTTTTCCTTCAAATTCTGCGAACTTGCGAACGATAGCTGCATCGGTCTCGTCGAGCCGCATGGTCATGGTGGGCATGGTGACCTCCCTCGTGTGAATACAGTGTATTCTACGCTTCGTTGAAGCTCCGTCCAAGCGGGATTCTTCTGTGCGTCGCATCGTGATGGGTCCTCGCCGCAGTGCTCGAACATTGGGTGTTGCTGGCCTCGCTTCATGGACGTTTCCTGCAGGTGGTGTCACGAATCCCGTTCCTGAACCCAGAGTAAGACGAGATGCCCTCATCTGCGTCCCGCCGATCGCCACCCACACGCCGCCGCTCGGTTACCTCCACTGGCGGTATAACACTGGTGGTAATGTCGTAGGGAAGAGCGAGGTGCGCATCGGTGACGACCCGCCACACCTGGGATACCGACCAGGGCAGGTCGGCCTCGTAAACCACGCGAACTCGCGCCATCGTTCCCCACCATCCTTCTTCGCATGGGAGCCAAGGCGTCGGATGTGTTGTTCCCCGTCGCGCGGCTCTGCCCGGTCAGCCCCTCAGGATACACAGTTCCCTGAAGCGGTCGTCGAGTTCGGCAATTTCTTCCAGCGTGTCTGCCAAGGCGAGGTTGTCCTCCGCGAGGTTGTGCAGGTGCGCCCGGCCGAACATCGAGGCGATCCGCTCCTTGATCTGCGCCCGCTCCGGGTCGTGTTCGGCAAGGAAGCGGGCAGCGTATATGTTCCTGGCCGCGGCCAGGCGGAAACTGAAGTACTGATGGATCCCCTTTTGCTGCGGGCTCATCCCGTTGCGTCTGATGGCCTCGGCGTAGGCGCGGATGACGCCCGACTCGCCCTCCTCGTAGCGCTTCCTCATGATCGAGGAGACCTCCCGGTAGACCTCATCGTCCCCCGGCTCCCTTACCCGCGTGAAGCCGCCCCACATGGAGAACGAGCCCCTCTTGTAGGAGATTGCCCGCGCCTCCCAGGCCTTCGCGAAGTCCTCGAAGTCCATGCTCATGCAGGGGAAGCCCGCCGGATCGTGCAGCTGCACCCGAGTGCCGTCGAGGGCGAAGACGCAGACGAAGTGGTCGACCCCGCCCAGGCCCTGACAGTTCGGGTTGTAGGTGAGCAGCCCCATGTCTAGGGGGCCCGCCACCACGGGGCAGCGCTCGAGCATGCGGGTGAGCCGATCCCGGACCTCAGCGAGGCCGGCCGCGGGCTCTTCGACGAAGAAGTCCTCCCACGTAAAGCCGAGCATGCGCAGGCAGTCACTGATGGACGCGTCGGGCATACCGTTGTCGAAGAACACGATCGGATGGCGTGGGTGGTCTTCCACGATGGTCGCGCCGTTGCCCATGACCATGAGCGCCTCCAGGTGCTCGGGCCGTGCGTCGAACCCGTAGGAATCCAGGGCCATCGCCAGGGAGTTGGTGTAGCACAGCGACACGTCTCCGAAGTACATACTCATGCGTTCTCCTCACATTCTGTGCGCGCGTGAGTCAATCTGCGTGCGATTATTCCCAGGTTTGGGGCAGGGAAAGCCGCGCCTCGCATCCCTCCTTGGAGACTACTCACGTGCAACAGGCGGGCAGAGGAGCGGTCGGCGCTCACTCAGTCCCCGCCCACGATAACGGCAAGAAAAAATCCCGTCAACACAACGAAAAAACATCCGTGGAGGGGGCGCTTCCGGTCGTCGAGAATCCTGAGCGCCCCGAGCCGCCGGTGCCTCGATGCGCGGGCGGTCGCGTTGCTTGTCGCTTTCCTCACCCCAGGAGGACCTCGTGCTCGCGCCGGATCAGGCCGTCCTCGAAGTCGAACACCTCGAAGGACCTCCTCCCGGAGTCGTCAACCAGCAGGACGACGACGCGGCTTCCATGGGCGGCCTCGTGTGCTTCCACCGCGTGGAAGCGAGCGTCGGATCCGGCGTAGGCGTCGCGGACCGTCCGTAGGTACTCCTCAACCCCGCGGATCGTCCTGTCCCCCTCGCCGTGCAGGTGCCAGACAACATCCTCGTGCAAGAACGCCCTGTACGTCTCCCAGTCCCGCACGTTCTCGGCCCGGAAGAAGCGGGCGAGTACTTCGACCGCGTTCACGGGTACCCCTCCACGGTTCGCGCTCACGGACGCCGCCTTCTCAGAGGTTGAGGTGCTGGCGGGCGGAGAAGCCGCGTTCCTTGAGGGTTCCGTCGACGTAGTCGTAGCGCGCGGGCCTCACCTTGATGATGTTCATGACGAAGGGCAGGGCGCGCAGGCGTTCCACGGGAATGCCTCGCAGCTCGCAGGAGCGGGCGTACTCCGTGCCGAAGGGCTCAAGCACCTCGGCTGTGCCTGTGACCTGCAGGCCGGCGAGCGTGTCGAAGGAAACGTCGTCGTCGTGGATGGCCAGGCACACGTTGCTGTTGGCCTGCAGCGCGCGGAACTTCAGGCCTCCTTCGCTGACAATCCACAACGCGCCCTCGGCGTAGACGTATTCGACCGTCGTGTTGCGCACGACCCCGTTTCCGGCCGTGGCCAGCGCGCAGATCCTGTGCCGGCTGAGGAAAGCTTCGATCTCGGCGATCAGCTCGCCCTCGGGCATGCGCGCCTCGCCCGCTTCCTGGTCGATCCAGCGCCTCGCCGCCGCCTCCCAGTCGATTGCGTTTCCATCCATGGGGTCTCTCCCTTCGGGGTCGGGGGCCCCGCCGCGCGGGCCCTTCCCACCAGGATAGGTCGGGGCAATGGCACTTCGGGCGCCCGTGGGAGAGGGACGCTGGGACCTCGGTGCCTTGAAAGACGGCGCCCGACGGTGTTCCCTGTGAACAGCCCGATCCGAAGACCCGAAAGAGGTGGCCGCCGTGCCCGAGCTGAGCGAGCTGTCGAAGACCCTGTACATCCCCCTCGTGGGGCGCATCTACGCGTCGAGGCACTACCCGTCGATGATCCACGATCCCAAGGCCCTCGGCCTGGAATCCTCTCTTCCTGAGGATGCGGCGACGATGAACCGGGGGCAGAACGAGTACACCATGGTGTCGAGCGTCGCGCGCTCGGTCAACATGGACCGCCGGATACGGCGGTTTCTCGCGGCCCACCCCGACGCGGCGGTTGTCAGCGTCGGATGCGGGCTGGAGACAACGTACTGGCGCTGCGACAATGGGCGTGCCCTCTGGTTCGAACTCGACCTGCCCGAGGTCATCAACGTGCGAGGCGAACTCCTCTCGCCCGGCCAGCGGCAGGTCCTGATCCCGGGCGATATGTTCGACTACTCGTGGATCGAGCGGGTGAAGGAGTATGGCGAGCGGCCCACCATCGTCGTCGTCTCGGGAGTCTTCTACTACTTCGAGGAGGACCGGGTCATCGACTTCATCAACCACCTCGCCGCCTTTGAAGCCGTGCGAGTGGTCTTCGACTCGACCTCCTCGAAGGGGCTGAAGCTCTCGCAGGCGTACGTCAAGCGCATGAAGAACGGCTCGACCATGCACTTCTCGGTCGACGACCCCCGTCAGTTCGTCGGTCGGCTCCAAGGCGGGGCGCGCCTCGTTGAACACGTGCCCTACTACCGCGACATTGACCAGCGCGGCGTGGGCATGATCCCCAGGGCGTACATGCGCATCTCCGACATGTTCCACATGGTGTCCATGACGACCATCGACATGGGGCGTCCGTGAGGGGCATGGCCCTCCGGGTCGTGGGGCGCCTACGCCTCGTCGTCGTTGGCCGTGGCGTCCGGGGTCGCGGCCCTCGCCTGTTCGCGCAGGCGCTTCAGCCACGCCAGGCGCTCCTTGAAGCGGCCCTCGTTGCCCTCCTCAGTCGGCCTGTAGTACGTGGCTCCCTCCAGGGAATCGGGAAGGCAGCGCATGTCGGCGGCCACCTTGTCGGCCTCGTATTGCGCGAGTCGGTAGCCGCTCCCGTATCCCAGGTCCTTCATGAGGCGGGTCGGTGCGTTGCGGATGGTCAGCGGTACCGGCTCGGCGAGCGTGTGCAGCGCGTCCTTCTTGGCGCGCTCGTAGGCAATGTAGGAGCTGTTGGACTTCGGGGCCAGCGACAGGTAGATGACGGCCTGGGCCAAGTGGACCGAGCATTCGGGCATGCCGATGAAGTGGGCGGCCTGAAAGGCGTTGATCGCCACGTTCAGGGCGTTCGTGTCGGCAAGCCCGACGTCCTCCGAGGCGAAGCGCGTGATGCGCCGTGCGACGTAGAGGGGGTCTTCGCCGCCCTCGAGCATGCGGGCCAGCCAGTAGACGGCGGCGTTGGGGTCGGAGTTGCGCATCGACTTGTGCAAAGCCGAAATGATGTTGTAATGCTCCTCGCCGTCCTTGTCGTAGCGCAGGCTCTTGGTGGAGGTCAGCTGCGCGACAGTGTCTTGGCTGACGGTCGTCACTCCGCCGTCCTCCACGCCGTTGAGGACGACCATCTCCAGGGTGGACAGGGCCACGCGCGCGTCGCCGTCGGCGAAGGTGGCGATCGCGCGCAGCAGGTCTTCCTCAATGCGCACGTCCTGGTTGCCAAGACCCCGGGGATCCGTCAGGGCTCGGCGCATCAAGGCAACCAGGTCCTCCTCGGTCAGGCCGTGCAGGACGAAGACCTTGCAGCGCGACAGGAGGGCGTTGTTGACCTCGAAGGACGGGTTCTCGGTGGTCGCGCCGATGAGGATGATCGCGCCCTTTTCGACGAAGGGGAGGAAGGCGTCCTGCTGGGCCTTGTTGAAGCGGTGAATCTCGTCGACGAAGACGATCGTGCGGCTGCCCATGGACGCCTGCGCGTCTGCCTGCTTCATGACCTCGCGGATCTCCTTGATGCCGCTGGTCACCGCGGAAAAATCGATGAACGAGGCGTGGGTGTGGCAAGCGATCACGCGCGCGAGGGTGGTTTTGCCGACCCCGGGAGGCCCCCAGAAGATCATCGAGGGCGTTCGGTCGGCCTCGATCATGCAGCGCAGGGCTTTGCCCGGCCCGATCTGGTGTGACTGACCCACCACCTCGTCGAGAGAAACCGGGCGCATCCGGTCGGCGAGAGGACGTGTGTCCTCGCCGGACTCCTCGAACAGTGAGTGTTGCTGGCTTCGCTTCATGGGTGAGCCCTCCTGGTAGCGCCACGAATTGCGTTCCTGTACCCAGGGTACGGTGGAGCAGCCTCATCTGCGTCGCGCCGATCGCCACCCACATGCCATCGCCGGGGGAGCGGTTGCCATGTTCTGTGGATTCCACCCGATGTTCAGCAGGCTCGTGAAGAAGAATTCGCAGCGTATCACGGACCTGGATGGTGAGCGTCATAACCCTCTCCGTTTCTTCGACCGCAAGGGTTACATCATGATGGCGGTCATGATGTCCTTCGGTATCGGGATGCGCGCGGCCGGTCTCTTCCCCAACTGGTTCATTGCTTTCTTCTACACGGGCCTGTGCCTGGCCTTCGCGCTCGCTGGTGCCAGTTTCCTCATGCGTGGCATGCGCGGGTGCGTGTGGGGCTTCCATGGGGTGAACTGAGTGTTTCACGGGACCAACTGAGCGTTTCACGCGATCTTAGCCCGGGCCTCGTCAATGGACGAGGCCTCCTGCCATCGGCGGTGCCGACACGTGCCTCATTGCGCGGAACCCGGGGTGTATGGGCCCTCTGTCCGTGGGGCATGCGGTGCTAGGGTTAGCTCGTTGCGTGGCACTCATGAACCGGGGCGGCGCATGGACTTTTACACCCTCGACTATATCGTCTCGCATCAGAGCCTTGACTCGATGCGACGCGTTGTGGCTGTCGTCGTTCTGCTTGTAGTGGCGCTGGCGTTCAGCGTCATCTACCTGCGCGACAAGGCCCAGACTCGTTGGCGTGACGCGGGCATCGGGCTCTTGGTCCTCTCCCTGGTGCTGTTGGGTATTCAGACCGAGCAGTACTTCCGCGTCAGACACCAGTTCTCTCAGTCGCAGATGCTTGTCTACTTTGTGGAGGGCGTTGCGACGGATCATCAGGTGGGCGTGGAGGACGTGTTGGTGAGCTCGCTGTCGCTGCAAGACGGCATGATCGTGCGATTCAACGAGGAGGATTACACCGTTCATCTCAATGATGACAACAATTCCTATACCCTCGAGCGCACGCACATTATCAATCACGCGGTCTACGTGAACGGAGAGCGCTGACATCGACTTCTACACGCTGACGGCTATCAAGTTCGCGCTCGGCATCCTCATGATGATCTTCCAGATCAACATCCTGGGTAAGCGTGACTTCTCGGTGAACACTCCGCTCAATCAGGTGCAGAACTACGTGCTGGGCGGCATTATTGGCGGTGTCATTTACAACTCGTCGATCACTGTTCTACAGTTCCTGATTATTATCCTGATCTGGTCGCTCGTGGTTATTGCGACGAAGGTTCTCATTGATACTAGCAAGGTTTTCAAGAGTCTCACCGCATCCCAGCCTGAGCTGATTGTGCGCAACGGCACGGTGGATATCGCCCGCTGTGCGAAGGTGGGCCTGACGGCGCAGGGCCTGAGTCGAAGTATGCGCGAGCAGGGGATCAGCAGCCTCGAGGAGGTCGAGGCTGCCGTCATGGAGACCAATGGCAGCCTAACGATTCGGGTTCGCAATGCGGGTAGCAAGCGTTCTCTGCTGCCCCTCGTGAGTGACGGTCATATCGTGTCGGATGGACTCACGCTCGCGGGTAAGGACAAGGCATGGGTGAAGGAACAGCTCAAGGAGCAGGGGTACTCATCGGTGAAGCAAGTATTCTTGGCTGAACTGGTCCACGGGCGGCTCGAAGTGATTCCCTTCCCAAAGGCTCGGGCGCGACATGATGCGAGGAAGCACGCTTCCGCTCCCGCCGCGGGTACCTCGGGGGCATCTGAGGACTGACCTCGCGCTGCGCACTGGCTGCCCCGGCCTTGTCGATCATGACGAGGCCGGGGTTCGTTGCGTGCGTGCCGCGTCCATTCGTGGTCGTTGGTGTGCGGGAGGGGGAGTGAGGGGGCTTCTATCCGTACATGTGCTCGCGATGGCCTTGTGCAGTGTGGCGAGATCCTGCTGGTCCTCGATCTTCTCGAAAACAGCGTCGCGGACGAAACTGGAAATAGTTTTTCCTTCGAATTCTGCGAACTTACGAACGATGGCTGCGTCTGTCTCGTCGAGTC
>CAUVIG010000055.1:0-11400 GCA_963551745.1 uncultured Actinomyces sp.
CCGCACCACGCAAGGACGACGGATGGGATCCCCGCCAATGGTGACACGTAGGAACAACACGGCGCGCCTGCTCGGCGTCGCGGCCTCAACCCTGGTGCTCGCCGCCGGGGCCACCACCCTGCCGTCCGGACCAGCGCAGGCGGCGGACACCATCACTGCTGCCGACCAGCCCTATTTCGCGTACTACCACCTCGACCAGGCGCGCGCGAAGGGCTACACCGGGCAGGGGGTCACGATCGCCATCCTGGATGGCGAGGTCGACACCAGCGCGCCCGAGCTGGCGGGTGCCGACATCACCGACAAGACACCTTGCACCGTCACCTCCAGCGCATCCACCAGGCAGCACGGAACGGATGTCGCATCCGTACTCGTAGCGCATGATTACGGGATTGCTCCCCAGGCAAAACTGCTGACGTATCGCATTCCCCTGACGTCTGCTGGCGACACTTCTGGAAGCGACTGTCGCGGACAGCGCAGTGTCAGTAAAGACGATATTTCTTCTCTGCTCAACACGGCCATGAACGATGGGGCAATGATTATCAGCCTGTCACTGGCCGGAACGAGTAATAGCGACTCACTTAAGTGGGCGATGGCTCGCGCTCTTTCACAGGGGGTCATTATCACTGCCGGTGCAGGCAATGATGCCAAGGAACAAACCTATGGGTCTTTCGGCCATTGGTCTGGAGTTGTCAGCGTCAGCGCGATTGGCACCGACGGTAATCGCCAAGACTACTCCTCGTGGGGAGAAGGTGTAGTCAGCGCTGCGGTAGGTGGGCCTATCACCGTAAGAAACCTACAGACACAACAAAACGAACAGGCTTTCGGCACCTCGTTCGCGACTCCCCTCGTCGCTGGTTCTCTTGCGCTCGCCCGACAGAAGTGGCCCCAGGCCACCTCGAATCAGCTTCTGCAGCTCCTCATTCACACGGGAACCAACCCGGACCACACGTGGAACAAGTACACGGGCTACGGCGGCGTCGCTCCCGGCGCGATGGTGAACACCGATCCCAGCCAGTACCCGGACGAGAACCCTCTCACAAACAAGAGCACGGGTCCAGAACCGACGCCCGAGGAGATCGAGCAGTACACCGACGGCGTTGTCTCCCCCTTTGCGATCGCCTACGACAACTCCTACACCTACCGGGGCCTGGACGAGAACGTGATCGGCGACAGCCAAAACCCCTACCCCACTCACCTGGGGACCAGCCCACGCTACCACGGCAAGTAAGGTGACAGCACAAACTCGAAGGGGCCGGCCATAAGGCCGACCCCTTCGAGTATCCCATCAACACAGTGCAAGTCTTCCGATGCGCTCCCTTTCTTGGCTCACCCTTTGTGGGTGTCGCCCTTGGCTTGATGACTATTAGTGTACGGACCCCACCTGTGGGAACCATTGAACGAACCTGGCAATTTCCTGTGAATTTATCACCGCTCGGGTCCGGCGCGAGCCCGAGCGCTCACATTCGTTGAAAAACCGGCGATTCTTACTGGCTGCGTGAGGATCACCAGGCAGTCGAGATCACGCACCTCGCAGGACTGAACACCCGCGCCATTCGCTGCAGCAACCGCGGAGGCTGCCCCGCACGGCCGTTCCCCCACGTCCTCCCAGCCAGCCATGACCGACTGCTCTGCCCCAGCCAGAGCCGCCAGGTCGGCGACGGCCTGCAGGCGCACCCGCTCGCGGTGAGCGACGCCAACACCGCCAAGGACCACCACAAGCACGAGGGCCAGGACGATGAGCCCCACGGAATTGATGGTCCCCGACCCTTCCTCGTCGGAACGGTCGCCGGCACGCCCATACACGACAGGCTCACCTCGGTACACAGCCGCCGCCCTACCTCGTGATCGCAGCGTCACGGCAGGTCCCCCTCATCGATGGTGGTCACCGAGCATCGGGCGATGCCCCCGACCCAGCCGCCCGCCCCGCGGTAGGGGGCGGTGCCGGTGACGCTCACCCACCCGCCGGCGCGCGCGACCGCGTAGGATCCGGGCGGGTAGGAGGCCGAGGCTGCTCCCTGCGGGTCGGCCCGTCCGATGGAGGCGGCCCGCGCGCCCTCGCGCACCGCCTGGCACAGGGACGCTCCGGTCATCCCGGCCTGCGCGGCGGCGACGATGACGCCGACGACGAGGGTAACGGCGACGAAGCCGATGGCGTGTTCGACGGTGACGTATCCGCGCTCGTCGCTGTTCATCGGGTGTTCAGCGCCTCCTGGATGATGGATTCGAGGGCCGCGCGCACGCTGTCCGATTTGAGGATCACGATGAGCAGGCCAGCGAATCCGGCGGCGGCAATGGTGCCGATCGCGTACTCGACGGTGGTCGCACCCTCCTCGGGATCGCGTCCCTCGGTGGGCTCGGCCGAGGTCCGGGTTCGCAGGGCCCGAGCGCCCTCCTGCACGGCCGCCATCGCGATGAGCTGTGCGCGCGTGGCTGCGCAGTCGATTCTGTCGATGATCGTCATTGATCTGTCCTTTCTTCCTTCGCGCGCGGTCACGCGCAGGACCAGTGTGCGCGGGGGCCATCCCATGTTTCCACGCGGATTCGAACCCCTGTGGATAACCAACGAGAGCCCGCAGCCCCTGTGGATAACCCGTCTACACACCGATCCCTCCCACGAGATGCGCGAGCAGGGGTGCGATGCCCAGGGCCAGGAACGCGGGCAGGAAGAAGGCGCCGAGCGGTCCGACGAGGCGTACGCTCAGCTCCTCGGCCTGCGCCTTCGCGTCGACGAGGCGCGAGCGGCGTTCCCACGCGGCACTGCGGGCGAGCAGCGTTTCCGGGGCGGTTCCGCTGGTCCACGACGCATCAAGCGCGTCGCGCAAGGGATGGCTCCACTCGGGGGTGTCCTCCCAGGCGTCCGCCCAGGTCGCTCCGAGCCGCAGCGAGGCGGCGGCCCACGACAGCGGCTCGGCGGCGCAGGCGTCGGCCAGTGCTTCCAGGGCGCGGGGGATCGCTGCGCCGCAGGCCAGGGCGGAGGCGACGAGGTCGCAGGCAAGCGCGCCATCCATCCCCTCCTCGACGCGGCGACACCGGGCAAGGATCCGTCGGCACGAGGCCACCCCCGCCGCCCACGCGACCACACCGACGAAGGCACACATCCGCCCCGCCCCGCCTCCCGTGTAGAACTGCCAGGGCGAGGCCCCCAGCGCGAGCGCCGCCACGACCCCGACGAGGGGGAGAGCCGCAAGAACGCGCGCGGACATGAGCGGGCCGGCGGCGGCGACGCGACGCGACTCCTCGAGCGCCTGCGCGTCGTCGATGGCGCTGCCGATCGCGTCGAGCACGTCGGCGAGCGGAGCGCCGAGGCCGTTGCTGAATCGGCAGGCGAGGGCGACGGACGCTGCGCTGACGCGGGATGCGGCCGCACCCGGTGCTCTTTCTGCTCGACGCAGACAGCGCCAGCGCGTCGGCGTGCGCGCCCACTCGTCGAGGACGGCAGGGTACGAATCATCCACGCCGACGCTCCCTCCCACGTCGATGCGTGCCAAAGCGAGGCCCCAGGCGGCGGCAGTGGGAGCTCCCGCGCGCAGACGCGTCGCGACCTCGGCGATGAGGAGGGAGAGCTCGCGCGGGGTGGGCGGGCGCTGCGCGCGGCCGCGGTGGCGCGCGGATCGTTCTTTGCCGGGACATAGCCGACCCCACCGACACCGGGCATCGCGGTCCGGGCTACGCACACGCGTCGGCCGCGCCCACGCGCGCACGATGCGTCTCTCACGCGCTCCCCGACACACGGCCAGACAACACTGTAAAAACAGCGCAAACAGGCATATGCCGAACACGCTGACCGCCGCCACCTCGCCGAGGCCGAGGCAGTCCACGAACACATCCCCGCCCGCCCTCATAGCCCAACCCTTCGGGCGAGGGGCGCCCAGGCCTCGTGCGTGGTGACGCGGCCATCGGCGGTGGCGCTGAGCGCGACCGCACACTCGAGTGGTCCGCGAGCGCGCGCGAGAACCCCGACCTCGGACACCCAGCGATGCCCGGATGGGGCTCGGCGCAGATGGAGGACTGCGTCGATGGCGCTGGCGGCCTGGGCAGCGACGGCGTCTTCGCTCATGGCGGCGAGTGCTCCGAGGGCAGCGAGCCGCGCGGGCACCTCGCGCGCCCCATTGGCGTGGATCGTTGCCCATCCGCCGTCGTGCCCGGTGTTGAGGGCGGTGAGCACGTCGCGCACTTCGGTGCCGCGACACTCTCCGAGGACTAGGCGGTCGGGCCGCATGCGCATGGCCGCGCGCACAAGGTCGGCGAGGGTGACCGCGCCCCTCCCCTCGACGTTGGGGGCGCGCTCGATGAGGTGCACGCAGTGGGGGTGGGCGGGCGCGATTTCGGCGACCTCTTCGATGCAGACGATGCGTTCACCAGAGGGAACAAGGGAGAGCGCGGCGCTCAGGAGCGTCGTTTTCCCGGTTCCGGTCGCCCCGCTGACGAGGACGTTGGCGCGCGAGGCGACAAGCGAGCGCAGGAGCGTCCCCATCGCGCCGGGCCGCGTCCCACAGGCCTGGAGTTCCGCGACGCCCAGCCGACGGGTGCCAAGGACTCGCAGGGAGATGAGGGTGCCCGATCCCGACACGGGAGCGAGGACCGCGTGCAGGCGCACGCCCCCGGGCAGGGTGCCGTCCGCGATGGGGCGCGCGTCGTCCAGGCGCACGCCGCACGCGCTCGCGAGGCGGATGGCGGCGCGGCGAGCATCGGCCTCGTCTCGGATGCCGGCGTCCACGCGCACGAGGCCGCCTCCTCGGTCGGCCCACGCCTGGGTACCGTTAATGAGAACGTCGGTGACGGCTGGGTCGTCGAGGAGGGACGCGAGGGGCGGGTCCATGCCCCGTTGCCGGGCGCGCAGGGTCTCCAGCGTGGAGGCGACCGCGACGGCTCCGCAACCGGGCGTCGAGCACGCGGCGGCCGCCCGGGCTGGGCCCTCACCGCGTGCGAGCAGGCGCAGAGCATCACGCATGGCGCACCTCAATGACGAGCGGCTCGCTAGCTGGTCGCGCAACCCCGCCTACGCTCGCGGAGGAAAAGGATTCGAGGGCACGTATGAGGCCGCGTAGATTCCGACCGGGGCGAGTGGGGGCGCGCAGGATGGGCCCGGGGGCACACTCACGCAAGCCGGCTCCCCATCGCTCGCCAGCGCACACAAGCGTGATCGCGTGGCATGGAGGGGGAATCGCCGCGCATGTTGCCGACAGCGCGGCGGCTCCCTCGAGGTCCCCGTGGGTGACCACGATGAGCGCGTCGGCGTGGATCGCGGACACGCACCGCGCGGCCCGCACGTCCCATCGGCCCGCGTCCACGACGAGGGGTGCGTCGAGGGATCGGCACGCCGCGACCACGCGGGGATCGTCGGCGGCGGCACCGCCTCGACAGTCCCCGACGAGGGCACGCACTCCCCCGACGACGGGCAGGTGATCGCGCAGCGACGGCAGATACGAGTCCTCGGAGGCGTCCAGGTCCGCCCACCGCACGCCGGGAACATCATGGTCACCCGCGAGCGCGGCACCGGGCACTGACCCGGACGCGTCGACGACGACCGCGTCTCCCACCCCTGCTCGGCCCTCCCCGCGCCACCCACCCCATCGGACACCCCGACGGCGCCCGTGCTCGCGTGCCAGAAGCCGCACGACGCCGGTCACCCCAACCCCTCCGGCGATCCCAGCGGCCACCCACACCGCGCCCGATCGGCGCGTGCGGGAGGATGCCTCGGCGATGAGGGACACGAGGAGTGCGGTGTCCCCCGGCAGCCTCACCTGACCGCCCTGCCCGACGCGCACGCAGGGCACGCCCTTGGGCACGGGAGCCGAGACGGAGGCGAGAATCAACGAGGCCTGGCCCGGATCCGAGCACACGCGCGCCCCCGCGAGCACCACAGCATCGCGCGCGCCGTCGAGGTCGGGTGGGGCGAGGCCGACGAGAGCAACGGCGCCTCGGTTCGGGGTGACGTGGGAGTTCATAGGAGGACGATGCTCCCGCAGCGCGCGGCCCGTCCACCCGCGGGCGCGCCCCTGTGGACAACGCGAACCCGAGGTGCCACGCTGTGCATAGAGGGATCCGATGGAGGACCCCTGTGGATTGATCCAACGCTGGAGTAGACGCAATGGTACGCGCGGCCTTTTTTGACCTGGATAAGACGATTTTGGATACGTCCTCGAACGTGGCCCTGTCCGGTCCGTTCATCGAGGCGGGCCTCATGAACCGACGCACCGCCGTCGCCTCGATCCTCGTACAGCTGCCCTACCTGCTCGCGGGAGCCGATGAGTCGCGCATGGAGCAGATGGCCGAGGCCATGGGGCGTATGGGGCGCGGCTGGAACGCCGCGTTCCTGGAGGCAACGGTGGAGGACGCGCTCGAACGCACGATCCAGCCCGTCTGCTACGCGCAGGCGCTCGCGCGCATCGAGGCACACAAGCGCGCGGGAGACGTCGTCGTCATCGCGTCTGCGTCGGTCGAGCAGGTGGTGCGCCCCATCGCGCAGATGCTGGGTGCTGACGAGGTCCTCGCCTCGCGCGCGGCGGTCGACGACGACGGGTGCTTCACCGGCGAGATCACGCACTTCAACCAGGCGCAGGGCAAAGCGGATGCCTGCGAGGCCCTGGCTCGCGCGCGCGGCTGGGATCTGTCGGAGTGCTCGGCCTACTCAGATTCGGTGTCGGACGCGCCGCTCCTGCGCCTCGTCGGCCACCCCTACGCGGTCAACCCGGACCGCGCACTGCGCGAGATGGCGCAGCGCGAAGGCTGGCCAACCCTCACTTTCGCGTCCACCGTGCGCATCCTGCCGCGCGAGGTTCCCACGCCCGCGAAAGTCGCGGTGCCTTTCATCGCCGGCGTCGCCGTGGGCGCGGCGGCCTGCGCGCTCCTGCACCGCTGAGAAACGGTCCTAGGAGAGGCGGCCCGCCTGCACGTGGCGGGCGACATCGCGCCCCACCTGGGCACCGTAGACGACACCCGCGCAGTAGTGGATGATCCACCGGGCCAGGCCGGCCTCGTCGGCGCTCACCCATCCGGCGAGTTCACGCCCCGCGCGCGCCGGGTCGAGCGCGTCGTAGGTGGCCGGCACACACACGCCGGTCGGGTCGACGCCTCGGGTGACGAGGATCCACCGCGCCAGTCCGCCCCCCACGACGGACGAGGCCGGGTCGAAGACGCGCCGGAAACGGAAGTGGGCGGTGAGAGCGGCAGCGACAGCGAGGCCGGGCGCCTCGCAGCGCGTGTAGGCGAGGGCGGGTGCGAGCAGCGACGGGTCGGCAGGCACGGCGACGGACCGCGATTCGACGAGGCCTGCGGCAACGAGCCCCGAGCAGACATCCCTATGCAGTCCCGCAATCAGCGCGGGAAGGGGCGTGGGGGCAACGCGCGCGCCCCCCTGGGAACGGGTGTTGAGCGCGGGGAAGCGCGAGGCAAGGTTCCACTGCGAGCGCCAGATCCCCAGCGCGAGGGCGGCCCCCGGGTCCATGGCTGCTCCCCCATCGTCAGCCATAGACAGGGCTCGCACGTCGTCGACGCTTGTGCGAGCGCCCTCGATGATGGACAGGGCGGCGGCCTCGCGCACGGCCGCCTCCGCGCGCGCCTCCTCCCAGCCTCGGCGCAGCCCCTCGCTGAAACGCAGGTCGGCGAGAGCCGCGTGGGCCTCGTTCATGGCGGAGGTGACGTCGGGGCGGGCTGCTGCCGCGCACAACACGGCGGGTGCGGGGTCGACGAGGGCTTCGATACTCACCCCTCTACACTAGGGGCATGACGCTTTTGCAGCATCGAAACCTCTCCGCGCGCCTGCGCTCGGGGTTGTTCGCGTTTGTTTTCGCCCCGATCGCCCTGGTGTTCCTGGGGTCCTCGATGATCGACGTTCAGGCGTTGGCATCGGTCGGCCAGCCCCTGGCCTCGGTCGAGGGGCTCATCGGCATGGCGCTCGCGTCACTGCTGCTGGCCCTCATCGCCCTCAATTGCGAGGAGTCGAGCGCGGGCATGGTCGTGACCTTCGTGTGGTCCCTCGTCGTCGGGGTGGCCCAGTTCTTTGGCGTCGCGCGCCTTCCTTTTCTCATGAAGTCTTCCGTGGGTGCCGAGGATGTCGTCGCAGGCATGTCCTGGTGCCTGTACCCGGTGTGCATGTCGCTCATGCTTGGCGCGTGCGCACTGACGATCAAGTCGGTGCGAGTGCGCGCCGGTATGAGCACGCGCGTGCCTCTGGCCCGCGTGCACCGCCACGGATTCGGCACGACAGTGGCGCTTCCCACCGCGGTCGCGGCGGGCACACTGATGGTCGCGGCGGCCCCCTCGGACACGACGAACGTCGCGGCCATGGGCCTGGAGGGGGTCACCGAGAGCTTCGAGCCGATGCACTGGCTCGCGCTCGGAGCGGGCGTCGCGTTCGCGGTGCTCGTCGTGAGCGCCCGCTGGTCGATCACGGGCACGCAGATCGCGAGCTGGTTCATTCTGGTGCTCCCCACGTACGTTGTCCTGCCCGTGTGGGCGTCGCTGACGGGCAACGTGATTGTCCCGGGATCATCCCTGCTGACGAAGATGGCGCTCGCGAGCCCGCCGCTGGCGGCGCTCGGAATGGCGACCGGCTGCGCCTCAATGGGCGTCCTGTGGGCCCGCGTGCGAGCGCTCAAGAAGCTCGAGACCGATGAGGATTCGGCAGCAAAAGAGGGGCCTGCCGAGGGCTAATGCGCGCAAGCGCTCACCCTGATCGTAATATGTGGGCAGATATAAGGAGGAAGCATGTCTGATATCGAGTTTGACGCCCAGCGCGACCGCGCCGAGGAGGCACCTGACAACCTGGTGCTGACCGGCGAGGAGATCGAGCTGCCCGGTGAGGATTCCGACGCGTCGGCGATCATCGGCGAGTCCAGCGAGCCCATCCACACGGGCGAAATCGAGGCAGTCGCGATCGGTGGCCTGACGGGCCGCGTGCCGGCCGCAGCGCCGCTCAAGCCGACGATCGAGGACAGGATTTCCACGGGCGAGCTGCCCGTCGTGTCCGCCCCCGAGGGCGATCTCCCGATCGTTTCTTCCTCCGACGAGGCCGAGGCCGCCTCCGAGCAGGAGCAGGCCGAGCAGGAGTCCCCCGCCGACGCTCCGGTCGTCGATCAGGGAACCAATGAGTCCGCCGAGGCCGACGCTCCGGCCGCAGAGGAAACCGAGGAGTCCGAGACCGCCGAAGATGCCCCCTCTCATGAGGCTCCCGTTGAGGAAGCGACCGAGGAGCAGGCTCCCGCAGAGGACACCGCTTCCGATGAGCCCGCCCCCGCCTCGTCGAACGAGGAGGGCGAGCAGCCCGAGGCTTCCGCGCACCAGGCGGAAGAGGCAGAGAATTCCTTTGCTTCCCTGCTCTCCCCCACAGAAGAGGCCTCCGCAGACGAGGCCGGCGAGGACGTGACCGTGGATCCGGAACCCGCGCTCGCCCCCGTTATGACGCCCGCACAGGCGGCCGCCGCTCTGGGCGAGGCCAACGACGAGGCTTCCGACGAGCCCGAGGCGCCCTCCAGCGAGGATGAGTCCGCCGAGGGCGAGGTCGCCGCGGTCGGTGGTGCAGCCGCCGATGCCTTCGCGCACTCGCCGTCCTCGCGCCGCTCCATGATCTTCGGCGACGACGAGGATCTCGCCTCCTCGATTCCCGCAGTCGCGGCCCAGGACAACGCTCCCGCCGAAACCTCCGCAGAGGAAGAACCCGAGGCCGAGGATAAGACTCCCTTCGCCGAGCCGACGGCCCAGCTGCCGACCCGGGACGCCGAGGCCGCACGCCCGCGCCGCCGTTCCCTGCTGGGTAAGGGCGACGAGGACAGCGACGCCGCGACCCTGGCCGCCATCGCGTCGACCGCCGCGCGCGGCGACAAGTCCGGCGCGCCTTCGAGCTTGGACGACGAGCTCTTCTCCGCCGCCCCCGAGATCACGGAGATGCCCTCGCGCACGAGCGCACACTGGCTGTCCTTCCTCCTCTTCCTTCTGCTCGTGCCCGCCGGCTGGTACCTCGCCGCCGACGCGGGTGCCCGCATGACTCTGGCGGACGCCGCCCCCATGTACACGGGCGTCGCCTCGATCGTCGCCCTGGGCGAGATCCTCGGCGCGATCATCATTTCCGCGATCCTTTTCGCGGTCGCCCGCCGTTCGTCGCTGGGCGCATGGCTGATGGGCATCGTGACCCTCATCGTGGGTCTGCCGTGGCTCATGGCCCCCGGCATCACCGCCGCATCGGCGCTGTCCGCGCTCACCGCGCTGACCAACACGGGCTCCCTCGGCGCGAACCTCTCGCACCACCTGCAGGCCTCCGGATACTCCGGCCGCTTCGCACTGCTGGGCATCGCCCTCATTGGCCTGGCGTACGTGTCCCACTCGGCGCGCCGCACCGGCCGCGCCGAGGAGGCGCTGCGCACCTCGCTGGAAACCACCAACCCGGCGGGCGCCTTCTACTCCAAGCGCGCCCGTAAGAAGGCAGCGAAAGAAGCGGCCCACCAGTGAAAACTCTGATTCCCGCCAGCGCAATCGAGCTCGAGGGTCCGTGGACCCATCGGCACGTGAGCGCTGGCGGCGCCGCATTCCACGTCGCTGACATGGGCGAGGGCATGGACCATGCGCTCGTCCTCCTGCACGGCTTCCCCGAACACTGGTGGGCGTGGCGCGATGTCCTGCCCGCTCTGGCGGAGTCAACCTCGCGCGTGTTCGCCCTCGATTTGCGAGGCTTCGGGACCTCCGACCTGACGCGCGGAGACTGCGACCTGCAGCAGATGGCGAACGACGTGATCGGCGTTGTCCGCGCACTCGGCGTGGCCTCGTTCTCCGTGGCTGGCATGGGGATCGGCGGCACGGTCGCGTGGATGATCGGCGCCCTGGCACCCCTCGAGCTGCGATCGGTGGCCGTCCTGTCGGCGCCGCACCCCCTCGGCGTGCAGCCCGTGATCGGTCGCGCACCTTGGGCGGGTGGCCGCGTCCTGCAGGTGCGCCTCGCGCTGCCCACCGGGCGTGAGCGCGCGCTGCGTTCGGGCTCTTTCGTGACGACCGTTTTCCGCGCGTGGGCCTCGCCCGGGAATGTCGATGGCCTCGTCTCCCAGTCGGGCACGTACCGCGCCGCGCTGCGTCGCCCCTTCGCCGCACACACCGCGTTGCGCGGTCTGAGTGCCGCACGCAAGATCTCGCGCCAGGAGCGGCGCATCCTCTCGGAGCCGTTGCGCGTGCCCGTCCTGTCCCTGGTGGGACGCGACGACGGGGCATGGTCGGCGTTGGATCACGCGGCCGACGCCCAGTTCGTGGATGCACCTCTGACGCAGATCGTCATTCGCGAGGCGGGACACTTCCTCCCCGAAGAAGCACCGCAGGCTGTGGCCGACGCTCTGTCAGAACACGTCGCTGCGTACGCCAAGTAACCTTCTTTTCATTAGACAGGTCACACAAAACGCGAAATGAAGCCCATTTCAC
>CAUVIG010000056.1:0-11379 GCA_963551745.1 uncultured Actinomyces sp.
CCACCACCTGGGCGGGCACGGCCACCAACCCCTTCACGGGTGACACTCAAACCATTAACGGCCTGGTCACCACCACTGAAACGACCGGTCCGTTCCCGCTTAGTCAACTCATCGTCAACAACACCGACACCTCAGAAGAAAAACAAGGTCACTAAAGCGCAGAGTAGGTACGAATCTACGCCACCACCATGGCCACCGTCCCCGCGCACATGAGGGCGAGGCCGAGCAGGTAGCGCGGCGTGAAACGCTCGTGAAACACCACGGCTGACACGGCGACGGTCACGAGGATCGACAGCTTATCGATGGGCACTACGACCGAGGCAGGCCCATCCTTCAGCGCGTGATAGTACGCCAGCCACGACGCGCACGTCGCAGCGCCCGACGCGACGATAAACGCCAGCTCACGCCCCGGAATCGACCGCACCTCGCCCACGCGACCCTGTGCGCCCACTATCACCCACGCCATCGCCAGCACCACCAGCGTGCGCACCGCCGTCCCCAGCGTCGGATCAACCCCTGAAATACCAACCTTCCCGAGGACCGACGTCAGCGCTGCAAACAGTGCGGAAGCGAGCGCGAACGTCAGCCAGCTCCCGCCCCTACGCAGAGCTCGAGGCAGGTCCGATAACTCAGCGGGTTCCACCATCAGGAGCGTCCCCGCCGTGATCGCGACAATCCCGGCCGTGCCCCACACACTCACCGGCTCGCCCAGCAGGATGAGCGCGAGGACGATCGCCAGGACCGTCGACAGCTTATCGATCGGTGCCACGCGGGAAACGTCCCCTCGCGACAACGCCGCGAAATAGCACAGCCACGAGGCCCCCGTCGCCAACCCGGACAACACCAGGAACAGCGCAGAGGTCCCGTCGATAGAAGCAACGTCGGAAGCCGTTCCCGTCAGCGCCGCCAAACCCCATGCCCCCGCGGCCACGACAACTGTGCGCAGCGCCGTTGCGACGGTCGAACTCGTCGACGCGACGCCCGCCTTCGCCAGGACGGCAGTCAACCCTGCGAACAGGGCTGACAGGGCAGCAGTGAGAATCCACATGCGACTAGAGTATGTCCGTTCCGGACGTCCTCGCAGTCGACCACAACGACGGTGTGTCATGAGTGCCATCACGGAGGAAAACTAGGTTATAGTCGTCGCGTAACCATACCTCGTGGTGAGGTAACAACGGAGTGTAAAGGAATGACATGTGGGGCAGTCTCAATAAACCTGGCGCACATGGTGAAAACGTCGGAAATGGGCGAGACCTGCAGCGTGAAACAAGCGGTGGGGAGTTGACGGCAGCTCAACGGAGCGAGGCCGAACAGCATGCGGTTGAATTCCTGAAGAAGGTTGTGCGTGTGCCCGGTGTCCGTATTAACCGCGACGATTTCCTGTGCCAGGAACTGCGTGAGTGTGGCGTGCCCGAAGAGGTGATTCGGAGGGCGATCGACACCAACCCTGCGTTCGCTGGCATCCCGCTGGCTGAACTCGATAGGTTGGCTGAGCAAGTTATCTCCTACGAGACGAACAAGTCAGCGGCCATCTCCTTCGTCGCGGGTATCCCCGGTGGGTTTGCGATGCTCGGGACGATTCCCGCGGATCTTACGCAGTACTACGTGCATGCTTTCAGGATCGTGCAGAAGCTTGCATACCTCTACGGATGGTGTGAATTACTCAGTGCGAAGGAAGAGGTGGACGACGAGACGATCGGTATCATCGCCATTTTCTTTGGCGTGATGTTGGACGTTGAAGAGGCAACTATGTCTCTTTTATCTTTCGCCAGTTCGACTGTCATGGACACAGTCAAAAAGCAAGTGACGAAGCAGTTCCTGATGAAGACCTCGTGGTACCGGTCTGTCAAAAAGACTCTGCAAATTATCGGCGTCAATCTGACCAAGAAAGCATTCACTCAGGGATTCTCGAAGGTGCTCCCCGTCATTGGCGGCGTTGTGTCGAGCGGCTTGACTTTTATGTCGCTTCAGTCGCAGTCATCTCGACTGAAGAAGCACTTGCGTGAGCTTCCTCCTCCCGTAATTGATGCCGAGATATGGAAGCGGGCCGTCACGACGGCAAACTCTGTTGAACAAGAACAGAGCATCGCGGGCGCTACTGATTCGGCATTCCAAGGGAGAGTTGGGATTGCTGCGGTTGGCGTGGTGAGTGCAGCATCGGGTGTTGCCAGCGGGGTCAAGGGCCTCTTCGGGCGCCGCAAGTAACAACATCGCCGACGAGGCCTGGGCCGGACCGCGCTCAACCGTGACGCTCAGCCCCGGCCTCGTTCCGTGACAACACGCCACTGTTTGCCCTCCTCACGCGCCCGGGGGAGGGGAAACCTGCCACGATATGCGGGTGAATGAGACGACTGACCCGGCCATGGCCTCGTCCATGACCGAGGCGGGCCCCCTGATCCTGCAGACCTTCGCATGGGACATGGCCCCCGACGCCGGCCACTGGCGCTACCTCGCCGAGCGTGCCCAGGAGATCGCGGACCTGGGCGTCACCGTTATCTGGTTGCCGCCCGCCTACAAGGGCCACGAGGGCATCAACGACGTCGGCTACGGCGTCTACGACCTCTACGACCTGGGCGAGTTCGACCAGAAGGGCTCCGTGCCCACGAAGTACGGGACGAAGGACGAGTACCTGGCCGCCATCGCTGCCCTGCACGAGGCGGGTATCGCCGTGTGCGCCGACATCGTCCTCAACCACCGAATGGGTGCCGACGGAACCGAGACTGTGCGAGCCACCCCGATCAACCCCCAGAACCGCCATGAGGCGATTGGGGATGCCGAGACGATCGAGGCGTGGACTCGCTTCACGTTCCCGGGGCGTGCGGGCGTGTACTCGGACTTCACGTGGGACTGGACGTGCTTCCATGGCATCGACTGGGATGAAGCCACGAAACGCAACGGCCTGTGGCTCTTCGAAGGCAAGCAGTGGAACGAGTCCGTTGACACCGAGTTCGGCAACTTCGACTACCTGATGGGCTGCGACGTGCACGTCACCGACCCACGCGTCAGCGAGGAGCTGGACCGCTGGGGTCAGTGGTACGTCGAGATGACCGGAGTGGATGGGCTGCGTCTGGATGCCGTTAAGCACGTGGGCTCGGACTTCTACGCCCGTTGGCTTCAGGACCTGCGCGCCTCGACGGGACGCCGCCTGCCCGCCGTCGGCGAGTACTGGAGCGGCGACGTGCGTGAACTTGAGGACTACCTCGCGCGAGTCCCCAACGTCATGCTCTTCGACGTCCCCCTGCACTACCACCTCCACCAGGCCTCGGTTTCGGACGGCAACGTGGACCTGGCTCGCCTGTGGGAGAACACGCTGACGGCCTCCCGCCCCGACAAGTCCGTCACCTTCGTTGAAAACCACGACACGCAGCCAGGACAGTCCCTGGCCTCCACGGTCGCCCCTTGGTTCAAGGCGGCCGCCTACGCCCTCATCCTCTTCAACGAGGCCGGGGTTCCTTGCGTGTTCTGGGGTGACCTCCTGGGTTCCCCCGAGTATGACGACCTGCCTGCCGTGCGTGAGCTGCCGATCCTCATGGGGATCCGGGCCCGCGCGGCTGTCGGCCCGCAGCACAGTGCCTTCGATGATCCCGACGTGGTTGGCTTCGCACGTGAAGGCAAGGACGAGATCCCCGGCTCCGGCTGCGCCGTCATTCTCTCCGACCGACTGTCCGGCGAGAAGACCCTCTACGTGGGAACGCGCCACGCCGGCCAGGAGTGGGAGTGCATCATCGGAGACCACCCGTCCGTGCGCATCGCGGATGACGGAATGCTCACCGGCATGGTGAGCGATGGCGGCCTCAGCGTCTACGTGCCCCGCCACAGCGAATAGAGCGCCGACCGTATAATGAACCCCGGCCTCGTCCGAAAAGACGAGGCCGGGGAACGTGTCTGTGCGAGCGTTACTCGCTCGCGCCACCCAGCGCGGGGATGCGCTCGATCTGCTCCTTGAAGAATGCCTCGGACGCGGAGATGAAACGGTCGATGTTGATCGAGACCTGCGCGTCAGTCATGCCGTAGCGAGACGAGACGAACTGCTCGGCGCACACGCGCTGCGTGCCGTCATCCAGCGTCGCCACGTAGACCTTGGGCCACTTGGTGGCCGCGTTCCAGTCGTTGCACGCCTGGATAAGGCGCGGGCGCAGCTCCATTGACACATCCTCGCGGATGCCGCCCCACATGCTCAGGTCCGCGCCATGGTCAATCACGGAGAACACGTAGTAGCCGTTCGTGAAGCCCGTGCGCAGGCGATTGTCCTCAACCTCGTACCTGTAGTCGTTGCGCTCGAAGAAGTCGACAAGCGCACGCATATCGAGGGGACGCACGACTGTGCGACGCTCGAGGGCGCGCTTGCACTCCTCGATGACCTGCGGAGCGTCCTCGTGGGTGGGGTCCATCGCGAGGCACTGCTCCAGGTAGGTCATGGCGCTTTCTTCCTCGTCCTGCCAATACAGGGCAGTGCCGATGCGGTAGTACCACTGTGGATCCGCCATACCCTCGGCTTCAACGCCTCGCAGCAGCTCCACCGCGTGCTTGATGTGTTCCTGGAAGGAATCCATGTACGGCTGGGCGTAGTTGATGTAGGCGCGTGCCAGCAGGCTCGTCAGCTCGTAGTCCATCGCGGCCGGGGGCTGTCCCTCGATGAGCGCGATGATCTTCTGGTGTTCCTTCTCCTCATGGAGAAGGGCGATCTGGTTGATGAGCGACTCACGCGATTCCACGGAAGCTCCTTCGTATCGAGGCCGAATCTGACTACCAGTTCACAAGCATAACAGGGGACGCGGACGTGCCATAGCCCCGCTCACGGCCCTCACTGTGTAGTGTTGGTGAGTTAGCTCCAGTGAGAGAAACAGGGAGAGTATGGCTGACGATCTGCGTGTGCGCATGAGCGAGTCCGATGCCGCCCACTGGGACGAAATCCAGCGGTGGAAGAACACACAGATGCACCCGATCCGCCCCCGGGTCATTTCGCAGCGCGTTCGCTCGGCGGCCCTCGCGCCTCTGGGCAAGGCGGTGTCCATCGCGCGCAAGGTGCCCGGCGGTGAAGCGCTGACTCGAACCGTGTCCTCCGCTGCCCTCGGCCTCGTCGAGCTGGCAGCATCCGCGTCCGAGGCCTCGGTGCGCCGCAAGCGCATCCTGAAGGCCTACCGTTCCGCGGGCTTTGACGTGCGGACCCTGCAGGATATCCGCTCGCTGGCGCTCGACGACGTCCTTGCCGTCAAGCCCCGCCTGAGCCTGGCATACTCGACGACTGCGGCCGCCGAGGGGGCAGTGAGCGGCGTGTTCGCCTCCGGAGGCTCCGTTGCCGCCGTGCTCGGCATGGGCGTGGCCTCCGCCCCGGGAGTGGGGGTGACGGCCTCGGCGATCGCCGTTGATATCACGACCTTCCTGGCGGCCGCGACGCGCCTCGTTGCACACACGGCCGCATACTACGGCTACGACTCGGAGGACCCCACGGAGAGGATCTTCTCCACGATGGTGCTCTCGCAGGCGATCGACCCGACGGGCAGCGGTCGCGATTTTGTCGTCGAAAAGCAGACGACGATGCTGGCTTTCAACAAGGTGATGCGTGACCTCGCCCGGCGCGGTTCGCTCGACGGCCTCGGCGGCAGCGTGGTCGTGAGCGCGATGAACTCCCTGTTCAGCGCAATGGGCGTACGCCTGGCATCCCGAAAGCTCGCGCAGATCGTCCCCGTGGCGGGCGTTGTCGTGAGCGCCGGGCTGAATGCCGCCCTGATGCGCACCATCGGCGAAACAGCCGATCACCTGTACCGCGAGCGTTTCCTTGCGGAACGCTATGGCCGCGTGGAGACCGCCGACGGTGCCTCGACGGACCTGGCGAGGCCTGCCGACACCCAGGAGCTGAGCGCAGACATCGCACGCTACGTGGAGATCACCGAGGCTGAGAGCCGCCCGTAGGAGAGCGGTAGTACCGCTCGCTCGAGGGCATGGGCCGCTTTATCTTGGTCGGATAGGCTTGGGGTATGACGAATCGGCCGGAGGAAGACAGCAACGCACGCGACGATATTCGTCGGCGCATGACCGACGACGATCGTGCGCAGTGGGATGCGATCCAGGAATGGAAGGCCGCTCAGGTCAACCCGCGCAGTCCTCGAGTCATCACCCAACGCATCCGTTCGTACGTGCTCACCCCTGTGAAAAAAGTGGTTGGCCTCGTGGGCAAAATCCCCGGCGGGGCTGCGATTGCAGGCTGGACCTCATCGGCTGTCGTGGGGCTTGTCGAGAAGGTGACAGCAGCCGCCGAATCCTCGGTTCGACGCGAACGAATTGTGAAGGCGTATCGCAGGGCCGGCAACGACGTGGAGTGTCTCGAGGACATCCGAAACCTGAGCCTGGCAGAGATCCAATTGGTCAGGCCCCACCTAAAGGTGGGATATGCCGCCGTTACCGCGACGGAAGGGGCGGTGAGCAGCGTAGTTGCGACGGGAGGGGCGGTCGCGGCCATCCTCGGCCTGGGCATCGCTTCGGCCCCCGGTATCGGCGTGATTGCAGCGGCGATCGGGCTTGATGTCGCGACGTTCCTGGCCTCCTCTGCGCGCCTCGTGTCGCACACGGCTGCGTACTACGGGTATGACACGAACGACCCAACGGAAAAGCTGTTCTCCGCGATGGTTTTATCCCAGGCGATCGCCCCGCGCAGCGCTGCTGATGACCATGCCGTCGAGAAGGAGACCTCAATGCTTGTGTTGAACAAGGTGGTACGTAAGCTCAACAAACGCGGATCGATGGGGAGCATCGGGAACAACGCGCTGACCGCATCCGTGAACTCCTTGTTCGCGGCCCTCGGAGGGCGTCTCGTCGGCATGAAGATGGCGCAGATTCTGCCGATTATCGGCATCATCGTCGGCATGGCCCTCAACGCGTCCCTCATCCGTACCATCGGGGTGAGCGCGGAGAACCTCTACCGAGAGCGCCTCCTGTTGGAACGCTACGGGCAGGAGGAGACGGACGCAGAGACTGAGGCGTCATCCGACGAGGCGGACGATCCGGACGATCTGGAGGAGGAGCTCGCGCACTACGTCGAGCTTGCTAAGGCCCAGAGCCACCTGTGGGCACCTCCGGCGCTCGCTTAGCTGCGCGAGTTCCAGTTCTGCCAGTCGTTCCAGTCGTCCTCGCCCTGCGCGTCGACCGAAATCATCGGCGCCTGCGAGGACTCAATCGGCTCATCGATCTCGGACTCGGGCGAGACGGCAGCTTCGTTGCGGTTCTTGTGGCGCTTGCCCCAGCCCCACAGCCTGCGGCGCTTGTTGCCGCCCTCCTGCTCGCGCGGGGCTTCCTTCTTCTGGGAGATTTCCGCGTTCCAGTCCTCCTGGAAGGGGGCCGCAGCGGCCGGTGTCTGGAGGGCAGCGGGCATCTGCGGGGATGCAGGAGCCTGCGGCTGCTCAACGACCGAGGGAATGGCGGGCGCACTCTGCTCGAACGGGGTCCGCGTCGTTGGGGGAGCGGACACCTGAGTGACGGGCTCGGGCTGGCGCACCGGCGTGGCCGGTTCGGGCGTCCCCCATTCCGCGGGCATCACTCGACGGACACGACGAATCTGCGCGGTCGGCATTTCCGCGTCATCAATAAACGACATCGACGAGGCCGGGGCAGGCTCCACGATGGGTTCGGGTTCAGCCACTGTGACCGGTTCGGGTTCCGTTTCGGGTTCGACGACGGGCTCGGGCTCGACGACGGGTTCGGGTTCAGCCACCGTGACCGGTTCGGGTTCAGCCACCGTGACCGGTTCGGGTTCGACGACGGGCTCGGGTTCAACGACGGGCTCGGGTTCAACCACCGCGACCGGTTCGGGTTCCGTTTCGGGTTCGACGACGGGTTCGGGTTCAGCCACCGCGACCGGTTCGGGTTCCGTTTCGGGTTCGACGATGGGTTCGGGTTCAGCCACCGCGACCGGTTCGGGTTCCGTTTCGGGTTCGACGATGGGTTCGGGTTCAACGACGGGTTCGGGTTCGGCCACCGCGACCGGTTCGGGTTCGGGCTCGGGTTCCACGATGGGTTCGGGCTCAACCATCATGACCGGTTCGGGTTCCGGTTCGGGGTCGACGACGGGCTCGGGCTCAACTACCACGACGGGTTCGGGCATCGGGATGGCAGCCTGGTGCACCTTCGGGATCAGCATCGTCTCGGGAGCAGCGATCGCACTCGCGGGAGGCGGCGGCACGGGCGGTACAGGCGGTACGAGCATAGGAACCTGCGCCTGCTGTGCCGCAGGAGCTTCTTCGGGGGCCGGAACAGGTTGAGGAACATGCGCGTTACGGGCCGCCTGACGCTGCGAACGTCTGCTTGGGAACGCAGGCTGCGCGTCGGCCGATGGCTGAGCCTCCGAGGCCTGGCGCGAACGACGATGAAGCGAGGCACCAGAGGTGGGCTCTGTGTGAGTCTCTGGCAGAGGTGCCAATGCCTCCGCCTGCGGTGCCGGCACGACGGGCTGAGACGCTTGCGTGGGGGTCGAAGTGATGCTCGGGGTAGGCGTGACGATAGGAGCCTGCGGGGGAACAGGGGGTGCGACCGGGGCCGCGGTGCTCTGAGGAACGCCAGTCATCGGGGCCTGGAGGGGGCCACTGGACATGTCTGCGGTTGGCATCGGCCGACCGGCCATTGGCTGGGCAGGGCGCTCGGGGAAAACCGCGGGCCTGTGGTCCTTGCGTGAACGTCGCTTCTTGGGAGCCTCCGCGCTCGCGGCTGAGGGAGCTGCTGTGGGCTTCGGGCGCGACTTGTGCTCCCACGTGAAACCGGTGTCACGCGGCGTCGGCGGCGGAGGATTCAACGAGGCCGACGGGCGCTTGGTAGAAGAAGGGGCCGGGGTGGATGGTGCAGTCGGGGCGGGGACGGACGTGCGGGGAATCGGTGCCGGAGGGGCGTAGAGTTCCACGCCCTCGCTCCCGCGAGAAGGAGCGGGTGGGCGTACATGAGATGCCGGGGCAGCGCCCTGCGTGACGGATGCGGCTTTCTTTTCGCGCTTGGCCCGCACGACGTAGACGACAATGACGATGCCGATGACGAGAAGGATGAGGCCAACGATGAGGCCGACGAGAAGAGCGATCGGCGGATCAGAAGACTCGGGTGCGGCGGCAGCATCTGCCGTCGGCGCTGCGCTCGGGCTCGCCGAGGCCGAGGCAGGCATCGGGGTCGCGCCCCACGGGTCCTTCAACGCATTCGTCGTCGCCGCGGCACTGGGGTCTCCGCCAGGGGTGAGAGAGCCCTTCACGGTGATCATTTGGGGCGCGGTGTTGGTCCACGAGGTGATGGAGAATGTGCGGCCCTCGTACGTCGCTGCAGACGTGGAAGCACCTGCGGTGGAGGACTGTACCTCTCCCTCGACGCTCAGGGATAGAGACTTAAGCGTCAGGTCCGGATGGAACAATTTGCGAGACTCGGTGAGCGTGCGCTCGGCGTGAGCGGTCATGACGAACTCGCCTGAGTCCTCGAGGGAGAACTCGGACTCGTTCTCCGCATTCGTGTACATGAGCTGCATGTGGCACACGGTTGCGTCGTCGCGCGTCACGAACTCAACGTGCTGGTCCGACGACTTGCCGGCGTACGGCTGGCACGCCGACTCGCTCATCGTCCGCGACGGATCGATGATCGTCAGCGTATCGACGAGCTGGCCGTCCTTGGTCAGGACGAATGTCTCCGACAACGTCGGCTCGTCGGCGGCATAAGCCCCCGACGGTAGCGTCGACACGATGAGTAGTGCCCCGAGCGTGGCGCACAGGGCGCGAAAGAGTCGCATGTAGTCCTCCTGATATGAACCACTCGATTATCGTCCGTTCGTGGATACATAGCAACGAGGGAGAATGCGCGCTCACTAACCTGACCGATCGTCAAGTGAAAGAGCGTCGAGTGACAAAGAAAAACACGCCTCGTTGACAAGGCTAGATCAGCGTCTATCCCTTAGGATGACAGGTATCTACCTGCAGTTAGGTTTTCGATAGTAAATTGCTTATCCGCCCATGTTGATGAAGGAGGTGGCCCGTGAAGTGTCGACCCGCTACGCGCGACGATATTCCCGAAATGACGCGTATTATCACCGAGGGGTTCCTCGACTATCCGCTGCACATCATGCTCAAACCCTACCTCTACCAGCCGGACCGTTACCCGCAGTGTCTGGTAGCGATCAATCGAATGCTCGCCTCCTCCTATCAGTGGGTGCGTCACGCACTTGTCGTGGAGCATGAGGGGCGTGTTGTCGCAACGGCGCTCATGCATGATCGCAAGGTTGGTGTGGTGTGTAGCTTCGTCAGTGGAGGCTACGAGCTCTTCCGCTACGCCTCCCCGCGCCTCGTGGCTGATTTCCTCGACGTGACCGACCGATCTGATCAGATCGCCATTGATAATGGCGATTTCGACTGGTATCTCGAGGTGCTCTCCGTTGATGCGAGCATGCGTGGTCACGGTGTGGGTCGCTGGTTGGTTTCCAAGGTCCTGCCGGATTATGTGGCTAAGCGTGGTGGGCGTGCTTACGGCTTCGTGACCTCGACGGAAAAGAATGCGCGTTTCTATCTCAATGGCGGTTGCGAACTTCTCGACCGCGTCGATGTTCATATGCGTGAGGAGACCTGTCCGATCTGGGCTTTCCAGAGGCGTGCAGAACTTCTCTAAATGGATGCGTTGCGGCGTTTTGAGCCGATTCTCAGCCCTGCGCGACGATGGATGATGAATTGTGTCTTTGTGCAGGTCGCAGCGCGTGATGCACGTCCCGCACTTCCGCTTGACTTCAAGGACTTGAGGTCTTTTAGGGTGAAGCCATGGTAGGGACAGGCTCTGGGCGCACGTACTCAATTAAGGAGGTGGCGGCGCTTGTAGGGCTGCCTGCGTCCACTCTGCGTTATTACGAGGATGTGAGCGTTATTCCCGCCATCGCGCGTGACCCTTCGAGCGGTCACCGCATCTATCGGGAAGACGACCTTGAGCTGTTGACGTGGGTGTCGTGCCTGTCAGCGTCGGGTATGTCGATTGCTGATATGCGCGAGTATGTTCGCTCGGGCCTTGGTGGCGAGCGTGATATTTCCGAGTTCATTACTTTGCTGGAGCAGCAGGATGAACGCTTGCGGGAAGAAGCGCAGATTCTTGAGCTGCGGCGTGAGTTCTTGCGGACAAAAATCTCCTACTGGCGTGCGGTCAAGGGTGGGGATGCCCAGGAAGTCGAGCGTTTGGACGCTGCGGCACGCGCTCTCGCTGAGCGCCTGAAAGCCTGGTCGTAGCACCTTCATAGTCCTAGTGGGGCGGGTTCATGCCTGCTCCGAATCCTGCCCCGCTAGGGGGCACGGGGCCGCGCATTCGATTCGGGTGCGCGGCCCTTCACTATGGGGCTATAGGCGCAAACGTGGTGCTTTAGGCGGCGTGTTGTGGGTCTAGTGGGCG
>CAUVIG010000057.1:0-11351 GCA_963551745.1 uncultured Actinomyces sp.
AGGTGTGGGGCAGCGCGGACGTGAACCCCTCGAAACTGACGACCCTGGCCGTGGCTAACGAGCTGGGCCCCTGGACCATCGTTCCCATGGCGATCCTGATCTTCGTACTGGCCTACTCCTCGATCATCGCCGCCTACGTCTACTCCGACACGAACATGTCCTTCGTCTTCGGTGACGCCCGCTGGGCGACGTGGACCGTGCGCGTCGTGTGCGTGGCCTCGGCGACGATTGGCGCGCTGCTGAGCCTGGACGTTGTGTGGAACGCCGTCGACATCGCGATGGCGGTCATGACGATTACGAACCTGGGGGCACTGGTCTTCCTGGCCCGCTGGGTGCTCGGCGCGCTGCGTGACTACGAGGCCCAGCACCGAGACGGCGTTGCCGATCCCGTCTTCGTGGGCGAGAAGAACCCGCTGCTGCCCGGCGACGTTCCGGGTGGCGTGTGGAAGCGCGCGAAGAAGAAGTAACACCCATCTGCGACCCGCCGGGTGCGCCGGGCACATCTCGTGCCTCGCGCACCCGGCGTCGTGTATGTCGGCGCTGCTTGGCGCGGCGTGGGCACGGCTGCGTTAGGCTACCGGCATGAGAATCGCACGTTTTTCCGATGGTACGAACCCGGTATACGGCGCCCTCGAAGAGGGCTCGACGAGGATCGTGGGGCTCAAGGGCGACCCGCTGTTCTCGCCTGTGGAACCCTCCGGCCAGATCTACGAGCTAGACGAGGTTCGCCTGCTCTCCCCGGTGATCCCGCGTTCGAAGGTCGTGGGCATCGGCGACAACTACTCGGACACCCCGATTCCGGCCGACGAACGCCCCGAGCCGCCGATCTTCCTCAAGGCGAACACCTCGGTCGTGGGCCCCGACGACCCGATCGCGATCCCAGCCTGGTCGAACGCGGTGGCCTTCGAGGGCGAGCTCTCGATCGTCATCAAGTCCCTGGCAAAGGACGTGAGCGTCGAGGAAGCGCCGCAGATGATCCTCGGCTACACGATCGCCAACGACGCCACCGCCCGCGACGCGATGACGGGCGGCCCCTGGTCGCGCGGCAAGTCTTTCGACTCGGCGTGCCCGCTGGGCCCGTGGATCACGGTCGACCCCGCCCTTGACGTCACCAACCTGGCGATCCGCTCCTACCTCAACGGTGAGATCGCTCAGGACTCCTCGACTGCGCACATGATCTGGAACCCCTTCGAGCTGGTGTCCTACTTGTCTCACCAGATGACGCTGCTGCCCGGTGACGTGATCGCCACGGGTGCGCCCGCGGGTGGCGAGGTCGTTCACGCTGGTGACCGCGTGGAGATCGAGATCGAGGGGATCGGGCGCCTGGCGAACCCCGTCGTCAATGCCTAAAAGTGTTGCCTGTGGGATAAAATGGGGGCGTTTAATCAACCCATCTGTCGCATAGGAGCACACCGTGAGCGAACCCCAGTCTTCCGGCGCGCTGGCCGTCGAAATGGCCGGTCTGGACGTCATTCCCGAATCCGATCGCAAGGGGAAACCCTCCGACCTGTTCATGCCGTGGTTCGCGGCGAACATTTCGGTCCTGGGGATCTCGTGGGGCTCGTGGGTCCTCGGCTTCGGTCTCTCCCTCGCCCAGGCGGTCGTCGTGTCCGTCGTCGGCGTGGCCCTGTCCTTCCTGGTCTGCGGCCTCATCGCGATCGCCGGTAAGCGCGGCTCCGCCCCGACGCTGGTCCTGTCGCGTGCGGCCTTCGGCTTCAACGGCAACCGCATTTCGGCGGCGATCTCGTGGATCCTGACGGTGGGTTGGGAGACCTTCCTGGCGATCATGGCCGTCCAGGCCACGGCCACCGTCATGGGGGCGCTCGGCTTCACGAACCACGTCGTCGCCCAGATCATCGCGCTGATCCTCGTCGTCGTGCTGGCGGCAGGCTCGGGCATCCTCGGTTTCGAGGCGATCATGAAGGTCCAGACGTGGATCACCTGGGCCACCGCGGCCCTGACGATCGTCTACCTGGTTCTGGTCGCCCCGACGATCGACTTCGCGGTCCTCTCCTCGCGCCCCTCGGCGCCCCTGACCGCGGTGCTCGGCGCGGGCTGCATGCTCCTCGTGGGCTTTGGCTTCGGCTGGATTAACGCGGCCGCCGACTACTCGCGCTACCTGCCGCGCGCAGCCTCGACGAAGGGCGTGGTCGGCTGGACGACGGTGGGCGCGGCGCTGCCCACGGCCATCCTGGTCTTCTTTGGCATCCTCCTGGTCGGCTCGGCCGACGAGTCCCTCTCCGAGGCCATCGGCGGCGACCCGATCGGTGCGCTCACCACGCTGCTGCCCACCTGGTTCCTCATCCCCTTCGCGCTGGTCGCGATCCTGGGCCTCATCGGTGGCATCGTCATGGACATCTACTCCTCGGGCCTGTCGCTGCTGGCCATGGGCGTGCCCGTCTCGCGCCCGGTCGCCACCGCCATTGACGGCACGATCATGACGGTCGGCACGATCGTCGTCGTGTTCTTCGCGGACTCCTTCCTGACCCCCTTCACGGCGTTCCTCACGACCCTCGGCGTGGTCATCGCCGCGTGGGGCGGCGTCGTGCTGGCGGACATTGCGCTGCGCCACAAGGACTACGACGAGCCCTCGCTCTTCACCCCCTCGGGCCGCTACGGCTCGGTGAACTGGGGTGCGGTCGCCTCCCTGATCGTCGGCTCGCTGGTGGGCTGGGGCCTCGTCGTTAACGCCAGCGCCTCCTGGCTGTCCTGGCAGGGCTACCTCCTCGGACCCCTGGGCGGTCGCGAGGGTGATTGGGCGGGCGCCAACATCGGTATCCTCCTGGCGATGATGGTCGGTTTCATCGGCTACTGGGCGACCAGCGCGGGCCGCGTGCGCGCGCAGGAGAAGCTGCCCTCGCGCACCTACGCGCAGGGCGCGGACGAGGATGCGCAGTGAGCGTCGATCCGCGCTTCACCCAGGCTCTCCTTGACGATGAGGCTGTGGCCGGCGCCCGGGTCCTCACCTCTCTCGCGGGGCGCCCGGATGCGCTCGTCGTGCTCGGCTCCGGCTTGGCCCAGGCTCTCGACGAGGCCTGGGGAGCCCCCGCGGCCACCGTGCTGCTGGGTGACATCCCCGGCGTTGTAGCCCCGGTCGCGGATGGGCACGGCGGTGAGCTGCGCGCCTATGAGACGCGTCGGGGAGTGGTCCTCGTGGCCACGGGCCGTACGCACCTCTACGAGGGGTTGGGTGCCCGCCCCGTCACGGCCCTGGCCCGAGCTGCCGTTGCGGCGGGGATCAGCCGCGCGGTCCTGACGAACGCGAACGGCTGCCTGAAGTCCTGGAGCCTGGGCGACGTCATGGTGATCACCGACCACGTGAACCTCAGCGGCGCTTCGCCCTTCGACGGGCCGCTGTTCCTGGACGTGTCGGCCGTGTGGGACGCCCAGATGACGCAGGCGCTGCGCTGGGTCTGCCAGCGCGAGGGCATCTACGCGATCCTGCGCGGACCCGAGTATCAGACGATGGCCGAGACCCGCATCCTCGCGGGCCTGGGCGTGGATTGCGTGGGCATGTCGACCGTCATGGAGGCGATCACTCTGCACGCTCTGGGCGTGCGCGTCGCCGGCATGTCGGTCGTCTCCGACCTGTCCTTCGCGAACGCCCCGACGGACCCGACGGCCGTCGTTGAGGCGGCCTCGGCGGCGCGCCAGACCGTGCTCGCCGGCATCGAGGCGGCCCTGGGAGCCTGAGGACCCAGAATCAGACACACACGAGGCCGTGGCCGGGAGGTGGATGTCCACCGCTGCCGGCCATGGCCTCGTGTCGTGTGAGAAAAGATCAGAGCAGGCCGAGGACCCTCTCCACGATCCGCGAGGCCACGTCAGGGGCGCACGCCAGGTTGATGCGCGCCCACGAGGCGTAGTCCGCTCCCAGGGTGCGGCCCTCGTTGGCGGCGATGCGGGCGCGCTCGCGCAGCGTCGCGGCGGGGGAGAGGGGACCCAGGTCGACTCCCTCGAAGCCCCACCAAGTCAGGTACGTGCCCTCGGGACGCACGAAGTCGATCGGTGTATCTGCGAGAGCGCGCTCAACGAGGTCCACGTTGGAGCGGATCAGGTCCTTGACCTCGCGCTGCCAGGCATCGCCCCGCTCGTAGGCGGCGATCGCGCCGAGGGTGCCGATGACGTTGGCGTCGTGGCGCACGCCCGCGGCGAACACGTCCCAGCGCTCGCGCAGCGCCTCGTCGGGCAGGATCACCTGTGCGGAGGGAAGCCCTGCGATGTTCCAGCCCTTCGACGCGGCGGTCGCCGTGACCGTGTGGGATGCGAACGAGGGGCCGAGCGACGCGTAGGAGACGAAGGGAATCGACTCATCCAATACGAGGGAGGAGTGGATCTCGTCGGAGAACACGAGGGCGTCGTAGTCGCAGACGACGTCGTGCAGGGCGCGCAGCTCGTCCTCGCGCAGGACGCGGCCGACCGGGTTCCACGGGTTGCACAGGATGACGAGGCCGGCCCCGGCCTCGAGCCCGGCGCGGATCCCCTCCAGGTCCAGCGCCCAGCCGCGCCCGCCGGCGCGCGTGCCGCGCAGCGAGGGTACCTCGATGACGGGGTGGTCGAACTTGCCCGGGATCGTCAGGAAGGGCATGTAAGCGGGGGTGGGCACGATGATCGGCGCGCCCGGGCGCACCAGGTGCTTGATTGTCGCCTCGAGCGCGGGCAGGACCGAGGCCACGAGGCGTACGTGGGAGGCGTCCACGTCCCAGTCAAAACGCCGCTTCTGGAACTCGGCGGTCGCGCCCGCGATGCGCGGCTCCAACCAGGTCGGCTGGTAGCCGAGCAGGCCATCGTCGATCGCTCCTTTCATCGCGTCGGCCACCTCGGGGGCCGTGGCAAAGTCCATTTCCGCCACCCACGCGCCGATCGTCGGCTCACCGCTCGCGGTCGTGATGCCGGTCCACTTCAGGGAGCCGGTGCGGTAGAGGTGGGAGTCGGAAAAAAGACGAACGGACACGGTGTCCTCCTGGACGAGTCGATGGATGCGGAGCGGGCCGATCCCGGTGATGCAACCAGCGTATCTGTACCCCCGGCGCGCGTCGTAGCGCGCCCACCCATCAAGCAAATGCAACAGCCACCGCTGGAGTAGGATGGAGGAATCATGAGTGAAACAACTGCCACCGGTGCCGACGTTCGCGTCCGCTTCTGCCCCTCGCCCACAGGAACCCCTCACGTCGGCATGGTCCGCACGTGCCTGTTCAACTGGGCCTACGCCCGCCACACGGGAGGAACCTTCGTCTTCCGCATCGAAGACACGGACGCCGCCCGCGATTCCCAGGAGTCCTTCGACCAGATCATCGAGTCCCTGCAGTGGCTGGGCCTCGACTGGGACGAGGGTATCGGTAAGGGCGGCCCGCACGGCCCCTACCGCCAGAGCGAGCGCATGGACATCTACCGCGATGTGGCCGCGCGCCTGCTCGAGGCCGGCTACGCCTACGAGTCCTACTCGACCCCCGAGGAGATCGAGGAGCGCCACCGCGCCAAGGGCGAGGACCCCAAGCTCGGCTACGACGGCTTCGACCGCAACCTGACCCAGGAGCAGATCGCCGCCTTCCGCGCGCAGGGGCGCCAGCCCGTCCTGCGCCTGCGCATGCCCGACGAGGACATCACGTTCACGGACCTGATCCGCGGCGAGATCACCTTCAAGGCCGGCTCGGTGCCGGACTACGTCATCGTGCGCGCCAACGGTCACCCGCTCTACACGCTGGTGAACCCGATCGACGACGCGCTCATGGAGGTCACCCACGTGCTGCGCGGCGAGGACCTGCTGTCCTCGACGCCCCGCCAGATTGTCCTGTACCGCTCGCTCGAGGCCATCGGCGTCGCGAAGTTCATGCCGCGCTTTGGTCACCTGCCCTACGTCATGGGCGAGGGCAACAAGAAGCTGTCCAAGCGCGACCCCGAGTCGAACCTCCTGCTGCACAAGGCCGCCGGCATGATCCCCGAGGGCCTCAACAACTACCTGGCCCTGCTGGGTTGGTCGATCGCCGCGGATCGCGATATCTTCTCCATGGAGGAGATGGCGTGCGCTTTCGATATTTCGGATGTGAACCCGAACCCGGCGCGCTTCGACCAGAAGAAGGCCATCGCGATTAACGCCGAGCATATCCGTCTGCTGGACGGCGAGGACTTCCGTAACCGTCTGGTGCCCTTCCTACACCGCGACGGGGTGGTCTCGGCCGACTCCTTCGAGGCGCTGACCGATCGCGAGCGCGAGATCCTCACCGAGGCCGCTCCGCTCATTCAGACGCGCATCCAGCTCCTCGGCGAGGCCACGGGCATGCTCGGCTTCCTGTTCCAGGCCGACGATGCCCTGGAGATGGACGAGAAGGCCGTCTCCAAGCTGAAGGACAACGCGGTGGACGTCCTGGACGCTGCCATCGAGACCGTCGAGGGCCTGACCGAGTTCACGACTGCAGCCCTCGAGGAGTCGCTGCGCGCTCGCATCGTCGACGAGATGAGCGTGAAGCCTCGCCTGGCCTTCGGCCCGCTGCGCGTCGCCGTGACCGGCCGCCAGGTCTCCCCGCCGCTGTTCGAGTCCATGGAGATCCTGGGTCGCGACTCCTCGCTGACCCGCCTGCGCGCCCTGCGCTCCTCCCTGGCCTGATCGCTGCGCGTAGCCCCAGCCTCGTCGCCCTGTTTGAGGGCCGAGGCCGGGGCTTCGTCGCGCTCGGAGACGTCCCGTTGTGGGGGACGGCGGGCGGGTGATCGGGACCACTGGGCTTCGATTTGGCATGAGGGCGTTGGTCCGCTACAGTTATCTCCTGTCGCCAGCGACGTGAAAGCGAAGCAGGTGATACTCAATGGGGTATGGTGTAATTGGCAACACAGCTGATTCTGGTTCAGCCATTCTAGGTTCGAGTCCTGGTACCCCAGCGGTCTGAAACGTAAGTTTCAGCAAGGCCCCCATCGTCTAGCGGCCTAGGACGACGCCCTCTCACGGCGTTAACACCGGTTCAAATCCGGTTGGGGGTACCAATGACCTCGTCACTCACAAGGTGACGAGGTTTTTGTTTGCCCACTGACCGCGTTTTCTCTTGTGCTTTGCAGAAAGCTTTCGGAAACGTTGCAGTGTGTCTAACCTAGGAGCAGCCCCATGGGAGGGGACCGCTTTTGGACGAGGGAGTCTGTCGTGACATACCGACTCAATAGGACACTGCTGCGCCGAACGCTCGGCGTTGGCGCAGCTATCGCGCTGATGGGGGGTGTTCTCCCAGCCGCGTGGGCCGCGCCTAAGACGGAAGCGCCAAACGAGGGAACCGTTGCTCAGGCAGCCGATGCGGGTGCCGCTGGCGCCGCCGACAACGTGCTGGTGACAATCCCCGGTAACCACAACAAGGCAATGGGATGCGACGCTGACTGGGCGCCCGACTGCGACAAGGCTGCGCTCACGCGCGACGCGACGGGCGTGTACACCGCGACGTTCACGCTGCCCGCGGGCGACTACGAGTACAAGGTTGCCGAGGGCGGCTCGTGGGACGTCGCGTATGGCGCCGGCGGCGCGGCCGGCGGAGCCAACATCGCCTACAGCCTGAAGGAGACCACGGAGGTCACCTTCTACTACAACCAGGCGACGCACCGCGTATGGAACACTGCCACCGACCAGATGGTGACGCTGCCGGGTTCCTTCCAGAAGGCGCTGGGCTGCACGGACAACTGGAAGCCCGAATGCCTGGCGCCCCTCATGGAACCCGTGGGCGGCGGCACCTACACCTACACGACGAGCGCTCTGCCGGAAGGCTCCTACGAGCTCAAGGTTGCCATCGGTGGATCCTGGAACGAGAATTACGGTCAAGATGGTGCCGCCGGTGGCGCCAACTACCAGTTTGCGACGAAAGCGAACAAGCTCGTGACCTTCACCTACGATTCCGCGACGCACAAGCTCGACATCGCGGCCTCCGACGCGCCTGTCGCGGGCTCGGGCGAGCAGCGCGCCTACTGGGTGACCTCGGATATCCTCGCGTGGCCGACTTCGCTGCTGCCGCAGGGCGTGACGCGCGCGCGGGTCCTTGACGGATCTGCGGCTCTGACCTACGAGCTGGTGACCGCCCCCGAGGGCGGCGCGGGCCTGTCGGATGGGGCGATTTCCGGCGCCACGACGAGCGCTCTGACCGTCGCGGGCGACCTGCCCGCCGAGGTGACGACGGCTCACCCGAACCTCAACGGATACATCGCTCTGAAGGCCTCGCTCGACGAGGCCGGGGCCCGCGAGGCCCTCACCGGCCAGATCGCGGTCGCTCAGAAGTCGGGGGAGAGCGTCAACGCTTTCACCGGCGTGCAAATCGCGCCCGTCCTCGACTCGCTCTACGCGGCCAAGGCCACCCAGGCCTCGTACGGCGTGACGTGGAACGAGGCAGGGAACCCGACGTTCGCGCTGTGGGCGCCGACCGCAAAGAACGTGACCCTGCTGTCGTGGAACACCTCGACGCCGTGCGGCTCCGACGCCGATGTGCAGGGTGATGGCCTGCGCACCGCCGCCGTGCGCGGCGAGGACGGCCGCTGGAGCGTGGACAATGCCGCCGGCGAGATCCACGAGGGTGCCCAGTACCTGTGGGAGGTCAGCGTCTATGTGCCCGAGACGGGCAAGGTGGAGACGAACCTCGTCACCGACCCCTACTCGGTGGCCCTGACCGTCGACTCCACGCGCTCCGTCGCCGTCAACATGGACAACCCGTCGATTGCCCCGTCGGTGTGGACGGACTCGAAGGCTCCGGTCATCGAGGACGACGCTCAGCGTTCTATCTACGAGCTGCACGTGCGTGACTTCTCCGCCGCGGACGCCTCGGTGCCCGAGGACATGCGCGGCACCTACATGGCCTTCACGCAGTTCCAGTCCAACGGCATGCGCCACCTCGCCGAGCTGTCGCGCGCCGGCATGAACACGGTGCACCTGCTGCCCACCTTCGACATCGGGACCATTCCCGAGAAGCGCGCGGACCAGAAGACGCCCGCGATCCCCGAGGATGCCGGCCCGGCATCCGAGGAACAGCAGGCTGCGGTCACGGCCGTTGCCGACCAGGACGCCTACAACTGGGGCTACGACCCGCTGCACTGGATGGCCCCCGAGGGCTCCTACGCGACCTCGTCCCACCAGAACGGCGGCGCGCGCGTGCGCGAATTCCGCTCCATGGTGGGTGGGCTGCACTCGATCGGTATGCAGGTCGTCCTCGACCAGGTCTACAACCACACGCCCGCAGCGGGGCAGTCCGAACACTCCGTGCTCGACCGCGTCGTGCCCGGCTACTACCAGCGCCTGAATGCCTCCGGCGGTGTCGAGACCTCGACGTGCTGCTCCAATGTCGCGACCGAAAACGCGATGAGCGAGCACCTCATGATCGACTCGATGATCCACTGGGCGAAGTACTACCACGTTGACGGCTTCCGCTTCGACCTCATGGGCCACCACCCGGCCGAGGAAATGAAGCGCGCGAAGGCCGCCCTGGCGTCTCTCACCCTGGAGAAGGACGGCGTGGACGGCTCCCGCCTGTACATCTACGGCGAGGGCTGGAACTTCGGTGAGGTCGCGAACAATGCGCTGTTCACCCAGGCCACGCAGGGCCAGCTGGACGGCACCGGCATCGGCGCGTTTAACGACCGCCTGCGCGACGCTGTGCACGGTGGCGGCCCCTTCGATGAGGATCACCGTGTCCTGCAGGGCTTCGGCTCGGGCGCGTTCTCGGACCTCAACGGCCTTGACACCCGCTCCGAAGCGGATCGCCGCGCCGATTATCTGCACCGCGTGGACCTGGTGAAGCTGGGTCTGGCAGGCAACCTGAAGGACTACACGCTGACCACCTACGACGGCAAGACCGTGTCGGGCGCGCAGCTGGACTACAACGGCCAGGGCGCCGGGTTCGCCTCCCAGCCGGCGGAGAACGTCAACTACGTGGATGCCCACGACAACGAGACGCTCTTCGACCTGGTCACCTACAAGATGCCGACGGATGCTCCGATGGATCACCGCGTGCGCATGTCGCTGATCAGCCAGGCTTCCGTGGCCCTGTCGCAGTCGCCTTCCTTCTGGGCATCGGGCACGGAGATGTTGCGTTCGAAGTCCCTGGACCGCGATTCCTACAACTCCGGCGATCACTTCAACGCGATCGACTGGTCCATGCGCGACAACGGTTTCGGCCGTGGCCTGCCGGTCAAGTCGAAGAACGGTGCGGCCTGGGATCACATGCGCCCGCTGCTGGAGAACCCGGAGTTGAAGCCGACCCCGGAGCAGATCGGCACCTCCTCGGAGGCCGCGATGGACTTCCTGCGCGTGCGTTCCTCCTCACGCCTGTTCACGCTGGGCAGTGCGGATCTGATCCGCTCCAAGGTGACCTTCCCCAACTCGGGTGAGGGCGCCGTGGACGGCACGATTGTCATGCTCATCAACGACGAGGCCGGGGCTGGGAGCGACATCGACGCGAAGCTCGACGGTGCTCTCGTCGTCTTCAATGCGAGCGGCGAGTCCGTGACCACCGCGGTCGATGGCCTGTCGGGTCGCGTTTTCAAGCTGCACGAGGCACAGGCGAACGGCTCGGACGAGACCGTCAAGGGCGCGTCCTTTGACGCGAAGACGGGCTCCGTGACGGTTCCGGCTCGCACGGTTGCCGTCTTCACGCAGGCCGCGGGGGATCGCATCGATCCCACCGTCACCCCGGCTCCGGATCCGGAGGCTGCCCAGTGGGTTGCGTCGGCTGACGGTCGCTGGTGGCTGCGCTACGCGGATGGTTCCTACCCGTCCAACGAGCGCGTTGTGCGCCGCGGTGTCACCTACTCTTTCGACGCGGACGGCTGGATGAAGACCGGCTGGCAGGTTGAGGATGGTGCGTGGCGCTACTACGCTCCGTCGGGTGCGATGGCGACCGGCTGGGCCGCCGTGGGTGGCACCTGGTACTACCTGGATCCCGATACGGGCGCGATGGTGACCGGCTGGCTGAAGGATGGTGACACCTGGTACTACCTGAACGCTAGCGGCGCGATGGCTACCGGCTGGGCGAACCTGGGCGGAGCCTGGTTCTACCTGAACGGCAACGGCGCGATGGCTACCGGCTGGGCGAACCTGGGTGGTACCTGGTACTATCTGACGGAATCTGGCCAGATGGCGATCGGATGGGTGAAGGATGGCGGCAGCTGGTACTTCTGCCACCCGTCGGGAGCCATGGCGACTGGACGCGTTGTCATCGACGGCACCGCCTACACCTTTGATGGTTCGGGCCGCTGGGTCGCCTAGCGGATCGCGACGCAAACGGGTGGGCCGGGCCGCTGAAATGGTCCCGGCCCACCCGGGTCTTGTGTCTGGGGGCGCGGGGTTCAGGGCCGCGGCGGCCCCGCTGGGGGGGGGGGACTACCGGTGCCGGGGTGCG
>CAUVIG010000058.1:0-11294 GCA_963551745.1 uncultured Actinomyces sp.
AGCGGGGACAGGATTTGAACCTGCGACCTCCGGGCAATGGTTGTCCGTGCTGTATTTGCTGGTGTCGCTGCACATGCTGCATTTGCTGTACGGTCTCCGAGGTTTTGGGCTTGTTCGTGAGCTTGCGTCGTCGCGGCCGCTCATCCTTGGTGGGTATGGACAAAGATCACATCTTGACGAAGGCGGTGCCGGTCGAGTGGGCGGCTGCTCTGGATCGGTGGGAGCTGTATCTGCGGGCCGGTGGTCGCAGTGAGCGCACGGTGGAGACGCGCATCAGGCACGTGCGACAAGTTGCTCGGGGTCTTGGTGTTGTGTCGCCTCGGGACGTGGATACGGACATGCTCATGCGGTACTTGGGGCGTCAGCGTTGGGCTGCCGAGACCCGGCACGGATACTACGAGTCGCTGCGTCTCTTCTATCGGTGGCTATATCCGAAGGGTGGTTCACCCGCGGAGTGGCTACCCGTGGTACCCAGGCATCCTGGTGCTCCACGTCCAGTACCACTCGATGTACTGCATGAAGCGGTTGCGGCCGCTGATCGGCGTACCCGGCTCATCTTGTGCCTGGGTGCATGTGCTGGTCTGCGGGCCTCGGAGATTGCCGCTGTTCATGGTCGGGATGTCCTCGATGACGGGACTGGGGTATCCCTCATGGTCACAGGAAAAGGCGGGCGTGTTCGTCGGGTGCCTCTCGCGGATTGGCTGGCAAGAGCTGTGGTGGCCGCATGCAGCGGTGGGGGCGGCTGGTGCTTCCCATCGAAGTACGGCGGGCATCTGTCGGGTGCGCACGTCTCTAAGCTCGCGGCCGTCGTGTTACGGGATGGGTGGACTCTCCACACGCTGCGGCATCGGTTCGCGACGGCCGCGTATTCGGCCGAGCGGGATCTTCTCGCCGTCCAGCGGTTGTTGGGGCATGCGAGCGTGGCGACAACGCAGCGTTATGCAGCCCCTCCCGAGGATGCCTTGCGCCGGGCGATCGAGGCCGCCGATTTCACTCGTGAGACGTGAATAGGGCCGTCTCTACTTCTGGGTGAGTGCTGTACATGCTGCATTTGCTGGTGTCGCTGTAAATGTCTCGTATTTCGTCTGTTTTCAATGAAAGGTCTTTGTGATGTTTTCTTACTCTCTCGATGCGTCTGATGTGTCTGTTTTGACCGACGCTGATCTGTTTCATGTTCGTGGCGCTTTGGAGCGGGATCGTGATCGTCTGGAACGGGATCTCGCATCCCTTGATGAGGTGAGCGCTCCTCTGGTTGCACCGGCGATTCGTGAGCATACGGAAGCGATCGACTCGCTCCTGGCGCGCCTTGATGAGGCGTGCTCGGTCCTGATTTCGTACGCCCCTCTTGAGGATTGAGGGGGTATTGGCTGTGTCTGACAAGCTACGTGAGCAGGTGCGCCAGCTTCTTGCGTTGGCCACTGACCCCGGCGCTTCGGCTTCTGAGCGCGAGGTCGCGATGACGCGGGCGTCTATCCTCATGGCGCGTCACTCGATCACGTCCTTGGATGTGGAAGAGGCGGAGCGTGAGGACATTGAGGTGCGAAAGCTCGTGGTCGATGGCGGGCCTTCGACGCCGTCACTTGCGACATGTATGGCGATCGCGGATGTCGCGGACGCGGCGGGCCTGTTCGCGTACTACGAGGATTATCGGAGGGTTCGCGGACGTCCACACGTTCTGGTGCATGTGGCTGGTTTCAGGTCGGACCTGGAGTGGTTCATGCCGTTGGCGATGACGCTGACAGCGTATGCGGCGACCGGTTGGGTTGCGTGGCGGCGCGCGAACGCTGGGCGGTATAAGCGGAGCAAGACGGCTCACCGCAGGCGGCTTCGTGATGGGTTTATCACGGGGTTTGGTGCGGGGGTGGCCGTCGCAGTTCGTGATGCTCGGGCCGAGGCGATCGCTGATGAGGATGCTTCCCCTGCGTCCTCTCGGGCGCTTGTCGTGCGGTCGCGGACAGCGCGCATTGATGAGTGGGCGGAAGCCTTAGATCTTGTCCCTGGGGATCATCTTGATCTCAATGATGACACGCGCAATGCAGGCTACAGCGCTGGCCGCGCATCTCGCCTTGGGTGTGACTCATCCGAGCTCGCCGGGCGCAACGCTCTCGAACTTACCTACTGACGAAAGGATCATGCTCATGTTGACAATCGCAATTACGAACCAGAAGGGCGGGGTCGGTAAGACGACCACAACGTATCACCTTGCGCGGGCGGCGAGCCTGCGCGGGCTGAGGGTCCTGGTGGTCGACCTAGACCCTCAGGGTAACCTCTCGGACTCGTTGGCCGAGTTGGAGGAACAACAGGCCGGAATGGCCGATGCGCTGTCCACACGATCGGAGTGCGACCTCGGGGATGTCATCGTCCCGACGAACTGGGATCGGGTACATCTTGCACCCTCGGGCGCAGACGCCCTGGCGGCCGTGCGTGATGAGCTCGTGACGGTGGCGTTTGGTCGGGAGCGACGTTTGGCCACCCAACTCGAAACCGTAGGAGACGCGTTCGATCTCGTTTTGATCGATTGCGCTCCTGCGCTTGATACGTTGACGGCGAACGCTTTGGCTGTGGCTGATGGGGTACTTGTCGTGACTCAATCGCGGTTGTACTCGGCATCGGGGCTGGCGCACTTGCTTGATGCTGTTGAAGCTGCGCGCGCCTACTACAACCCGGGGTTGCGGGTTGCTGGCGTGTTGGTGAATCAACATAAGGGGCGTACTCGCCAGGGCACGTACTGGTTGGATGAACTGTCGACCGCGTGCCAGGAACGTGGGCTCGTGCTCTTGGATCCGCCTGTGCCCGATATGGTGGCGATCTCCGACGCGGCCGAGGCCGGTGTCGGCCTTGATGAGTGGGCTGGCAACACGGCCGATCTATGCGCTCTGTACGATGCGCATCTCGCGGCCGTGCTCGCGACGATGGGTGAGGGGGTGGAAGCGTGAGCGTTCGTCGTCCTGAGCGTCGCAAGTCTGCACTGAGTAGCGGCGTTGCGTCGGTGATAGCCCCTCCCCCAGTCACCAGTGAACCCGCACGTGTGCCGGTCTCTGCGCCGAAAGCTGTTGCGGAGACTGCGCGGCTCTCGATTCGTGTGGATGCTGAGCTGCTTGGGCAGGTGCGTGCGGCCTGGTGGTCGACGGCCGTGTCGACGGGCACGCGCTCGATGAGCGCGTGGATTATCGAGGCTTTGGAGGATCACCTGCGGCGCGCCGAGGCCGAGTTCAACGGTGGCCAGCCATTCACGCCTCTTGATGCGGGGGAAATTCCTAGGGGGCCACGGTAAGTGAGGGGGTGGGTTACAACCCACCCCCTCCTCTCTAAGTGCGCCACTCTCAGCTTTTCTGCCGTTAATGCGCCAAAGAGTATGCCGTGTGGTTAATCACGTCACAACTTGGCGAATCTTGTGGGTATAATGGGGCCGTGGGTAGCTGCAACTACCCACGGCCGATGACAATCGTCCGCCCGATTCACACCTTGGGTGCTCATCGGATCAGAAGATTGAGTTTAGATTCTCGAAGATCGCCGTGGCCAGGGCTAATGCCGCCACGGCGATTTTCGTGATCTGCTCGGGAGTGAACCTGAGCTTCCTCGAGTTCTTCTTGCGTCCGATCTTCATCACCCCCCTTCGTTACTCACCCGACAGGCAATCGTCTTAACTGTGTAGGGGTGGTGCGCCTGGCGGGCTGCTTCAATTCTAGCGGATAACTATCACCCCCAAAGCCGAGCACGTGCACTCTGCGTTGTTTTATCTCAATAGCGCGTCGAGTTGATCTTGACATTGATCGTGCGGATCTACGCAAACTATGGCGTTCATCCCATTTTGGCGATGGTGCGTCGTATTGTCGCACGGGAAACACCGAGGACTCTCGCAATGGCTGCGATACTGTGCCCCTGGGCATGGAGTTGCCGGGCGCTCACCTTCTGTTCTTCTGTGAGTGCCGGCGGCCGGCCGATCCGCCGGCCGGCGGCGCGGGCCACGTCGAGGCCGGCGCGCGTACGTTCGCTAATCAGGGTTCGCTCATACTCGGCGAACGCACCTGCGAGTTGGTAGAACATGCGCCCCAAGGCTGTTGAGGTGTCAATTCCTTCGTTGAGGCTGTGGAAGTGGATGCCGCGCGCGTGAAGATTGTCGAGCGTGTCGACAAGATCGACAAGGGAGCGACCGAGGCGATCGATGCGAACGACGACGAGCGTATCTCCGCGCCCTAGGCTGCGGTTACACTCGGCCCATTGTGCGCGTTCCATAGTGGTGCCACTGGCATGGTCGATGTAGATGGGGTCGCACCCTGCGGCACGTAGCGCCTCGATTTGAGAGGCTGGATCCTGGTCTGCTGTGCTCACTCGCGCATATCCAGTGATGCTCATGGCCATAATCGTATCGGTCTAGTTGTGGCCACGTCTTTGTTTTGGCCAGGGTTTTTAGACCGTTGTAGAGGGGAATACGTAGTATTCCCCGCGCATGTGGCCAGAATCGGCCGGTTCTGACACCCCGAGGCCGGGACGCAAATGTGCATGGCGTCCGTACAATCGAGTTTGACAGGTTCGTTACCCAAGGAAGGAAATCGGATCAATGAACGCAACCATTTCGCCCGCTCGCGTGCGGGCTGCTGGCTTGTCGAGGTTTCTGCGCCTCACGCTCCGTCAGACTGCGCGCGTTGCTGTCGTCGGCTTTGTCCCGTTCGGGCTGGCCACTGTCGTGACGGCCTCGACGTCGGGCACCGTGAGCTATAGCGAGCTGTGCTCGCTCCTGGCGTGGAGCATGATGCTTACGGGCATTCTCTTCGCTCTGGTGATCGGCGTGCGCACCTTCTTCGTGCAGGAAAGCTGGCAGATGTTCGTCAGTCGGTTTGCTACCTCGATTGCTGCGGGGGTCGCGCTCGCGCTGCTTGTGCCCATGCCGTAGGGGGGTGGCGATAATGAGGCGGCGCGGCCGGGGGTGTTGACTCCCGGCCGCGCCGCTATGGTTACTCTCTCAGAATTGAGAGTCAGATGTTTCGGTGACACACCCCGAGGGGTGCGGGTTTACTTCCCGAAGGAAGAATGATCAATTCCCAGTTGAAATATCTGGCATCTACACGGTAACACAAATGTATGTGATGTACAACATATTACAATGCCTCTCCGATAAGGATTCTTGCCTAGACAATAGATCGTACGTGATGTATAGTTGAGTCATCGGGAGGGAACAGTCCCCCGAACCTCAACGAAGGAGACAACATCATGCCCACCACGACTTGGACCAAGGCAGAGCGTTTCGACGGCGACGGCGCCCTCATTGCAGCCAACCTCGACAACGGTGCCCGCGCCGTTATCTACGGCGATTACCAGGACGAGATCAAGATTAGCTTGCTGATCTTCGACTCCTCCCTTCCGGGTGGCAGCGCCTCGACCGAGCGCACCCAGGAATGGCCGCTCGTCGAGCGGTACATCCCCCGCGTCGAGTGGCCCGCCGAAATCTGGGGTGGCTACCGCGGCCCCGCCGAGCGCACCCCCGCCCCCGAGGTCGCCGCCGCCGTCGCCCAGTACGTCGCCGAGACGAACGCCTGGCTGGCTGAGGACTGACCAGCAAACCAAGGCCCCCGCGCCCGAAACCGACAGCGCGGGGGCCAACCCATAGGAGGACAATTGCCCGAACCACTGACCCCCATCGGACTGCGCTGCCGACGCGAAGCGCTCGGACTCTCGCGCGCCGACCTCGCCGAGATCCTTGACGTCAACGAAGGCGTCATCCGTTCCTGGGAGATCGGCAAAAGCAAGCCTCGCGACCCCCTCGGCGTCCACATGACCCTCGGCGCACTGGAGGACACTGCGCTCGAGTGTCTCGACGAGCTTCTCGCGCCCATCGAGGACCAGGACGAGACCGTCCACAGCCTCCCCACTGCACTCATCGCATACTCCACGCAGGCAGACTATGAGCAGCACACGCGCTGGGCGCAGCGCCTGCCCATCGCGACCTATCGCGCCTGCGTCGGTCGCGCTTTCCAGCTCCTCAGCGACGACAACATCCCCGTCGAGATCGTTTCACCCTACGACTGATAAGGACTGCCCATGCCTACCGAGTACCTCGGCACTGCCGCCGTCGCAGAGCGCACCGGCCTCGCCGTCGCCACCATCCGCTCCTACATTCTCAAAGACCTCATGCCGGACGCCGACGTCATCATCACAACACCCTCCGGACCACTGCGCGGATGGGCACCCGAGACAATAGACGCCTGGCTCGCATCGCGCCCTGGACGAGGTGCTCGCACCGATCTCACCAAGTAGCGCACATCACAATCAATACCACTTGTACTATACATCGCGAACGGTGTATAGTTAAGTCATCGGGAGGGACGAGCCCCCCGAACCTCGAAGAAGGAGACAGAAACCATGGACCTCTACGCCGCCACGCAAGCGTTCAACGCAGCCGCAACCAAGGCATGGACTAGCTGCGACATCGTCGATATCCCCGGATGCTCCGGGTGGACATTCAGCGGCCCCACGCGGCCCACCACAGGCTTCTTCGTCGCTATCAGCTACGCCGGCCGTGAAATCGCCCGCGCCGACGGCGACGAAGCCGATCCGATGTCGATCCACTTCTACCCGACACCGCGCGAGGTCGTCAAGCTTGACGACTTCAAGTGGATCCTCAAGATGATTCGTCGAGGCTTCCTCCTCAGCCTCGACTCAGAGTTCAACTACTGGCTCGCGAACTGCGACTGCTCCAGCTACCACTGGGATTTCGATCCTGGAGTCGGAGTGACAACCCCCGCCAAGGCCTGACAACAAGGGAAGGCCCCCACCACCCAGTGCTCGGGTGGTGGGGGCCTTCATGAAAGGAGCAGCTTGTGGAGCAGGACATCGACGGCGTCATGACCGAGGATGAGGCCCGCGCCGCCGGTTACCTCCCCACAGCCGAGGTCCCCGACCTCATCGGGATCGAGCGCAACGTGCGCGAGCTCGGCAAGACCATGCGCCGCGAGGGCCTGCGGCCCGTGCGCGTCGGGCATGCCTACTGGTGGAACCGCGACGCCGTCATCTCGTGGGCCGCCGCGAGGCGGTGGATACGCGCCCAGGGATCCGACCCCTACCCCTGCTCCGAGGCAGGGTGCGAGCGCGATGCCGTCTCGCATGGCCTCTGCCTGATGCACTACAAACGTGCGCGCGGTCCGCACGCTGACGTGGTTTCGCGCGCCGGTCAGCCGGTCGGGGCCGGAGTCTACGGGCGCATCGATGAGACCTCCGAGGGGCGACTGGTGTGCCACGAGTGCGGAGGTGCCTATCTGAACCTCGCCGCACACGTCGCCATGAGCCACGGCATGACCGCCGCTGAGTACCGCGAGGTCTACGAGCTCCCGCGCACGACGCGACTCGTCGCCGCCAGCGTCCGCGAGCGTACGTCTCGCCGTGCGCTGAGACCTCAGAACCTTGCTCGGCTCGCGGGCACGCGGGATCCCCAGGCTGCGGCTTCCGCACGGACTGTGGAGACCTTCAGGGCGATTAGTCGAGCTAATCGAGTGAGGCTCAGCAGAAACAGCAATTCCGAGGGGTGAGGGCGGGCGCTGCGCGTCACATAGGGGGCTAGGGATGAACCCGCTGCCGCCCGTGATCATGATGTGTGCACAGGTTGGGGTGCTACGCACAACTGTACGTGCTGCATTCGCCACAGTTGCCGGTAGTGCTGCATTTGCTGTACTTGCTGTACAGGGTTATCGGTAGCGACGGTTCCCATCTCCGCACAGTCCTAGTGCGTAGCCGACGATGGAGAGGAAGGCCAGGAGTGAGGCTGCCCAGAGGATTGCTCGGATGATGAGTCCAACGAAGCGGAGGATGTAGCCTGCACATGAGAGGCCCCAGCTGAATGCTCGACTGGCCGCGTGGGCGGCGGTGCGTGCTCGCGGTGCCCAGGGGCGTGTCTGTGTCCATGCGTAGATGCTCGCGGCCGCTATTACGGCGGTGGTTAGCGTGATGATGGGGCGTATTTCGGGTAGGGTCACCCATCCGGTGATGGTGGCGGGGATGAGGGCGGGTGCTGCGCGGCGTATGGGGACGGCTGCGGGCTTACGGTGGGTGCTCATTCTTGGCCTCCTTGCTTGATAAGCTGCATGTGCCGTGAGGATAGCTGAGAGCGTGCACATTTGCGTCCACCTGACCTGACCGGTGTCCTGCCGCGTGGCAGGACACCTCCCCCGGGTGTGCTGAGGGTGCCCGGGGGCATCCCCCACCCCGTGTGGGGTGGGGGTGGCCGGGGTTAGATGAGCCATTCGGCGGCGTCGTATCCGTCAAGCCAGGCGATAACGCGCTTGCGGAGCTGTTGCATCATGAGGTGAATCGGATGCGTGTCCCAGCTAGCGTCAACGCTGCATTGGTACTCGTATCCGTCGATAGCCTTGAGTACTTCGATGGGCTCGTGGATACGGGTCGGGATCGAGTAGGAGTAGACGTAGACCTCAGTAGGTTCGAGGTAGCGGCGTCCGTAGGCATCGAGGTTAGCGTCGAGCATGAGCTGCCCGATACGGTCGCGGTTCTCGCGGGTGAATGTCCACCACTTGCCCGCCGCGAACCACTCGAACCCTTCTTCGTCGGCGTCTCGTGTGGCCGCTTCGAGAATGACGTTGATGTGTTCTGCGGATACGATTGCGGTGCTCATTGTTCTCTTTCCTTTCGATGAGCGTTTGGCGGTAGGTTTGGTGCCGCCTTCCCCCTGTCTGGGGTGCCCCCTAGGTGGGGCGTGGCGCGCCGTGGGTCAACTGAAATGTCCCGCAGGCATGGCGCGTGTCTGTTGCGCATAGCGGCGCAAGCCGCTGTGGGCAACAACATGCGACAGGGCGCGGGCTCAGTTGACGCGCGAGTGCGACACGGCCACGATGGGCGCACCCAGACAGGGGGTTAACTCAGCCACCCGTGTGCGCGGCCCCTCGACGGGGGCGCGCACACAGTCTTTGCCACGGCCGCGAAGCGTCCGGCCCCGGCACGGGGCCGGTGCCTGCCCAGCCCATCTGTCGTGAGCGGGGCCGTCCATAGCCGGGGCGCAACTGATTGCGCCCCGATGCTGTGGTCGGGCCCGCGTCCGCGCCCGATCGCGCGGCGTGCCCATTGTGGGCGGGCAGGACACCCCCCAAAGGTGTCCGGCCGTCCACACTGGGTGCGCAGCCCCAGCCACCACCACCCGCCCAAGCAAGCCCCTGGTTGCCCACAGCCGACGGCGCGGCCGTCGGAACGCTGTGGACAACCAGAGGCGAACCAGCCGCCCCCGTGATCGTGGTGTGTTGTTGCGCGTGTGGCCCTCGACTTGCCCGGTGAGGGCGGGTCGAGGGCCACGTTCTGATGGTCATTCATGCCCAGTCGGGGGCGTCTGGCCATGCTTCGGGTGCTTCTGCGGCCGGGGCGGGCGTTGGTGTGGCGCGCGGGGGCCTGGCTGCACATGCTGTATTTGCTGGGTTCGCTGGCGTTGCTGGCTTTGCTGTATTCGCTGCACATTCATCGTCGGAGAGGGCGTTGATGTGCACACGCTCGATGCGGGTGTCAGCCGAGGCTGCATTGATCGTGCCGGAGGGGACTTTCACGACGAGGTACGCCCCGCCCTGCGGTAGTGACTTGATGTCGTTGGGATGGAGAATGAATTCATCAACTTCTCGGAGGCTGCCGACGCCGCTGGCGGTGTGCATGCCGCCGAGGGCATCCCAGTCGTCCTCGATTTGCAGGGTTTCTTTCCATGCGAGGCGGCTGCCGATGTCGCGGGCGATCGCGTCGGCAGCCTCTCCCCTGGTTTGGCGCAACACGAGCCAGACGTTGGCGTTGGTGCGCACGCTGGCCGCAAACTGCGGGGAAACGGCTTCGAGGTCGGCGTCGAGGTCTTGCGTGGCGAGTAAGACGGCTCCGCCCGCTGATCTGGCGCGAGCGTACAGGTCGGCGACCCTGGGGGTGCCCAGGGCGCTGAATTCGTCGAGGATCACCGGGCACATGTGGGTCTTGCCCCAGCCGTCGCGTGCGAGGCGTCCGAATGTGGCGCACAAGTCCTGTACTGCGAGGGTGCCGATGGTTCGCGCGGTTTGGGGTGCTCCTGCGGCGTCGAGGGAGAAACACACGATGTCTCCGGCGCGTATTGCCTGTTCTAACTGGAAGCCGGTGGCGTCGAGGGCGCGGCCTGCGGCCGTGTCGACGATGACGGCCACGCGGTCTCTCACATCGCCTACGTCGCCCTCGTTGTTTGCGGCCTCGAGGTCGCCGAGGTAGCGAGTGAGTGACGCGGCCACGGCTGGGGACAGGTAAGGGGTAACGCTGCGGAGGGTGTCGAGGTTAAGGAGGTCGGTCACGTCACCAAGGCCGATCGTCCATGTGCCGCCCCCGACGCGGGCCACGCGGGCGTCGGCTAGGTCGACGCACACGCGGCACGCCTGCTGCAACAAGCGACGCGAGAGCGTTGCGTAGTGCATGTTAAGTGACTTGTCGGCCGCGAACAGCGTTTCGTAGAGGGCATCGGCTATTTCGTCGGCCGTGAGTCCCGCGAGGGGGTTGTATGCGCTGCCCGTCGCGTCGACGGTGACGTGGTGGAATTGGCGGCCGCTCTGGGCGGCGATCGCGGCGAGGGTGGCTGCGAGGTCGGGGTCGGCCTTCATGTCGACAATGACGGCTGGCAGGTGTAGGTCTCGCGCGGCCGGGGCACCTGTAAACCCGTAGATGATGCGCTCCAGGGCTTGGGTTTTGCCGACACCCGTCGGGCCAATTACCACCCCGTGCGTACGGAAGGCTGTGGCGTCGAGGGTGACGGGGCGCGCTGCTTCGTCGACGCCGATCGGCACGTCGAGGTCGCTCACGATCGCTGCGGCCGTGGCGGTTGCTGTGGCTGCGCGTTGCTTAGCCTTGGCTCGATGCACGCGCTTAGCGCTGGCGGGGCGCTTGGCACGAGCTCGTGGCCCAGCCGCGTCGTCGTCTTCGCGCCACGTGGCGTCGAATCGCCTGCGATAGGCCAGATAGATACCCGCGCCGAGGATCCCGGCGCATGCCGCGAAAGGCGCTTGGGCGATCGCCCATGTCTGCCAGTTGGCATCGATGACGCTCGTCATGCTTTCACGTCGAAGGAAGGCACTCCACAGGTCATGTAGGACGGTGATGTAGGTGTCACCGTAGGTGGCGGCCCAGCCCATCCAGATCCCCAGACCGGTAGCGAGCGCGCCTGCGACACATAACCACCAGGGGCGAACGTACTCGCGTCCGATCCGGCCCACTGCGATAATTGCGCCTGCAATTGTCGCCGTCAGGGGGTTCAGGGGCTCTTCATAATTGAGGGTGTAGTTGGGGTCTGAATCCTCCGGTTTCGAGGA
>CAUVIG010000059.1:0-11281 GCA_963551745.1 uncultured Actinomyces sp.
AACCGGAGTGAGTGGTTGATGGAACTGTGTGCTAAGAGCTACTCAGAGGCGCTCAAAACCAGCGTCCCACGCGGCGCGCATGGGGTTCGCGTCGGCGACCAGCTGATCGAAACGCAGGTCGGCGATGTCGATGACCTCGCCGAGCGCGAAGCGAGCCTCGCGGGCGGGGGAGTGCTCGACGCGACGCCAGCCCGAGGACAGCAGGTGCTTGCGGTCCACCACGTTGTCCACGCAGATGATCAGCGGGCGGCCGAACTTCTCGCGGTAGGCGGCAGCCAGGGCGCGCAGCTCCTCGGCCTCCTCGGGGGTCACCTCACCCACGGACAGGGAGGATGTGTCCGAGCTGGACTGCTCGTCGCCCGCGCCGTCGAGGATCAGGGAGACGACGTCCGTGTAGGACGCGATGAGCTCCTCGGCCTCTTCGGGGTTGGCTGCCAGGACCGCATCCTCGAAGGAGGAACGCAGCTCAGAGACGGAGGCGAAGGGGCGGGACTCCCAGGCGCGCTCGACCGGCCATGTGTGAGCGGAGAACATCGAGGAGAAGGTGTCGACGAACTGGTCGCGATCCATCGCGTTGACGTCGTCCAGGTTGATCTTCTTTCCATCCACCACGGCCACGTCCGGCGAAGCCTGACGTCCGATGTGGAAGAACAGGATGTTCAGGATGATGGCCGTCAGCGAGCCGATGGTCACGCCGGAGCCGAAGATGATCTGCAGCGAGGCGGGCATCACAGTCACGATGCTGGGCTTAAGAGTCACGAGGAGGGCCAGGCCGATCGACGTGGAGACGATGACCGCGTTGCGGTTGTCGCGCAGATCAACCTTCGCCAGGGTCTGGATGCCGACGACGGCGACGTTGGCGAACATCGCTAGCGAAGCGCCGCCGATGACAGGCTGCGGGATGGCCGCGACGATGGCCGCGGCCTTGGGCAGCAGGCCCAGGACGATCATGAAGACACCCGCCGCGGTGACGACCCAGCGGGACTTCACGCGGGTGAGGCGCACGAGGCCGACGTTCTGTGCGAAGCAGGTGTAGGGGAAGGAGTTGAGGACGCCGCCCAGCAGGGTGGACAGACCGTCGGCGCGCAGGGCGTTGGCGATGTCGCGCGGGGCGATACGCTTGCCCACGACCTCGCCGGTCGCGAAGACGTCGCCCGTGGTCTCCACGGCGGTGACCGCCATGACGATGATCATGGCGAGGATCGCAGTGAACGAGAACTTCGGGATGCCAAAGTAGAAGGGCGTGGTGATGCCCAACCAGCTGGCCTCTCCCACGCCCGAGAAATCGGTCTTACCCATCGCAAAGGCGACGGCTGTCATGATGAGCAAGGCAAGCAGGACGGACAGAGTGCCCATGAAGCCCTTGAAGAGGCGCTGGATGATGACGATGATCGCGATCGTTCCAAAAGCGAAGCCGAGTGCCTCGAATGTTGCGGTTGCCTTCGCTGCGTCACCGGTGGCCCGATCGGCCCAGGCAACGATGTCTCCGGCGGAGACGGACAGGAGCGTCGTGCCCATGACGGTCAGGAGCGTACCCGTGACGATCGGCGGGAAGAAACGCAGGAGCTTGGCGAAGTAGGGCGCGATCAGGAAGACGATGAGGCCGACGGCGATGATGGAGCCGTACATGGTGGCCAGGCCGGTCTTCGGGTCGGCGCCGGGGGGTGTGGCCGCCGCACCGATTGCGATGAGGGGGGAGACGGCGGTGAAGGTGACGCCCTGGATGAGGGGGAGCTTCACGCCGATAAAGCGGCCGATGCCGGCCGACTGGATGATGGTGGCGATGCCGCAGGTGAGCAGGTCTGCGTTAATGAGGTGGACCAGCGTCTGGTTGTCGAGCCCGAGGCCGGAAGCAATGACGAGCGGCACGACCACGGCGCCCGCGTAAAACGCGAGGACGTGCTGAATGCCCAGAATGGTGAGTTTCCCAAAGGGAGGGACTTGATCGACGGGATGGGGAGCGGACGAGGGGCTTGATGCCATCTGTGTCTCCTGGACCTTTATCCAATTGTTGAAGGGACCCCTCCATTCTCTGTGATCGAGATGGGCGTTTTACGAGTTATTGAAAAAGTGTGGCGAGTTATATGTCACGGGTACTTGTCGTTTACGATGTGAACAAAGCCGGAGGCATGCGGGAGGGAGCCGGTATGACGCGCAATGGTCGTCCTCCGTCGATGGCGGACGTGGCCGAATTGGTCGGTGTCTCGCATCACGTTGTGTCTCATGTGGTGAACGGCAATGCGCTCTTTTACCCGCACGAGCGAGCGTGGGCAGGTTCCATCGGTACTTCCCGAGCGAGTGTGCGGCGACGCTGAGCGGATCTGTGCCCCATGCGTGGGGAGGGCGTCGGGGGGTGCCATGTCAGAGAGTTCCTGCGACGAAAAATGCGCCGGTGGCAGTGCATTTGAGAGCCTCAGAATTGCAACCAGTTGGCAATATTGAGTGAGCTGTCACACAGAAATGAGGGTATTTGAGCAAAATAACGAGATATTTTCGTGAAATCCGCGAAATCTGGCCCTAAAGTCGGCAAAATCGCCAAAGATTTCGTAGTGTGTCATTCGTGGCCACGACAGTGGTAACCAAGAACGAACAGGAATGAGGTTTCTCAATGTCCGTGAACCGTACCGAGCTTGTCGCTCAGATTGCCGAACGCGCCGACCTGACCAAGGCGAAGGCCGACGAGGCCCTGGCCGCCTTCCAGGCCGTCCTCGTTGAGTCCCTGGCCAAGGGTGAGGCCGTCAAGGTGACTGGTCTGCTCTCCGTCGAGCGTGTTGAGCGCGCCGCCCGCACCGGCCGTAACCCCCGCACCGGCGAAGAGATCAAGATCCCCGCTGGCTACGGTGTGAAGCTCTCCGCTGGCTCCACGCTGAAGAAGGCCGTCTCCAAGTGACGCGCTGACACTAGCGAATAGCCTGTGGGGCACGACCGCGTGGTCGTGCCCCACACACGTTTGCGCGTAGATGGCGCTTGCGATGTAAGGACGCTGTGTGAGCGTCTCCAGGCCCCTCTGTGCGCTTCTACGCGGCCGAGACGCGCCATCGGAGGGCGATGCGGCCCCGAGCGCGTCCAGTCGCGCGAAAGCCTGTGGCATCACGTTGCGCATAGCGTTGCCCCCCAGCCTGCATCAGCAGGCTGTGGGGCAACGCATGGAGTTCGCATGAACGTGTGTGTTAGGCGTTCACCTCTTCCTTGACGCTCAGCGTCAGGAGCGGGTGGTGGCACGCCACGCGGTGCGTCTCATCAGTGAGCGCGGGCTGCACCTTGCACTCCTCGCCAGCGAAGGGGCAGCGCGGGCGGAATCGGCAACCCTCGGGCGGGTTGACGGCGCTCGGCGGCTCGCCGGTGAGCTTGATGGCGCTCTCGTCGTGCGTGAATTCGGGGTCCGGCACGGGGATCGAGTCGATGAGCGCCTTCGTGTAAGGGTGCTTCGGGTTCTTGACGACCTCGCGAGCGGGGCCCTCCTCGACGATGCGGCCCAGGTACATGACGCCGATACGATCGGCCATGTACTGAACGACGGCCAGGTCGTGGCTGATGAACAGGTAGGACAGGCCCAGCTCCTGCTGCAGGTCCTTCATGAGGTTGAGGACCTGCGCCTGGACGGAGACGTCGAGTGCGGAGACGGGCTCGTCCGCCACGATCAGGTCGGGGGCCAGGGTCAGCGAACGGGCGAAGCCGATGCGCTGGAGCTGTCCGCCCGAGAACTCGTGCGGGTAGCGGTCCAGGATCTCCTCGGTCAGGCCCACCTGCTCGAGGATCTCCATGATGCGCTCGGCGATCTGGCGAGCGTTGCCGGTCTTCTGGATGCTCATGGGCTCGGCCAGGATCTGGTCGATGCGCATGCGCGGGTCCATTGCCGCGTAGGAGTCCTGGAACATCATCTGCACGTCGCGGTGGATGCGTACAGCGTCGCGTCCCTTGAGCGTGGCCAGGTCGCGTCCATCGAGCTCGATGGCACCGCCCGACGGGGGCTCGAGGCCGGCGATGAGGCGGCCCACGGTGGACTTGCCGCAGCCGGACTCGCCGACGAGGCCGTAGGTCTCGCCCTTCTTGACCGAGATGGACACCCGGTCGACGGCGGAGACAACGCCCTTGTCGCGCTTGAAGAAGCCGGAGCCTGCCGACTCGTACTCGCGCGAGGCCTCCTTGACGTCGAGCAGTACCTCGTGGGAAATCTGCGGGGCGCTGTCGACCGCGTCCTCTGCCTTGCCGGAATCCAGCTTAGCCTGGAGGACCGCGGGAGACTCGTCGCCCTCCTGCACCGGGTGGAAGCAAGAGAAGGTGTGGTTCTCGTCCCCACCCAGCTCGGGGTAGCTCGCGCGGCACTCGTCGGTGGCCCACAGGCAGCGGGCCGCGAAACGGCAGCCCACCGGCAGGTTGGTCAGCGACGGGGGAGCGCCCGGAATCGAGAAGAGCTTCGTGCCGGCCGCCAGGGCGCGCTCGGGCAGCGCCGCCATCAGCGAGCTCGTGTAGCGGTGCTTCGGCTCGGTGAACAGCGTCTTCGTCGGCGCGGTCTCGACGATGCGGCCGGCGTACATGACGGCGACGCGGTCGGTGTGGCCGGCGACGACACCCAGGTCGTGGGTGATGAGGATGACGCCCATCTGGTACTCGTCGCGCAGCTCGTCGATGAGGTCGAGGATCTGCATCTGCGTTGTCACGTCCAGGGCCGTCGTGGGCTCGTCCGCGATGAGGATGCGCGGCTTGCACACGAGGGCCATGGCGATCATGACGCGCTGACGCATGCCACCGGACAGCTGGTGCGGGTAGTTGTTGATGACCACCTCGGGACGAGGCATGCCGACGCGCTTGAGGATCTCGACGGCGCGTTCGAGGGCTTCCTTCTTTGAGAGCTTCTCGTGCACGCGCAGCGGCTCGCACACCTGAAGGCCGATTTTCATGGTCGGGTTCAGGGAGGTGAGCGGGTCCTGGAAGATCATGCCGACCTTGGTTCCACGCATCTTGCGCTTCAGGTGCAGCGGCATCTTCGTCAGGTCCTGGCCGTCGAGGATGATCGAGCCCGAGGAGACCTTGCCGCCCGGGGGCAGGAGGCCCATGAGGGACAGAGCCGTCATGGTCTTGCCCGAGCCGGATTCGCCCACGATGCCCAGGGTCTCGCCCGGGTTCACGTGCAGGTCGACACCCGAGAGGGCGCGAACCACGCCTGAGCGGATCTCAATATCGGTGTGCAGATCGTTGATCTGAAGGAGTGGAGTATTCATAGTTCAGTCCTCACCTCTTGCGCAGTCGAACTTCGAAGGCGTCACGCAGGCCGTCACCGATGAAGTTGAACGACAGGACCAGCAGGATGATGAGGACGCCCGGCGGGTAGAGCAGCCACCAGTTGCCCGAGTAGACGTGCGACTGGCTGTTGGAGAGCATGGCTCCCCAGTCAGTGGCGGGAGGCTGCGCGCCCAGGCCGAGGAACGACAGGTAGGCGACGTATAGGACGGCGTCTGCGACCTGAAAGGTCGCGTTGACGATGACGGTACCGATCGTGTTGCGGACGATGTGCGTCCGGATCGCTCGGGGCATCGAGCCGCCCATGCCTCGCATCGCGACGACGTACTCGCGCGTGCGCAGGGACAGGGCCTCGCCTCGAATCAGTCGGGACGTACCCAGCCAGGACAGGGCCGACATAATGATGATGAGGACCGGGACGGTCGGTGGGATCATCGTGGCGATCAGCATGAAGAGGAACAGGACGGGCACGGACATGAGCGCGTCAACGATGCGCATCATGATCGCGTCGATCCAGCCACCCACGAAGCCGGCGATGGCGCCGTAGAGCGTGCCGATCGTGGTGGCGAAGACGCCGGCGAACAGGCCGACGATGATCGAGGTCTGGCCGCCCTTCATGAGGCGTCCGAGCTGGTCGTATCCGACCATGTCGGTGCCGAGTGGGTGGTCGGCGGAGGGAGCCAGTGCCGAGTTCGACAGGTCGGTGTGGATCTGATCGGTCACGTAGAACATGGGACCGATGAAGGAGAAGGCCATCAGGATGAGGATCAGGCACACGCCGAAGACGGCGAGCTTGTTCTCCATGAAGACCTGCAGGCCCTGCAGCTTCGTCGACTTGCGGGCGGTGCGCGCCTTGGCCGGCGCGGCGATGGGTGCGGTCGCGGTGGTCATTTGGCACGTCCTGCCAGTCGGATACGGGGATCAGCGAGGGCGTAGAGGAAGTCTGCCAGGAGCGCACCGATGACGGTCGCGAAGGAGACGATCAGGGCGACGCCGAGGAGGATCGGGTAATCGCGCCTGCCGGTCGCCTGGTAATACATGTAGCCCATGCCGTTGAAGTTGAAGAGCGTCTCGATGACCAGGGCGCCACAGAACATCGCGGGGATGTACAGGCCGATCATCGTGATGACGGGGAACATGGCGTTGCGCAGCGTGTGGACGAAGACGACGCGGAACTCCGACAGGCCCTTCGCGCGGGCGGTACGAACGTACTGCTCGTTGAGGTTATCGACCATCGAGGAGCGCACGTAGCGCGCGTAGGCGGCGATCGTGCCAACCGAGAGGGCGCACACGGGCAGAATCAGGTGGTCCCACTGCTCCCACCTGACAGAGAGGTGCTCGCCCTGCGGAGCATCGTTGGGCAGGATGGGCCATACCTGGGAGAAGAGGACGATGAGGAGGAGGCCCGCGAAGAAGATCGGTGTCGAGTAGGCGAGCAGACACGCGATAGTCACGATGTAATCGGGTGCCTTGTTTCTCTTGACGGCCTGCCACACGCCCAGGGGGATCGCGACGATGAGAGCCAGGATGGTGGACAGGAGAGACAGGAAGATGGTGCGCGGCAGGCGGGCTGCCAGCAGGTCGTTCACAGACTGGTTGTGCTGGTAGGAGTATCCGAAGTCGCCGTGCGCAATTTTGTTCAGGTAGTTGACGTACTGCTCGGGAATCGGCCGGTCGTATCCGTTTTCGTGGTCGAAGGCTGCGAGCTGTTCTTGGGTCGCATCCTTACCGAGTGCCGCTCGGGCTGCGCCGCCCGGCTGAGACTGGAGGAGGATGAAGGTGATGATGGTGACCAGGAAGACAACGACGACTGCCTGGCCGAGGCGTTTGAGGATGAATTGGAACATTGCGAACTCCACAGTAAGGGGGCAGGCGCCCGCATGTGCGGGTGCGGGCGCCTGCCCCGTGAGGCGTCAAGGCGAAGGTTTACTTACCTTCGGTCGACCACGACCAATCCTCGGGCCAGGTGTCGCCGGTGGCGTCGAGTTCGCCCAGGTCGAGCGTCTTCTTCACCGCGGTGATCTGGTAGTACGGGTTGGGCATCCACAGAACGGGGAGGTCCTCCGCGAGGTAGTCGTTGTATGCCTGGAGAGCGCCTGGCTCGGAGGAGCGGGTCGACTCTTCGATGAGCTTGTCAGCCTCGGGGTTCTTGTACTGGCCGAGGTTGACGGGAGCGTCAGAGGCGAAGAGGCGCTCGCCGGAGGCGTAGATCGGGAAGCCCCACGAGGTCTGGGATCCGAAGAAGGACAGGTCCCAGGTGCAGGGGGTCTCGTCGTCGCATGCCTGCGAGGCGCCGACCGAGTCGGGGACCTCGCTCATGTCGATCTTGATGCCGAGCTTGCCGAACTGGGAGATGATCTCCTCGAACATCTGGTGCGTGGAGACGAAGCCCGACTGAGAGACGAGCTTGAAGCTCAGCTTGTCGCCGGCCTCGATGCCCTCGCCACACTGGTTGGCGCCGGTGCCGGGGTTCTCGCAGGTGGTCTCGCCATCGGGCACGACCTTCCAGCCGTGGTCCTCGAGGAGCTTCTTGGCGGTATCCGGATCGAACTTGTAGACGCAGCCCTCGGTGGTGCCGGTCTTCTCGGCGGCCATCGGGACCGGGCCGCAGGTCGGGGAAGCGGTACCGGACCAGATCTTCTCAGACAGTGTCGGCTGGTCGATGAGCTGCTGCATCGCCTGGCGGATGTACTTCTGGTTGATGAACTTCGAGCCGGGGGCCTTATCGTAGAAGTTCAGGGCCAGGTAGGTGATGGAGTTGCCGGGCCAGAGGAAGACGTTGTAGCCCTTGTCCTCCACGGCCTTGCGCTGGTTGTACTGCGCGGCCGGGATGTAGCCGAAGTCGATGGCGCCCGAACGCACGGAGTTGAACTCGGCGTCGTCACCCGTGAAGGCCTTGTAGATCAGCGCGTCGATCTTGGGCTTGTCCTCGCCCCAGTAGTTCTCGTTGGGGACGAGCGTCAGGCCCTGGTCGGGGGTGAATTCCTTGAGCTTCCAGGGGCCGTTCACCGTCTGCCACAGCGGGTTGGTGGCGTAGGAGGACAGGTTCTTGGCCTCGCCCTGCAGGTAGGCGAAGACAGCCTGCGCGCCCTCGGGGGTGCGGTCGAGGTCGGAGACGGCCTCGTCGGCGCTGGTCTTGTCCCAGGCGTGCTGGGGGAGCAGAGCGACCTTGTTGATCTGGTTGTCAATGAACCAGGCCGGGGCGAACTTGGTCTCGGTGGTGATCGAGAAGGTGTGCTCGTCGATGATCTTCAGATCGGCACCGTCGGGGAAGAAGCCCTTCTTGTAGGAGGCCCATTCGTCCTTGTTGTTGGTGACGAGGTTCCACCAGAACTCGACGTCGCGGGTGGTGACGGGTGTGCCGTCAGACCACTTGGCGTCGTCGCGCAGCTTGATGGTGTAGGTCAGACCGTCCTCAGAGACCTCGGGAACGGTGCCCAGGGACTTGGGGAGGTTGATCTTGTAGGGGGTTTCGGAGGTGGACTTGTAGGCGAAGAGCGGGCGGTACATCGCCTGGATGAACTGGCCGTTCTCGCCCTGCGTGTAGCCCTTTGCCGAGACCGGGAAGATCCAGTTGGGGGTGCGCGAGGCCATCGTGACTTCGTTCTTTCCGGTTTCCGAGTTGGCTGCCTGGCCGCCGCCGCTACTGCTGCCGCCACAGGCGGACAGGCCGAGGGATGCGACCATTGCGAGGGCCGCGCCGGTGACCATCCACCGCTTCTTTCTAAGGTTCATGACTGCTCCAAATCAACGTTGATCAGGGACACTGACGGATGACAACCCTGTCAGATGGTATTCATCATATGACAGTTTGCTGGCGAATGTTGCCAGTTCGGCCAAAATACGGAATATTACGAAAAAATAACAAGATGTTTCGACGAAAGAAGTGTCGAACTTTCTTCGGTGAGGCATAATTAATCGTGTTCTCAACGGTGAGTGCGGTGTAACGTTGTAGTTACTGCATACGTACTTAGAGGAGGTGCCATGACCACGCATGATGTCGACGAGACTGTCCTGACGCTGATTGGGTCCGGTCAAGCGGACACCAGGCCCGCGATTGTCAAGCAAACGGGCCTCGCGCCATCAACGGTGTCGGCCGCTGTGTCTCGCCTCGTCGAAGCCGGGGTCATCGCGGAAGCGGAACACTCTGTATCCACGGGCGGGCGGCGCGCACGCCGCCTCGTCACGTCCGACGGCGCCGGAGCTCTCGCCCTCGTCGAGCTGGGAGCCCATCACGGCCTCGTCGCCCTGACGGACCCCACCCGCGGAGTCGGGCAGGCCTCGAGCCTCCTTATTGACATCGCGGAAGGCCCACAGGCGGTGCTCAACGCCGTCATGGACGAGGTATCCCGCCAGGAAGAAGCTGCCGGCGTGCGGGTCGGTGGCATCGCTCTGGCGGTTCCCGGTCCCGTGGACGCCGAGCGCTCGCGCGTCATCCGCCCCGCCCGTATGCCCGGGTGGGACGGCATCAACGTCGCCGAGGCCGTGGCCGAGCAGTGCGGACTGCCTGCCCTCATCGAAAACGACGCGCGCGCGGGTGCCATCGGCGAATCCGTGTACCGGCGTCGTCTTCAGGGGGGTGCCCCCATCGACACGCTTATCTACGTCAAGGCTGGCTCCGCCATCGGCGGCGCCTACCTCGTCGACGGCGTGCCGCAGGTGGGGCAGGGCGGACTGGCCGGGGACATCTCGCACATCCCCGTCGAGGCCGCCGCGGGCCGCCCCTGCAAGTGTGGCAACGTCGGATGCCTCGAGACGATCGCGTCCGCCGACTCGATCCGAGCAGACCTGGCCGACGCCGGCCTCGTCTACGAGAACAACGAACAGCTTCTGGCCGCCGCACGCGACGGAATCCCCGAAGTTGCGACGGCCATCCGCCAGGCGGGCACCCTCCTGGGCCACTGCGTCGCCCACCTCGTGTCCTTCCTGGCACCCCAGGGAGTCATCGTCGGTGGAGCACTCTCCGCCGTCGACGCCTTCACCGCCGGAGTGCGGGCCGCGCTCCACCAATCCTGCCTCCCCTCGATCATGGAGCACCTCGTGATCGAATCGTCTCGATCAGGGCGCGAAGCGGCGCTCTGGGGGCTCTCGACACTCACCCCCTCAAAGATCTCAAAGGAGAATCGCTCATGACCAAGCCCCGCATCGCGGTCGCCGGAATCCACATCGAATCCTCGACGTTCACACCGTATATCTCGACCGCCGACGACTTCATCGTCACCCGCGGTGAGCAGCTGATGGAGCGCTTCTACTGGCGCGACGAGGACTGGGCCACCCAGATCGAGTGGATCCCCGTCCTGCACTCGCGCGCCCTGCCCGGCGGCGTCGTCGAGCGCGGCGCCTACGACGCCTGGAAGGCCGAGATTCTCGAGGGACTCGCAGCGGCCGGCCCCCTGGACGGCCTCTTCTTCGACATCCACGGCGCTATGAGCGTCCAGGGCATGGACGACGCCGAGGGCGACCTCATCAACGCCATCCGCAGCGTCATCGGCCCCGAGCCCATGGTCAGCGCCTCGATGGACCTGCACGGAAACGTCTCGCAGGACCTCTTCGACGGCTGCGACATCCTCACCTGCTACCGCCTCGCCCCCCACGAGGACGCCCTCGAGTCGCGCCGTCGTGCCGCCTACAACCTGGGCATGCGCCTCCTGAACGGCCAGCCCAAGCCCGTCAAGGCCCTCGTCCACGTCCCCGTGCTGCTGCCGGGCGAGAAGACCTCGACCCGCATCGAACCCGCCAAGTCCCTGTACAAGATGATCGACCCCATCGAAGAGATGGACGGCATCCTGGACGCTGCGATCTGGATCGGCTTCGCGTGGGCCGACCAGCCGCGTTGCAAGGGCGCGGTCGTCGTCACGGGCGACGACGCGGACCTCGTCAAGGAACAGGCCGAGCGTATCGGTCAGTACTTCTGGGATGTGCACGACCGCTTCGAGTTCGTGGCCCCCGTCGCATCCATGGAGGAGTGCCTGGCAGCAGCCGAGGAGGGCCCCAAGCCCTTCTTCATCTCCGACTCCGGCGACAACCCGGGTGCCGGCGG
>CAUVIG010000060.1:0-11268 GCA_963551745.1 uncultured Actinomyces sp.
GAGGAAGGACGCGTAGTCGTTTCTCCTTCCATTCATTGGCGAGATCTTCCAAGCCGTGCGTGCGCAGATACTCGTCCAGATGCGAAGATAACCTTCCCGCGGCCCCATCTGCACCAATACCAAGGCGACCCGCACCTTTCAGAGCAAGAGTGCCTAGCCCCATCCCCATATCTCGCAGCATCATGCCTTCACCAATGATAGGTAAGGACTCAAGCACTGCAGCAGCCCGAGCCGCATTTCCACCACCAGCAGTGAGCGCAGCAAGAACTGCAGCCGGAACAAGTTCACCCAAGGCAGCACCGGGATCGTCTTCCCATCCCTCAGCATTGATTAACGCGTCCCACATTTTCTTCGCGAAGCCTGCCGGGTCTGCCACAATCGCGTCACGCAGCGCACACAAGTCCTCAAGTGAGATTTTGTTCTGCTTCTGCTTCGCTTGCAATTCGTCCCAGGTGATCCACCCAAACATGTACCGTCCATAGTCACGCATCCCCTCAAGAGCTAATCCATACTGCATGGACAAGAGGCCCCACACACCGTCAAAGATGCCCGCTACGGTACGTTTCGCAAAATGAACAGGGGCCCACGACGGATCGGGAGAACGGTTAGCCTGTTCGTACAAAGTCTGAGCAAGAGTCTCGCCAGCAGCATCCGTGTCACTCACTGCTGCTTCGAAGTCGGCAACCGCCTGCGCTTTCATTGCCTCGCCGGGACGCGTGTCACGCTCTGGGTGATACGACAGATCTACCTCAGGTAATCCGAACATACCGGTCTGCGGGTGTTCAGCTGCCCACTTCTGTTCTGCAAGAGCCGCCTCGACGGCAGCGACTCCCTCTTCATACGCGACTTTAGCTGCAGCAGCACGCGTTTGAGCTTGCTCCAGCGCCGACGCGTAGGCTTCCCAGGCATCTGCGGCACGGCCGAAAGTCGCTGAGGCACACCACCAATTTTCCGGCTGCAGCTTAAAATGTTCATGAAAACGCTCAGCCGCCCGCCCACTCCAGCCAGACACTGAAATTTCCTGCAATGACCATGCGATTCTCTCGAAATCGGACGCACGATCGCGCATGACAGCAATCCGCCCGCGAATGGCAACAGGATCGCCCTTGATCTCGAATGTTGGTGCACCTTTATGTGTCACACTCACGCTAAACCCCCTTGACCAGAGGCTCTGTGGAGATAGCAGCTGCTGCATCACGAGCGCGTGTCATCGCCTCATCACAAGCAGCCATATAGTCAGCGTAGATCCCGGTAGCCTTGCCCAGCCGACCGGCTGCTTCCGAAATATCTCGAAGCATTCCGTTGAGCCCCTGATCCCACTTGGTATTAAAGCTCTCCAGTGCCCCGGCTATAACGGGACTAGCAACCATTCCAGAGTTTGGCGTATAGTCTGCAACATCATAGGTTTTATTGCGTTCTTGCAGTTCACTGAGCTTTGTAACCGCTGTGGCTAATGCCTCGAGATCAACTTCAAAATCATGACTTATCATCACAACCCCTAATCAACGGCAGCGAATGCAAGGGTTTCGGCGTGAATACCCGCCTCGCGAATCTCTTCAAACGCCGCTTTGAAAGCATCCAGGGCGCTAGCCATTTCTTCGGCTCGATCATCAAGACGTTGCGCGCACTCTTTCTGTGCTTGACGCGCCTCAGAGGTATCCGACCACTCGACCAGCTCATGCTCCACGAGATCTGACATCTCTGTGCTGCCTTCGCGCAGCTTTGAAGCTGCACGCGCAAAATCATCCATCACGTAGTTCGCTGCGGCCTCATAAAACACAAGGTCATGACTACTCATTGCACGCTCCCAAATGCACCAGCGTCAATAATTCCTTCAGTCGCTTGCTCTTCCGCCGCGACAAGTGCCTCATCAACAGAGATAAGCGCCTGTGCGTAGCGATCAAGGTCTTCAATGTGTGCTTTGCCTGCTTCGCCCCACGCCGTCAGCGCTTCACCCAAGATCGACACATACGTTCCATTCACCTGCGATAGCTGCCCGGTAATATCTGTCTCGAGTGAGTCTGCGATTTCCCCGAGCGAGGTTTCGAAGTCGACCACATAACCAGCAGCCTTCGTTTGCGCACCAATGACAAGTCCAAAGCCCGGTCCACTCACAACGTGTTCCTTCTTCATCGGATTGAGAGCGACTAACGCCACTCGCTCAACCACTTGTTCAGTTGAACATCGTAGTTCATCACAACAAGGTTCACTCGAGCAAATCCGCAGCCTCGAGCCAGGCCTCCTCCAGCTCGTCCATCTCGGCCAGAACCTCCTGATGGGCGGCCGACACCTTCGTCAGCTCGGACACCGCGGACGGATCCGTGGCCACCTGGATCGACAGCTTCTCCAGCTTCGCCTCCAGGGACGAGGCCTCGGCTCGCAGGCGCTCCAGCTTGCGTTCGATGCGGGCCACTTCCTTCTTGGCGGCGCGCCGCGCCGCAGCGTCACTCACGCCGCCGCGAGCGCTCCCCTGCCCCGCGCTCTCCTCGCCCGAGGAGGCGTCCGCGGGCTGCGCGGCGGAGCGGGAGGCGGAGCCGGCCTCGTCGGCGCGAGAAGACGGCCCGAAAGCACCGAAGTCGCCGGAGGACCGCATCTGCAGGTACTGCTCGACTCCGCCGGGCAGCGCGCGGACCTGGCCGTCGCCGAGGAGGGCGACCTGGTGGTCGGTGACGCGCTCAAGGAGGTAGCGGTCGTGCGAGACGACGACGAGGGTGCCCGGGAAGGTGTCGAGCAGGTCCTCCATGGACGCCAGGGTGTCGGTGTCGAGGTCGTTCGTGGGCTCGTCGAGGAGCAGCACGTTCGGCTGGCTCATGAGCAGGCGCATGAGCTGGAGGCGGCGGCGCTCGCCGCCCGAGATCTCGCTGATGCGCGTGTAGGCGCGGGCGCGCGTGAATCCCATGCGCTCCGTCATCTGGGAGGCGCTGACCTCCTTGCCATCCACGATGACGGTCTGGGCGACGTCGGCGACGGCCTCGACGACGCGCATGTCGGCCAGGGCTTCGAGCTCGTGCGTGTCCTGGGAGAGGGTGGCGACCTGGACGGTCTTGCCGCGCTTGACGCGCCCCGAGGTGGGTTCAAGGTCGCCGCGCAGCAGGTTGAGGATCGTCGTCTTGCCCGCGCCGTTGACGCCGACGATGCCGACGCGCTCGGCGGGCGCGAGGCGCCACGTGACACCCTCGAGGATGCTCAGGCGCGATCCGTCGGGGCGCGTGAAAGACACGGAGACGTCCTCGAGATCGATGACGTCCTTGCCCAGGCGCGCAGTCGCCATCTTCACCAGCTCGACGGTGTCGCGCGGGGGCGGCACGTCGGCGATGAGGGCCTCGGCGGCGGCGATGTGGAACTTGGGCTTGGAGGTGCGGGCGGGCGCCCCGCGGCGCAGCCACGCGAGCTCCTTGGTGAGCAGGTTGGCGCGCTTGGCGGCGGCCACGTCCGCCTGGCGCAGTCGCTCGGCGCGGGCAAGGGTGTAGGCGGCGTAGGAGCCGTCGTAGATCTCGACGCGGCCGGCGATCTGCGGGCGGTCACCACCCGGGTCGACGCCGGGGACAACCTCCCAGATGTGCTCACACACGGCGTCAAGGAACCAGCGGTCGTGGGTGACAGCCAGGAGCGCGCCGGACGCGCCGGGGCGGGCGAAGCGGGCGTTCAGGTGCGCGGCCAGCCAGGCCACGCCCTCGACGTCAAGGTGGTTAGTGGGTTCGTCCAGGCACACGATGTCGGCCGTGGCCGCGAGGACGCGGGCGAGCGCAACGCGGCGGCGCTGCCCGCCGGACAGCGTGCCGACGAGGGCGGCGGGGTTGATGTCGGCGAGGAGGCCTGCATGGATGTCACGCACGGCCGGGTCGGAGGCCCACTCGTACTCCTCCATGCCGGGATGAACGGCCTGGATCACGGTGTCCTCGGGGTTGAGCGCGTCCGCCTGGCTGAGGACTGCGACGCGCACGCCGTCGCGACGGGTCACCACTCCCCCGTCGGGTTCCTTCGTGCCCGCGACGATGCGCAGGAGCGTGGACTTTCCGGCGCCGTTGGGGCCGAGGATGCCGACGCGGCTGCCATCATCGAGGCCGACCGTGACCCCTTCGAGGAGCTTGCGCGAGCCCGCGAGGGTGCCGACGTTCTGGGTTCCGAGCAGGTGCGCCATCAGATGACCTCCGTCGACTCGATGTGGGCGCCGCGATCGGGCCCGTGGGTGGGGATCGCGCGCGCGACCGTGGGCGTCTCGCGCAGGGTGGCCGCGAGCGTGCGGGCGTGCTCGGCGTCGCGCGCGAGGGCCGCGACGGTCGGACCAGACCCGGACAGTGTGACGGCCAGGGCACCCGCGTGGCGCGCAGCACCGATGGTCTCTGCCAGCTCGGCGCGCAGGCGCAGGGCGGGCCCCTGCAGGTCATTGACGAGGCCGTGGCGCAGTTCCTCCGGTTCCCCGCACAGGGCTGCAACCTCCTTGGGCGTGGGTTCAGCCAGGGCAGGCGCACCCACCGCGTCGAGACGGTCGAACTCGCGAAACACCTCAGGGGTGGACAGGCCCTCGCGAGACAGGAGCATGACCCAGTGGTGGCACCCCTCCTCGTCCCCCTCGCGCAGGACGCTCATGTGGTCTCCGCGCCCGGTTCCTAGGGCGATGCCGCCGGCCAAGCAGGCGGGCACGTCGGCGCCCAGCGAGCGGCCGATCGCCTGCAGCTGCTCGGCGCCCAGGCCCAGCTCCCACAATTCGTTGCAGGCCACGAGGGCGGCGGCCGCGTCGGCGGATCCACCGGCCATGCCGCCGGCGACGGGGACGCGCTTGTCGACGCGGATACTCAGGCCCGCGGCGGTGGACGCCCAGGGGCCAGCGGCGGCGAGGCGCTGGAGGACGCGCGCGGCGCGTACGGCCAGATGCGTGGCTGGGTCGACGTCGGCCATCGCACGCGTCGTCGCCTCGTCGACGCTGCCGTCACTCAGATACGCGATCGTCTCGACGCGCACGCCGGGCGTCTTGGAGGTGCGCACGGTGACGGTTTCGCGCAGGTTCAGGGCCTCGAAGACCGTGACGAGGGGGTGGTAGCCGTCGGACGTGGGCGCGCCGACGCGCAGGGTCAGGTTGACTTTTCCGGGCGCACTGGCGCGCACTTCACGCATCGCGTTCCTTCTTCCTGCCGATTGTCTGACCGGCGGACGTCAGCGGGCCGCGGTCGACGCCGCGAGGGTGCCGCTGCCGCGGGCCTCGATAACGGCGCGGCCCAGCTCGACGAACTCGTCGATCGAGAGGGTCTCGCCGCGGCGCGTCGGATCGATCCCGGCGGAGGACAGGAGGGCCTCGGAGGCCTCGGGGCCGCCCGCCCAGTTCTTGAGGGCCGCGCGCAGAGTCTTGCGGCGCTGGCCGAAGGCCACGTCGGTGACCTCAAAGGTGGCGCGGCGCAGGCAGTCGTCGCCGCGCGGGGCCTCAAGGCGCGTCACGCGCACGAGGGCGCTATCGACGCCGGGCACGGGCCAGAACACGGAGCGACCGATCGTCCCGGCGCGCTCAACCGAGCCGTACCAGGAGGCCTTCACCGAGGGCACACCGTAGGTGCGCGATCCGGGGCCGGCGGCCAGGCGGTCCGCGACCTCGGCCTGGACCATGACGACGACACCCTGGATGGACGGGAATGCCTCAAGCATGTTGAGCAGAACCGGCACTGCCACGTTGTACGGCAGGTTCGCGACGAGCTTCGTGGGGGCTGGCCAGTCCACGCCGAAATCATCGACGCCGCTGATCTCGGTGGCGTCCATGGTGACGACGTGGAAGCGGTCGGCGGCCTCGCTCATGCGGGCGCGCACGGTCTCGGGCAGAGCGGCAGCCAGGGGCGGGTCGATTTCGACGGCACGCACGCGCGCGCCGACTTCCAGGAGCGCGAGGGTCAGGGAGCCGAGGCCGGGGCCGACCTCGACGACCTCGTCGCCCTCTTCGACGCCGCCGGCTGCGACGATCTTGCGCACCGTGCCCGCGTCGTGCACGAAGTTCTGGCCCAGCACCTTGGTGGGGCGGATACCGAGCGCCTCAGAGATGGCCTTGACTTCGAGAGGGCCGAGCAGACCCGTCTCAGAGGGGACGGCACTCTCGGGCAGGGTCGGGTCGAGGCGGCTGCGCGTGTCGCGCTGGTTTCGGGGGCTGGAGGATCGGCTCACGCTGGCAAGTCTAGTGCACGGGGCCGACGAGGCCGGGGATGGGCGCGGTTTGAGGCTCGGCCCCTGTGAGGCTCGGCCCCTGTGCGGCTCGGCCCCTGTGCGGCTCGAAGCGCCACAGGGCTTGCCGGAATCTCATCCTCCTCAGCAATCTCACACATAATTTCATCTGTTCAGATTCTAACAACGGCTGAAAACAGCATGATTTCAACGCCGAGATTTCGGATCCTGAAATACTTGTGAGGGAATGACGTGCGGAATTGGGACGGGGCAGCGTGTGGATAGGTTATCGGCGTACGGATAGGTTATCGGCGTACGGATAGGTTATCGGCGTACGGATAGCTTATTTTCCTATCCGTATGCGCATAACCTATCCGCATCTTCATAACCTATCCGTATACCGACGATGAGCCGGGCGCCTCATACACCTACTTGCCAACACCCAGCTAGACACACTCCCAGTCAGACGCGGCACGCATCCGGATAGCGCGCACGCAGGCACCCCCTAGACACAAAGAAAGTTGGGCCCGACAACCTTCATTGTCAGACCCGACCCTCGCTAGCTCTCAGGCTTAGTACCAGCCCGCGGCGTTGGAGTGCGCCCAGGCGGAGCAGGGCGTGCCGTAGCGGCCCTTGATGTAGCCGATACCCCAGTTGATCTGGGTGATCGGGTTGGTACGCCAGTCGGCACCGGTCGATGCCATCTTGGAACCCGGCAGCGCCTGCGGGATGCCGTAGGCGCCCGACGAGGTGTTCTCGGCGTAGGGGTTCCACTGCGACTCACGGTTCCACAGGAGGACCAGGCACTGGTACTCGCTGTCGCCCCAGCCCTGGGCTGCGACGAGGGGCTTGGCCAGCGAACGCGGGTCCTCACCGGAGTAGGTGGTGGGGACAGCACCCGCGGCGGCGGCGGCTGCAGCGGCGGCGGCAGCCGTGGCGGAGTCAGTGTTCTTCGTGTCGGCTGCGATCGCAGCGATCTCTTCCTTCGTGGAAATCGTGCCGAGCTTCGCGCGGTAGCGCACGGAGGTCGTGCCGTCCGCCTCAACCTTCTCCTCGAGGGTGGCCTTCGGGTCAATGCCGGCGGCGACGAGGGCGGCCGGCGTGGCCTCCTTCGTTCCTTCGGCGCGCACCTGGGTCACGGGCTGGGACGTGGAGTGCTCGGTGATCGGCACGGAGGTCAGGACCTCGTCGCCCTTCTTCTCCTGCCACACGGTCCACGTGGTGGCGCCGTTGACGCCGGCCGTCGTCACCTGGGATTCACCGACGAAGAGGTCGGAGCTGGTCGTCGTCGTCTCGCTGAAGGGGATCTCGACGGTCTCGGTGGCCTCACCGCGAGTCACGCGGCTGACGTTGATCGACAGCTCGCCGGCCTCGCCAGTCGTGACGTTCACGCGGTCGAGGGGGTGCACAGAGACGTCGGAGGCATCGAGGATCGCACGGGCATCCTGTCCGGGACGTGCGGCGACCTCGCGCGTCATGCCATCCACTGTGACGACGACATTGCGAGCGCGGGACACGAGCGGGGTGAGTTCGTCACGCGACGACGAACGGTCTGCGGCGAGGCTGACGGCCGAGCCCAGCGGAGCGGCGTCCGCGAGGATCGCATCGGCCGACGAGGCCGTGGTCCACAGGGTGCGGGTCTGGCCGTCGACGGTGACCGTGTACGGCTTGGAGGTGCGCACGACGATCGTGTCGCCGTCGCGCACGGCCTCGCCGGTGCCGGGCTGAACGAGGTCATTGCTGCCGACGCTCACACCCGCGGCATGCAGCGCGTCGCCGACGGTGTTGCCCCAGGAGATCACGGGGCGCGAGACGCCGTTGACCTCAAGCATGACGGATGTGTGCGAGAAGGCGACACCAACGCCGGCGACGCCGAGGACACCCGCCGAGGCGAGGGCGGCGACGCTGAGGACGATGCGCGGGGAAGGCGCGAAGGAACGCACGTGGGCGCCCAGGACGTGCAGGGCGCTTGCGGCGGACGCACTCAGGGAGGTACTCAGGTGGTGGCTCACGATTCTCCAGTTACTCGCTATTGGTACTGCCGGTCAGCTTAACGTGCACGCACGCGGGCGCGGTCAGACCCTGACGCGCCCGCGTGCAATGTCACGTCAGACGAGGCCTAGCTTGTAGGCGCAGCCCCACTGTCCCCAGCCGGAGCGCTGCTGGAGCATGCGCGCACGCATGGTCTGTTCCTCCGCGGAGGCGTCGGAGGGCAGACCGGAGCCGCCGACGGAACGCCACGTGGGCAGAGAGAACTGGTACATGCCGTAGTAGCCGTTGCCCGTGTTGATCGACGGGTTGCCGCCGGACTCGCACTGGGCGATAGCCGCCCAGATCGCAGCGTCGTCGCCCGAGACCGCTGCGGGAGCAGAGGCAGACGAACCAGACGAAGAGGAACCCGAAGAATCAGGCGAGGAGGGCGAGCCGGACGTGGTGTCCTCAGCCTTCTTGGCCTTCGTGCCTTTGGAGACGATGTGCTTGGTGGGCTCGGTGCGGGTCGTGGACAGGACGGCGGAGACGGTGACGTTGCCGTCGATGGTCTCCTGGTAGGTCTCGGTTACCTCGGAGCCGGCCACGCCTTCCTGCACGGTCTTCTCGGTGCCCTCATCGGCCTCGGCGTCCTCACGCTCTTCGATCTCGTAGGGGATCTCGGTTGTCGCGGACACGTTGCCGCGTACGACGCGAGCCACGCGCAGGGTGGTCTCGCCTCCCTCGCTTTCCAGGGTGACGCGGTCGATCGGACCGGCACTCACCCCAGCCTTGTCGAGGATGGCGGTCGTGCCCTCGGAGGACGAAGCGACGACGTCGGTCGTGGCACCGTCGGCGATCACGTGGATGGTTTCACCACTCTCAGCAACGGGCATTTTGGCGCGGCTGTAGGAGCGGTCGGCGGCCATGGACGAAGCGGAAGCAGGCAGGGCCGCGAGCACGCCGGAGATCGACGAGGCGGTGGACCACGCGGTGGTCTGATTGCCGTCGACCGTCACGTCGTATTCGTTGGCAGTACGCACGACGACGGTGTCACCGCTCGCGACGCGCTGGTCGGAGGCGGGGGCGATGAGGTCGTGGGCGCCGACGGAGACGCCGGCCGTTCTCAGGGCGTCCCCTGCGGTCGTGAAGAAGCCGGACACGTCGCGGGTGACACCGTCAACCTCGACGGTCACGTGACGATAGGAGGTGCCGATGGCAGTGGCCGCGGTGCCGGCCACCACAAGGGCCGTCGCGGCTGCGACGGAAATGACGGTTGTACGGGAGGGCTGAACGCTCACGTGTCTCCAGACTTTGTAGGTTCCAATTCGAGGACCGCGTCTACCCACGTTCCGCAGGGTGCGGCGGGACGAGCGGGCAGCTCGAATCGGACTGACACTCCCACCGTAACCAATTTGTTACCGTTGCGCGACCACTTTGACGCAATTCACCACTCAGAGAACGCGCGCCAACAGCAAGCGCGGGGGTCGCGAATTAGCCGCGCTCAGGCGACATGAACGCTCACCAGGTGCCGTAAACCGCCTCGGTGTTCGCCCGCAGCTGGTCGCACGCCTTCGCCTCGCTGACGCCCCACTGATCCGCGATGAAACGCACCGTGTGCGCCATGACGTAGGAGGCGTTGGGGCAGCCGCGCCACGGCACGGGCGTCAGGTAGGGAGCATCGGTCTCGACCAGGACGAGCTCACGCGGCAAGACCGCGAGCGCGCCGCGCAGGTCTGAGTTCGCGGGGTAGGTGATGGGGCCCGCGAAGGAGGCGTACCATCCTCGCTCGGCGAGGCGGCGTGCCATCTGAGCGTCCCCCGAATAGCAGTGGAAAACGATGCGCTGGTCCGCGCTCGCGCGCTCGTCGAGGATCGCCAGCGTGTCCTCGTGGGCATCGCGGTCGTGGATCTGCAGGGGCAGGCCGGAACGCTGCGCCATGTCGATGTGCGCGCGGAAGGATTCCTTCTGTGCCTCGCGGCCGGGGTCGGCGGTACGGAAATAGTCCAGGCCGCTCTCCCCCACCGCGACGACCATCGGATCGCCCAGCCGAGCCTCGACGGCGGCCAGGGCCTCGTCGAGGGGCACGTGATAGTCGCGCACCTTCGGGGTCAGGCCGTCGGGCGAGGGCTCGGCGCAGCCCGCGTGCAGGGCCGCGTCGTTGGGGTGGATCGCGATCGCGACGCGCACGCCCTCGTGAGCGCGCGCCAGCTCGATCATCGGATCGAAGTCGGGCAGCTCGCAGGCGCTCGAAATCATCCGGGTCACGCCGACCTCGCGGGCTCGCTCCAGCTGCTCCTCGAGGCTGAGCGCCACGCCCTCGCGCCTGGGAATCTCGCCGACGTGGGTGGGCAGGTGCGTGTGGTTGTCCACCACGGGTGCCGCCAGGGGCGCGGGTGCGTCGGGCCAGGGACGAGGCTTGCGCGGGCTCATGCGGAGGGAGGATCCTTTCGGGGTTGCGAAGGCGGCGTCAGCGGGCGAGTACAACGTCGCGCGAGACATCTTCAGCAGCCTGGTCGCCCAGGAGCTGGCGCACGAGCTCGAGGCCGAGCTCAAGGGCGGTTCCGGCGCCTCGGCTGGTCGTGATGAATTCGTCGGCAACCACAGGGCTCTCATGGACGATCGCGCCACCCTCGGCGATGGCCTTGACAAACGCGGGGTTCGCGGTCGCGTGGCGGCCGTCGAGGATGCCCAGCTCGGACAGGATCGAGGGGGCCGCACAGATCGCTGCAATGGGCAGGGACGCGTCGGAGCGACGCAGCGCCTCGACCTCGATGGCAGGCGTGGCCTTCAGACCCAGGGTGCCGGGCATGCCGCCGGGCAGGAAGAGGACGGTGTAGGTGGACAGGTCCACGTCCTCGAGCATGAGGTCGGCGACGACGCGGATGCCGTGGGAGCTGGTCACGTGACGCGCGTCGGTCACGGAGATCAGGTCGGAGCGCACGCCAGCGCGGTACAGGACGTCGGCGACGGCCAGGGCCTCGACTTCTTCGAAGCCGTCGGCCAGCATGATGGCGACGGTGGCGTCGGTGGCAAGCTTGTCGGGAGTGGGCATGATTCCTCTTTCCTCGCGGCTACTGAAACGAGCGTTACGTCCAGGTTAGCGCAGCCGCGCGCGCCCCGGAAGCGGGCCGCCGGGGCGGCACCCCCACCCCCCAC
>CAUVIG010000061.1:0-11085 GCA_963551745.1 uncultured Actinomyces sp.
ATAGCGCAGTGCGCGTCTCAACGGGCATTCTGGAGAACTGGGGGACGTTTGGCGGCCTCGCGGCACTCGCGGAGATTATGAGCTCGAAAGGTAAGCGCCTGGGCGATCTGGCGGCAGGGACGATGGTGTGTTCGCAGGGCGCATCCGTGTTCTATCCGCCCCTCGTGCTGCCACCGGGCCTCGAAGACTGGGCGCGCACCGCGACGATCCTCCCCCTCGACGATGCCCTCGTCGCGGAGGCTCGCGCCTTCCTACAGTCGAATCGCTTGTTGAAGACAGACGTTCGAGGCCAGGTCGCCGTCTCACTCGCGCAGCGCCTCTCGCGTCGCGTGCAGACGCCCCTGCCCGATGGTCTCCACCCGGAGGTTGTGATCGCGGCCGTGCTGGTGGCCCGCAGGGATCGTGACTGGGGTCGGGAGGCTGAGCGCCGCTCGCGCGGCCAGGCCCGCTTCCACGAGGCGACGCAGGCTCGTTTCGGCCTGTAGCCCCTAGTCGGTGCCCTCGGTGTCCGTGCCGTCAACGACGGTGAACTGGGCGCGGCGTCGCGCGTAGGGGCTCGACGGGTCGAGCGGGCTCGACGTGTCGGGGGTTCCCACGGAACGTGCGGGCCCAAACGGTCCGGTGTTCGGCTTGCGGGTCTCCTGAGGCAGCGCCGGGGCCGACTGCGCTTCCTGGGCGACCCTGCGCACGGCATCGACGAGCGCCGCGAGGTCATCCCCCGAGGGCGGAGCGGGTTCGAAGGTGGTTGCCAGACGGACGACCTGCCAGCCAAGCGGCGCGGTGAGGTTATGCGCGTGTTCGTCGCACAGGTCGTAAGAGTTAGGGTCGGCGACAGTCGCGAGGGGACCGACAACGACCGTCGAGTCGCGGTAGTCGTAGGTCAGGGTGGCGACGGCGACCGTGGAGCAGCCGGGCTTGGAGCAGTGGCGTTGGGCAATCACGCCCCTAAGAGTACGACACTCTGTGCCCGTATCGCCCGCTTCGGCGCGCCATACGCCTACCCTGAGGGGGTGTTTCCTACGCGCCGCCATGTCTCGAGTCGCAACCGCCACGGTCGCGGTCTGCGCGGTCCCCTGTTGTTCCCGGGGACTCCGGCGTGGAGGACGCGGCGTGAGGACTTCGATCTGATGGTCGGTGAGCTCGTCACAGAGCTCATTCGACGATGGCCGCAGGTGGCCACGATCGAGTTTGCAGTCGAGGATGTTCCCCCGTCTAATCCTGCTCCCTGGGAGTCTCACAACGTCGTCGTCGCGCGCATTTTCCCGGCGGATCGGCGTCGCGGTCTGCACGATCGTATCGTCGTCTATCGGCTGCCGATCACGCTGCGGTGTGCCCCGGAGGAAGTCGCGCTCATGACGCGCAGGGTATTGATCGAGCGCATCAGTCACATCCTGGCCCTGCCGCCGGACGAGATCGACGACGCGATGCGCTGAGCGGCGCTTCAGTTGGTGGTGCGGATGGCGCCACTAACGGCGCTGATGCCTTCCGTGCCCACGTTCCACGTCGTGGTCATGCGACCCACGGCCGTATCCGCAGAGACGACGACTGCCGCCTGGATCGGAGAGTCCGCGCCGAGGGTTGCGCCGTTGTCGGGCAGCTCCACGAGGGTGGGGATCCCGGGTGCAACGTAGATGGTGCGCCCGCCCACGCGCACGGCGACCGCTCCGGGCGTGGAGGCGGACGTACCACTCGACTGTGCGTCCTCCTCGTTGCCGGACTGGCTAGTCCCGGACTGCCCACCGCTCGGTGAGGGCGAGGCCCAGATGTCGAGGGTTGCGCTCGGGCTGGGGGCATCCGATGAGGCGATGCCTTGATCGCTCGACGAGGCCTGGGAGGGCGCGGGTGCGTAGAGCAGGAGGCTCGCGTGCACGTTAGTCACGCCAGAATTGGTGGCCAGGGAGGTGGCGCGGATCGGCGTCGCGGAGAGAACTTGGCGCCCCATGCCCTCGATCTGGGTGGCGCCTGGAATGGTCGCTTCCGTCAGGGCGGTGGCGGGCGTCGCGTTAGACCGCATGACCCAGGCGCTCGCTCGATGCGCCCAGGGCGCGCCAAGGGTGATCGTCGTCGTCTGAGCCACGACCTCGTGGTCGGATGTCACGATGAGCGTGATCGGCGTGGAGTCGCTGGACGCGCCGTCGAGGGGCATGTCAAGGGTGGTACCTTCAGCGACCGTCGCCTCGCCTCCAGCCAGGGGGTGCACGCCGGTCGAATCGGCGACGGAGACGCTCACGTGGGCTTCTCCCAACGGCGAGGCGAGGCGCAGCAGGGAGGTTCCCTTCGGGTCCACGCCGAGGATGGTCTGCGTGGTCGCGGGGACAACCGCGGAAGCCAGGGTGGTACCCTGCGGGGTTTCACCGCTCATGAGGGAGGCCTGCGCCCAGGCGGCAACCCCTCCCCCGTCGGCGCGCACATGCACGGCCAGTGCGCTCTCGTCAGGGAACCACCCGGCGAGCAGCACCGAGGCCGAGGAACGTGCCGGGACCGTGACCTGACGCGGTGCGGCGTTGAGCGGACCCGACGCACCGTACCCATCGATGCTGACGACCGAGGCTGTGGGACCGGGATTGGACAGGATGAGGACCATGTCAGCACCCGCGGTGGTCGCGCCGGTCGCGATCCACTGGGACGTGCGAGCAGCCGCGCAGCCGACGGCGCTGAGGCCGGCGAGTTCACCGCCACCCTGACCGGTGAGAGTGAGGGCCGTCGGGATCACGCCGCCCTGCCCTGTCACAGAAGCGGGTGCGGGAGACACTGGAGCCGTAGCCAGCGAGGACCAGGTGACGCCCGCCGCGACGTTCGTCGTCTCAAAGGGGTCGACGATGCCGGAGGGGCAAGCGAGCTGGACCTGGGAAGGGTGCGCACTCTGCGCGGTGCCGTCCACGGTGGCGGGAGCTGACGACACCCACATGGACCCCGAGGCCACAACCGCCGCGGCGATCCCCGCTCCCATCAGGGTTGTCAGGGAGTTGGTTGGGCGCTTCGTCATCTCTTCCTCCACGCGGATAGGGCGCTTGCTGCGGCGACGACCAGGCACACGCCGGAGGCGATCCGCCAGGGGATGATCCACCACGCGGCGTAGGTGAGCGTCAGGTGGCCTGCGGTAGGCATCTCAAAGGCCTGAGACCATCCGTCGGTTGCTTCAGTGGCGGCCAGGGCGGTCCCGTCGACGGACGCGCGCCATCCGGAGTCAGCGCGCTCGGCGAGGATGAGGGTACCGCTCGCATCAACGTCTCCGCTGACGCTGAGCTGACTGCCGCCGACCGGGGTGGTCACGCCGGACGCAGATTCGACGCGGATACGCGAAGGGGTCACGCCGTTCGGGCGCACGCGCCAGACGGTTCCCGAATTCGTGTCGCCGACCTTTTCGAGGCCGGAAGCGCGGTCGAGCCCGGAGGTGAGAGCCTGGGATCCGCTGGCACCCAGGGGTACAAGAATCGTGTCGATGTCGTGGGCGGCCAGGGTCGCCACGGTCGCATCGTCGGGGTAGACGACAAGGGTGTAGGCCGCCTGGGCGAGCGACGCCGTTGCGGGGTCGCGCAGGACTCCTTCCGCAGCACCGGAGCGCGCCTGGGCGAGGGCGAGGGCCCGCGTTGCCGACGAGCCATCGGTCAGAGAGGGGCCCGAGCCACGCCACAGGGACGCATTTACCGTGCCGTTCGTGGGATCGCCGTCGAGGACGAGGATGCGGCCAGCACGCGTCGAGCGCTGGGCCTGCGCGGCGACGGCGGAAACGATCGGCGAGGCCATCGGGGAAACGGTCGAGCGCTGCGCGAGCGTGAAGGTCGGGGTGTCCGCTGCGTCGCCGCGTGCAGCGAAGGCGGAGGCAGCCACGCCTCCTCCCGCTCCCAACAGAACAAGCGCGGTCAGGGTGCCGAGCGCTCGCACGGCGAAGGGACGCGATCCATCCCATGCGGGATGCGAGGCCTCGGCCTCGTCTTCGTTGCCCGACCCGGATCGCGCAGCGAGCACGAGCAGGGCACCGAAGGACAGGGACAGCGCAGGGGCGGTCCACGCGGTAGCGACGAACGAGCCGGAGATTCCCACGCCGATCTGCGAGGCAGCCCAGCCAGCCGCGGCGGCGACGAGGGCTCCACAGAAGGCGAGTGCGGCGAAGCGAGTACGCAGGCGCAGGAGAGCAATGCCTGCGGCGGCGATCACGCCGGCACCGATAGTGCCCAGAGCGACGGCCTCGAGGGGCGTTGACGGCGCGGCGGGCATGCCGAGCATCGCCATCCACGAGTCGGCACGCGTGTAGGCGTGGACTCCCCCGCTCGTCGAGGCGAGCGCCGGCCATGCCGAGGGGCGCGCCGCGATCGAGACGTAGGTGGGCGCGAGGAGGACGAGGGCGGGCAGCGCCACGAGGAGAGAACGACGCGAACGCCACGCCAGTGCAGCCGCACCCAGCGGGAGCGTCCACGGAGCGCAGCAGGCCAGGACGACGAGGGCGAGAGCGGCACATCCGCCGTTGATTCCGCGCGGGCGCAGCGGGGCCTCAGCGACGCCGCCGGCACCGGCGACCAGCAGGGCCTTCGGCTGGCCCATGCAGTATGCGGCAAAGACCGGCAGCGCCGCGTGCGCGAGCGTCGCGGCGAGAACGCCGTGCGTGGCGCTCAGGAGCAGGGAGGGGGCGAGAGACCAGGCAAGGGACACGAGGAAGCGCACGCGCGCAGACGAGGTGAGCACGCGCGAGGGGATCCAGGCCATCATCGCGGCAATGGGCGTCGACGCGACCAGCATGAAGGTGGCGAGCTCTCCCGGGGTAATACCCACGGGCGCGAACGGCGCACTGAGAATGGCCATGAGGATCGTCAGCGGGTCTGCCCCGCCCGCGTATCCGTCTCCGCCCGGGATCCACGCGGACCACGCGGCTCCCCACAGCTCGGACCACGAGGAGGGCAGGGACACCCAAGCACCGCCCACGAGGCCGGTCGCCGTGCCCCACCATTGCATGAGCGCCAGGGTGGCAGTCAGGATGAGAAGCCCCAGGGCAGTCGATGCCGAGCGGAGGCGGTAGCGCCGCATCGAGGCAACAACGAGCGGATCGATCCGCTCTCCATGCTCATCTTCGTCCACGCCCGCGGGTTCCTTGCGCAGCAAGGCGGGAACAGTCTCAAGCGCGCGGAGGGCCGAGCGGGGAACTCGGCGCGACTGAGCTGCTCGCGCACGTCCCGCCAGCAGGCGCGGGGTTGCGCCTATCAGGGAGACGAGGGCACCGATTTCGGGAAGAGCCAGCGAGGCTCGGCCCGTCAGGATGCGTCCCAGGGCGCGGGCGGGGCTCCACACGAGGAGCCACAGCGCCAGGAACGGCAGGATGAGGGCGGGCACGGCCTTGCACCAGTTGTACATCTGGGCGTAGCGACGCTTGCGGAACGATCGATCGGTCGCGTCGTTACCATCGACGAGGGCGTCGGAGACATCCCCTGTCGGTTCGCTATGGTCCGCCTCCGAAGCGGCATCGAGGCCGGAGTAGAGGGAGACGCGGGCGTGACGCATGCGCGCCTTAGGGGCCACGATCACGCGATACCCGGCCAGGTGCAGGCGCCGCCCCAGGTCGAGGCCGTCACCGAAGGGGCCGAGCGCGGGATCGAATCCACTGACGGCCTCGTAGGCCTCGGCACTGATGAACAGACCGGCGGTGCCGACGCCGAGCACGTCGCTCGTGCCATCGTGCTGGCCCTGGTCGATGTCGTCATCGCTGATGCGTTCGAGTCGGCGGGCGCTGGCCGTGGCAAAGATTCCGAGTTCGAGGAGACGGCTGCCATCCCAGCTCATCTGTTTGACGCCGACAGCTCCGACGGTCTTACCGACGGCGGCGGTCTGAATGAGCTCGTCGAGACACTCGGGTTCGGGGGCACTGTCCTCGTGAAGGATCCACCACCACGGCTCCGAGGTAAAGGAGGCACCCTGCGCCTGAGCGCGACGGATCGCGTCGCCGAGGTTGCGGGCACGGCCGACGCGCACGAGCTCGGCACCCTGGGGAACTCGATCAGCGGGGAAAGGGGTGAGGTGGCGTCCTGCGACGTCAATGATGGTCAACGAATGCGGGGCCACCGATTGTTTCTCGATGGCCCGCAATACGGACTGGGTGAGCGGCGCTTCTCCCCTTGTGACAAGGATCGCGCCGACGGAGCGCTGTATCGGGCTCAACCGGCCATACGGCGCAGGCGCCGCCTCTCGCGCTCGGACAAGCCGCCCCAGATGCCAAAGCGCTCATCGTTAGCCAGCGCGTATTCCAAGCATTCTTCGCGCACCTGGCAGGCCTGACAAACAGCCTTCGCCTCGCGAGTGGAGCCACCCTTTTCAGGAAAAAACGCCTCCGGATCCGTCTGCGCGCACAGGGCGTGCTGCTGCCACGCAAGGGGGCCGTCAATGCGGGCGTACTGCGCCGCGTCGGCGTCCTCGGACCACTCAAGGGGTCCGTCACCGAAGATGTTCCACATTGCGGGAGCTCCTTATGACGAATCGATCAATACGAGAATTACACGCGTGTCGTTGTCGGAAGTCAAGCCGTTTCACGATTTTGAGACCTTTTCCGTAGCACTTGACCCGGCGGTAAAACAGTGCCCTCTTTCAAGAACTTCACAGTTACTAAGTATTTGGAAGATCTGTGACCTTCGATATACTTGAAACCGTGAACAATAAATTCTTAGAAAATATGACCAGGCTCACCCACTTTATCATGGCGATTAACGGATGGTCAGGACCAGCGCTGACCCAGTACGGCCAGGAGCGTGTTGAACTGGGAGGACCCGTGGTCAGCCGTTGGTTATCGAAGATCGCGAACTACCTGACAAACGAGCTCGCCACCGACCTGTTCGGCACGGGCGAAGCGACACCAGCTCGCATCTACACGACTCTTCAGCCCTGGCAGGACACCCTCTGGCAGACCGCAGCGCGCGCGATGGGATGGGAGGTACTCGATACACGACGCCCCCTCCCCGGAGACCTTTTCGTCACCAATAATCTCGGTTCCGAAGCATCCGTCGCATTGGACGCCGGCGCGCACGTGCTGGCACAACCCTCGCAGTACCTGTCGTTCGCATGGGATGGTCCCCTGGACGGAGCTCTCGACGGCCTCGCGGAAATCGCCACGCAGCCGGATGCCCTCGTCGTCGACACTCCCCCGCTGCTCCTCCAGGCCCGCGACGAGGCACTGGCTGGGACCCGCCCATCGGCGCCGGCTCAGGGTCGCCGCGTCGCACTGCTATGGGACGCGCGCACGGGTGCGGGCCAAGTATTGGATCAGTGGATGCAGGGGCGCTCTGTCGTCGTGATTGATCCGCACGCCGTCTCGCCGGACAGGCTGGCACAGATCCTGGCGACGGAGGATGCGGACGGCGGGCTCGTCACCTATCAGAGGTAGAAGGTCACCACACGCCCAGGACGCGCGCAACTGCGAGCTTGAGGCCCTCCATGCGGTCGCGGCGGATCTGCGTCCAGCGCAGGGCGAAGCGCAGCCTCGAGGCGATTCCCTGCCCCTCAAGCTCGCGCAGGATGGCGCGCAGCTGGCGCGCACGGCGCTCCTCGAACGTGCCGACCTTCTGGGCGGTGCGGGCAGTCAGAATGAACTGGTTGCGATAGAAGCCGTTGCGCAGCTTGGCCATACGGGCGTCACGCGCCCCCGAGCCAGAGTTCGCACCCTGCACGTTGCCTCCATGCTGACGATACTCCAGTGTCGGCTCCTCGCCGATCACCCAGGTGAGGCCGATCGAGCGAGCCAGCGCGTACACGTACCAGTCGTGCACACCAATCTCGCTATAGTCGAGGCCGCTCAGCACGCGCACGAGGGCCTCGTGGGCCTTCGGGCTGAAGACGTAGGTGGAGCCGGGCCCCGCGGCCTCGAAGAGGAAGTCCCAGGCACGCTGGGGCTGCGACTTGCGAATGAGGCGACACTCCCCCATCACCCCGCCGGGTAGCCACTGGAACGACGTGACATTCGAAGACACCACGTCAGCCCCACGATCGGCCATGAGGGCCAGCTGGGAACTCAGCTTGTCCTCGTGCCACACGTCGTCCTGGTCGGTGAAGGCGACGTAGGAGCCGTCGGGGGCGTGCGTCCTGAAGAGGTGCAGAAAGTTGCCCGTCACGCCGGGGGTACCGTCGCGCTGGGGCAGAACCGTGATCCGAGGGTCGGCAGCGGCGCGCGCCTCCAGGTGCGCGCGTGTTCCGTCACTCGACGCGTCGTCGGACACGACGAGGTGGACCTCCACGCCCACCTGGGCGAGCACGGAGTCCACCTGTTCGTCGAGCCACGCCCCACCCTCGGCCATCCCGTTGTAGGTGGCCATGAGGACGGTGACTCGGGGGCGAGGCACGGCCTCGTCTCGGGTCACGCGATCCAAGGACTCAGTGTCCTTCGGCGGCGTACTTCGCCTCGACGGCTTCCTTGAGGGGAGCCCACCATGCCTCGTGCTCGGTGTACCAGGCGATCGTGTCAGCCAGGCCATCGCGGAAGTTCGTGAACTGGGGCTCCCAGCCGAGCTCGGTGACCAGCTTGGAGTTGTCGATCGCGTAGCGCAGGTCGTGACCCGGGCGGTCAGTGACGTGATCGAAGTCGTCGGGGGCGTAACCCATCAGCTCGTTGAGGATGGCGACGACCTCACGGTTGTTCGTCTCGCCGTCCGCGCCGATCAGGTAGGTCTCACCGATGCGGCCCTTCATGAGGATGTCCCACACGGCCGTGTTGTGGTCGCGCACGTGGATCCAGTCGCGCACGTTCAGGCCGTCGCCGTACAGGCGGGGGCGCACACCGCGCAGGCGGTTCGTGATCATGCGCGGGATGAACTTCTCGATGTGCTGGTAGGGGCCGTAGTTGTTCGAGCAGTTCGAGATCGTGGCCTCGACGCCGAAGGAACGCACCCACGCGCGCACCAGCAGGTCCGAGCCGGCCTTGGACGAGGAGTAGGGCGAAGAGGGGTTGTAGGGCGTGGTGGGGGTGAACTTCGCGGGGTCGTCCAGCTCGAGGTCACCGTAGACCTCGTCCGTGGAGATGTGGTGGAAGCGCACCTTGTGGCGGCGCACGGCCTCCAGCAGGGTGAAGGTGCCCACCAGGTTGGTCTGGATGAAGGGCGAGGGGTCGAGGAGGGAGTTGTCGTTGTGCGACTCGGCCGCGAAGTGCACGACCGCGTCGGAGCCGGCGACAACGCCGTCAACAAGGTCAGCATCCGCAATGTCGCCCTCGACGACGGTCAGGCGATCGGCAAGCTCGGCGGGCACATCGGTCAGGGACGCACGGTTGCCCGCGTAGGTGAACTTGTCCAGGACGACGACGTCGACGTCCGGGTGGTCCTCCAGCAGCGTGTGAACGAAATTCGCTCCAATGAAGCCGGCGCCGCCGGTCACAATGATCTTCATGAGGTCTTCTCCTTTGCGCGCCCGCAGGCGTCCGAGGGTGCTACTCACCCGATTCCTGCCCCTATTATGCCGTAGTTCTCACGTATTCCTCACCACTGACCTCCACTTACCCGTCGGATACGTCACTATTCGCCACGCTGGAGGACCATTGAGGGGTCACGCGGCGCTGATAGATTGGAGGTATCCACCAACAGAAACGGACCCCTCGTGACTCGTCTCGTCCCCTCGCTCGCGCTGCTCGCCCTCTGCGCTCTTGCCACGGCCTCGTGCTCCATGCTCGAGGACAACCAGAGCGCGCAGTCGACGCCTACGGCCTCCGTTTCCCCGGGAGACCCGGGCCAGCCGTCGAGTTCGGCGATGCCGACCCTGCACGCGGCCTCGCCCGGCTGCGCGGCCATGGACGAGATCTTCACCGAGGCGCTGGGCGGCTCCGAGAGCGGCCAGGCCTACAGGTCGCTCGCCGCCAAGCCCTCGGGGGAAACCAACGCGGAGGAGCGTCACCGCGCATGGGAGGCTTTCGCGGCCGCCTTCAAGAACGACTACTCCGACCGCCTCACCCAGGCGGCCACGGACGAGACCTCCACGCAGGCCCTCGCTGCCCTCGCGGTCTACGTCGAGCGCAACGCGGCCCTCGACTCCGGCACGATCCCCGAGTTCGCCGATCAGCAGGGGGCCGAGGAGGCCCTCAAGCGCGGCGACAAGCCCGAGGTAAACCCCGCCTACACGCAGGCCCTTGCCGAGGCCACGGAAGCGCACGGCATCCTGACGACCTGCATGCCCCACTGGCCCGTCGTTTTCTAGCCCCTCCCGGGCCTCGCGCGCGCCGGACCGCCGACACACTCGTGTACATTATTAGACGTACCTATCCCGGACAGATTGGCTCATTTCATGGCACGTGCGCTCGTCGACCACCTCGCTCCCGCGCGGGATCGTTTCGTCTCTACCGCAGCGCGACCCCTGGCCTTCATCGTCCTGGCCCTCGGAATCCTCGCCGTGGCCACGGGCTGGATCTTCGCTTCGTCTCCGGGTTCCTCTCCGGACGATGACTTCCACCTCGTCTCCACGTGGTGCCCACGCCCCATCGAATCCACGGGCTGCGGCACGACAACCATCGACGGCGACCTGTACGTCATGGCCCCCGTGACCACCTCCCACGCGCAGTGCGAGGCCTTCAGCCCCGACAAATCGCACGCGTGCATCACAGAGTATTCCGACGACACGATAGTCCCGTCGTACCGGTACAACGACGGCCAGTACCCCTACGGCTTCTACCAGTTCCACCATCTGTTCGCGGGCCACAACGTCGAGCACTCCGTGTGGATCATGCGCGCAATCAACGTCGGCATCGCGATGGTGCTGATCGGCGCAGTCTGCGCGCTGTCGACCCGTGAGGTCCGGCGCGCAACCGCACTGGCCGCGCTCGTCGCCTGGACACCGATGGGCCTGTACTTCATCGCCTCCAACAACCCCTCCTCGTGGGCGATCACGGGTGTTTTCACCTACGGCGCCGCTCTCTACGGAGCACTGAACGCGCAGGGGTGGCGCCGCTGGACACTGCTGGGCGTGGGCACCCTAGCCTCCCTACTGTGCTACGGATCGCGAGGCGACGCCGCCTTCTACGTCTTCGTGGCGTCCCTGGGCATCCTGATCCTGTCTGCCAGCAAGCGCCACCTTCCCGAAATCGGGGTAGCCACGGTCCTCAGCGCGATTGGCGTGTGGCTTATGCTCGGC
>CAUVIG010000062.1:0-10905 GCA_963551745.1 uncultured Actinomyces sp.
CCCTCGATCCGGATACGCTCGCGGATATGCAGGGGCAGGATGCGCCCACCCTGGATGTTCCGCCGCGCACTGTGCTGTGGGCTATGATCATGGCGCTGGTTGCCGGGTAGGGCACTCCACCCGTGCAAGTCAGCACAGCAAAAAGAGGGGGGCGGAGCCGCTTGGCTCCGCCCCCCTCGACGCGTCCGTCAGGACCGCTGGCTCACTCGTCGCCGCTGAAGTCGGCCACGGCCTCGTCCAGGCCCGCGCGGCGGATGCGCACGAACGACAGGAACACCAGGCCGGCGGCCAAAGCGATGCCCAGGCCTCGAACCAGCCACGACTCGCCCACGAAGATCATCGCCATGGCGGCCAGGGTCGGCACCAGGAGCGTGAAGGCGTAGCCGACGTAGCGGCCGAACGACGGCATGGGCACGCCGTCGGCCTCGGCGACCGACTTGACCATGAAGTTCGGGCCGTTGCCGATGTACGTGATCGCGCCACAGAACACGGCGCCCAGCGAAATCGGTATCAGGTAGTACTCGGGCACGCCCGCGACCAGGGTGCCCTCGCCACCGGAGGCCTTCGCCATCTCGAAGAACGTCATGTACGTCGGGGCGTTATCCAGGACCGAGGACAGACCGCCCGTGAACACGAAGTACGTCATGCGGGTCAGCGGCAGCGACGGGGCGATCTGCTCCAAGTAGCGCAGTGCCGGCGCCATCGTCGAGAAGATGCCGATGAACAGGGTCGCGACCTCCATGATCGGCGCCCACGTGAACGCGTTCTCCTCGAAGCGCACATTCTTATCCGAGAGCTTGTAGGACAGGCCCGCGACCGTGAACATGATGATCTCGCGCCACGGCACGAAGCCGGTCCACGAGTGCACGTGGCCCTCGGCCAGCGCCTCGCCGTCCCAGGACGGAGCGAAAGCGACGGACAGGATGATGATTGCGAAGAACAGCAGGTTGACCTTGCCGTGCAGGCTCAGTGGCTTGACCTCGCGGTCGTCGGCCTCGATGGAGGCGGTGTCCTCGGACGCGTAGCGCACGCGGTCGATCGAGTAGTACGACAGGAGCAGCAGCGCCACGGTGAACAGCCATTCCTTCCACAGCGCGAACGTCCATGTGAAGGGCACGCCGTGCAGGTAGCCGAGGAACAGCGGCGGGTCGCCGAGCGGAGTCAGTATGCCGCCACAGTTTGCCACGATGAAGATCGTGAACAGGACCGTGTGCACGCGGTGCTTACGTTCCTTGTTCGTCTCTAGGAGCGGGCGGATGAGGAGCATGGCCGCGCCCGTCGTCCCGATGAATGAGGCCAGCAGGCCGCCGATCGCCAGGAAGATCGTGTTGTTGCGCGGGGTCGCCTTGATGTCGCCGGCCAGGTGAATGCCGCCGGAGACCACGAACAGCGCGAAGAGCAGAGCGATGAACTGCACGTACTCCACGCCCGTGGCGATGAGCGGGCCGGAACCGGCCTTCATTAACATCCAGATCGTCGTCGGCACGCCGAGTGCGAGCGCGACGGACAGCTGGGAGGATTCCTTCTCCCACCAGTGCGAGGTCTTCGGGATGATAGGCAGAACGGCGATGCAGCCGAGCATCGCGATGAAGGGGAGCAGGCTCCACCAGGGGTAGGTCATCGGCCAGTCCTTGATTGACGATAAATACGCCCCCTATTTTATGGGGTGGCAGAGCGGGGTGTGGAGTGTTCCGGGAGGTGGGAGTGGCCTCATCGACGAGGCCGGGGCGCGTTCGCGTGCGGGTATCCGTGGGCCAATGGCGGGCATTGTGAACGGTCCGGATATGAGTGGCACCCCGAACAGGACTCGAACCTGCGACCTCTTGCACCGGAGGCAAGCGCTCTATCCGCTGAGCTATCGGGGCAGCTCGGTCAGTTTAGCAGGGTTTTATGTAACCACGCGGGACGGTGATGTGTGCCATACTAGTGGATGTTGCTTGTTTGAGAACTCTCCAGGAGGATCCCATGCGTGTTCATATCGGCACCGATCACGCCGGTTTCGAACTCAAGGAAAAGGTCGTCGCGCACCTGCGCGAGGCCGGTCACGATGTCGTCGACCACGGTGCTCACACCTACGATGCGCTCGATGACTACCCGCCGTTCTGCATCGAGGCAGCCCAGGCTGTCGTCGACGAGCCGGGCAGCCTTGGCATCGTCATCGGTGGCTCCGGCAATGGCGAGCAGATGGCCGCCAACTGCGTGGAAGGCGTGCGCGCCGCCCTCGTGTGGTCGGATGCGACCGCGCGTCTGGCCCGCGAGCACAACGATGCGAACGTCGTGGCAGTTGGTGCCCGTCAGCACAGCGAGGAAGAGGCTCTCGCCCTCATCGACGCCTTCCTGGAGACCCCCTTCAGCGGTGACGAGCGCCATCAGCGCCGCATCGACCTGATGAAGGACTACGAGCGTTCCGTGCGCGCCTGAGCGACGCGCAGACTCACAAAGCGGGGCCGGTGGTGATCCACCGTCCCCGCTTTGTGTGCCGTCTTTCTGGGGGCTCGGCAGTGCCGGGGCAGGTGCGTGCTGCGCGAAAGCGAGGATGCCTTTGCTGGCGGCAGATCTCCGCAGATGAAACCGAGGCCGCCTTTGCTGGCCCGTGTTCATTGTGTAGTGAAACCACCGACACCACTGCGGGCGAAAAGTAGCTGATTTGAGGCGTGTTTCGGCCTGCAAAGGTGCTCCTGGTTTCAATGAGGGCTGATTGGCGCTCCGCAGAGGCGTCAGTGGTTTCGGTTGTGGCTTATCCTGTCCCGGCATAGGTCCCGGTGGTTTCGCCGAACCAGGATGTGGTGCCAACTGCGCGAAAAAATTCGCCCTGCTTTGGTTGTTTCTAGCTGAAGCGTGACAATTTTCGCCCTGCATGCCGAAAACGGGTCAAAATAGAGGGTTTTTGCCGCGCTCGGCGAGTTTGTACCGGTTCGGGCAGACCGGCATGCATGCAGGGCGAGTTTTTTCGCGGCGCATGCCCGAACGGGGGCTGCCGGGCGAGCTTCGTCGCGGGATAAGCCCGCAACTCAGGCTCCCGTGCGCGGCTCGCAACTCGGGCTCCCGCACCAGGTCTGCACGCCCTTCCCGAAGATTGGGCCTACCATCGGGTCCGCGAACAGAACCTGGCCCCTGCCTCGTGCCGATGTGCTTACCCCTGGCCGGTGAGGGTGAGGTAGACGAGGAACAGGTTGAGGGCGACGATGACTGCTGCGATGAGGAAGCCGGTGACACGCAGGGGGTGATTGTTCGCGTAATCACCCATGACCTCGCGCGAGGCGGTCAGGCGCATGAGCGGGATGATCGCGAACGGGATGCCGAAGGACAGGGCGACCTGCGAGACGACGAGTGCCCACGTGGGTTCGGCGCCCGCGCCCAGGATGATGAGCGCGGGGATCAGCGAGATGAGGCGGCGCGCCATGATGGGCACACGAATGTGGAGCAGGCCGCTCATGATCTCGCTTCCCGCGTAGGCGCCTACCGACGTGGAGGCCAGCCCTGAGGCCAGCAGGCCCACCGCGAACACAGTGCCAACGACCGGCCCGAGCGTGGAGGAGATCGCGGCGTGTGCGCCCTCGATCGTGTCGGTGCCGCTTTGGCCGGCCAGCGACGCGGCCGCCAGGAGCAGTAGGCCGATGTTCACGAGACCCGCGATGCTCAGAGCCCAGTAGATGTCGATGCGGGTTGCGCGCAGCAGGCGCGAGAGGTGTCCGGAGGAGTGCCGGGCGTCGCTGGTGGAGGGGCCGAGCTCGTGGGCGTCGTGGTCGTTGACGAGGGAGGAGTGCAGGTACACCGCGTGCGGCATGACGGTCGCGCCCAGCATGGACGCGGCCACGAGGACCGAGTCTGTGCCCTGGAAACGAGGAACGAGCCCGCCGAGCATGCCCGAGGGGCTGGGCGGCGCGACGACGAGGCCCGCGAGGAAACCGAGCGTGATGATGACCAACAGGCCGACGATGATCGTCTCGAACTGGCGCTGTCGCCCGCCGCCTTGAACGAGCAGCAGGACCATCGACACGATGCCGACGATGATGCCGCCCCACAGGAGGGGGATGCCAAACAGGAGGTGGAGGGCGAGCGCGCCGCCGATGACTTCGGCCAGGTCGGTCGCGGCGGCCACGATCTCGGCCTGCAGCCAGAAAGCGATGCGCCCGGGCTTGCCCATGCGCGTACCCAGCAGAGATGGCAGGGACTGGCCGGTGACCAGGCCGAGCTTGGCGGAGAGGTACTGGATGACCATCGCGAAGATGTTCGAGGCCACGAGGACCCACACGAGCAGGTACCCGTAGCGCGCGCCCGCCGTGATGTTGGCGGCGACGTTTCCGGGGTCGACGTAGGCGACGGCCGCAACGAAGGCGGGGCCGAGGAGGGGGATGAGCTTGTGGCGCTGCTCGGTGTCCGTGGTGTTCACGGGTGTTCCTCACTGCTGACGGGTAACGTTCGGTTAGCCGAAATTTTACTCGTCTTGAGGACCATGGGCGGGGAGATGGGGAGAATTGGGACGCGCATGTGGCCAGGTTTTCATCCACGGACCCGGGGAGAGTTCGCGGATAGGAGTAAAAACCCCGTAGTCTAAAGGGGTGACTCCTGAAGAACTTGCTACTCTCATCCGCGCGACCCTGCTGAACGCTGCTGCCGCCGGTCGTATTTCGATCGACCCTTCGCTGGTCCCCGACCCCGTGACCGTGGAGCGCCCGCGTGTGCGTGAGCATGGCGACTGGGCGACCAACGTCGCGATGCAGCTCGGTAAGAAGGCCGGCATGGCGCCGCGCGAGTTTGCGCAGATTCTTGCCGACGACCTGGCCGCCGCCGACGGCATCGACTCCGTTGAGATCGCTGGCCCCGGCTTCATCAACATCCGCCTGGGTGCGGGCGCGGCCGGCGAGTTGGCTCGCACCATCGTCGAGGCCGGCGCCGCGTACGGCCGCAACGAGAGTCTCTCGGGCCGTTCGATCAACCTCGAGTACGTCTCCGCGAACCCGACCGGCCCCGTGCACCTGGGTGGCGCCCGCTGGGCCGCCGTCGGCGACTCGCTCGCCCGCCTCATGGCCGCCTCCGGCGCCGCCGTGACCCGCGAGTACTACTTCAACGACCACGGCTCGCAGATTGACCGCTTCTCACACTCCCTCTACGCCCGCGCGATGGGCCGCGAGGTCCCCGAGGACGGCTACGGCGGCCAGTACATCGCCGACATCGCCGAACAGGTTCGCGCCGACGCGGCTTCAGCCGGAGAGCCCGACCCGATCACCCTGCCTGAGGAAGAAGCCATCGAGGTCTTCCGCGCTCGCGGCGTCGAGCTGATGTTCACGGAGATCAAGGAGCGCCTGCACTCCTTCCGCGCCGACTTCGACGTCTTCTTCCACGAGGACTCCCTGCACACCTCCGGCGCGGTCGCCGCGGCGATCGAGCGCCTGCGTGAGCGTGGCGAGATTTTCGACAAGGGCGGCGCGGTGTGGCTGCGCACGACCACCTACGGCGACGACAAGGACCGCGTCCTCATCAAGTCGGACGGCCAGGCCGCGTACTTCGCGGGCGACGTCGCCTACTACCTGAACAAGCGCGAGCGTGGCGCGGACGCAGCCATCTACCTGCTGGGTGCCGATCACCACGGCTATATCGGCCGCATGATGGCCATGTGCGCCGCGTTCGGCGACAAGCCGGGAGAGAACCTGCAGATCCTCATCGGACAGCTCGTCAACCTCGTCAAGGACGGCGAGCCCGTGCGCATGTCCAAGCGCGCCGGCACGATCGTCACGCTCGACGACCTCGTCGACGCCGTGGGCGTGGACGCCGCGCGCTACGCCCTCGTGCGCGTGTCGATGGACACCCAGGTCGACATCGACCTAGACCTGCTCTCGCAGCACTCCAACGACAACCCGGTCTACTACGTGCAGTACGCGCACGTGCGCACCTGCAACGTTGCCCGCAACGCTGCCGAGCACGGCGTCACCCGCGACGCCGGCTTTGACCCGGCGGCCCTCGACTCCGAGGCCGACGAGGCCCTGCTGGCCGCCCTCGCCCAGTTCCCGGCGCAGGTTGCGCAGGCGACTGAGCTGCGCGAGCCTCACCGTATCGCCCGCTACCTCGAGTCCCTGGCTGCGACCTACCACGCCTGGTATGGCCAGTGCCGCGTGACGCCTCGCGGCGACGACCCGGTCGAACCCGGCCACATCGCCCGCCTCTGGCTCAACGATGCGGTCACCCAGGTGCTGCGCACCGGCCTCGGCCTCCTCGGCGTGAGTGCCCCCGAGAGGATGTGAGCCGGTGAGCGAGGCGGATTCCATGCCCGTCGGAACACTGATATGCCCGACCCCCGACGAGCGCCCTGACCTGTGGCCGTGGAGCACGGCGCGGGAGGGAGGCGTGCTGTGCATTGGTGGCGTCGACTTGACGGCGGTGGCCGCCGACTTCGGCACGCCGACCTTCGTGCTTGACGTTGAGGCCATGCGTGGCCGCGCCCGCGTGTGGGCCAGCGCGATGGCCGAGGAGTTCTGGGACGGCTACGGCATGAGCGGCGGCGACGCCTTCTACGCCGGCAAGGCCTTCCTGAGTGCCGACGTCGCGCGCCTGGTCGCGGCGGAGGGGCTGGGCGTCGACACCGCCTCGCTCGGCGAGCTGAGCCTGGCCCTGCGCGCCGGGGTGGACCCCGACCGCATCGGCCTGCACGGCAACAACAAATCGGACGAGGAGATCCGCCTCGCCCTCGAGTCGGGTATCCACCGCATCTTCATCGACTCGATGGACGAGGTTCACCAGATCGAGCGCATTGCCGCTGACCTCGGCGTGAGTGCGCCCGTCATGGTGCGCCTGAAGTCCGGCATCCACGCGGGCGGCAACGAGTACATCGCGACCGCCCACGAGGACCAGAAGTTCGGCCTGTCGCTGGCCACCGGCCAGGCGTACGAGGCCGTGGCTGCGATCAAGGATGCGGCGCACCTGGACTTCCGGGGCCTGCATAGCCACATCGGCTCGCAGATCTTTGGGACCGAGGCCTTCGCCGAGGCTGCGCGCATCGTCGTCGACTTCGCGGCGCTCCTGAAGGCCGAGCTGGGCCTGGATGTTCCCGCGATCGACCTGGGCGGAGGTGTGGGCATCGCCTACACGGGCCAGGATCCGGTCCCGACCTCGCCGGTCGAGGTCGCCCGAGCGCTGGCGACCGTGGTGCGCGAGCGCTGCTCTCACCACGGCCTGCCGATCCCGCACGTGTCCGTCGAGCCGGGCCGCTCGATCGCTGGGCCGTCGATCGTCATGCTCTACCGCGTCGGCGTCGTCAAGGACATTTCCCTGGAAGATGGGGGAGTGCGCCGTTACGTGGCGATTGACGGCGGTATGTCGGATAATATCCGCCCGGTCCTCTACGACGCTGCCTACACGGCGACGCTCGCGAACCGCGACCCCGCGCAGGCCTCGTCTCTGGTGCGCTGCCGCATCGTCGGTAAGCACTGCGAGAGCGGCGACATCATCATCCGCGACATTGACCTGCCGGCCGACATCGCGGGCGGCGACCTGCTGGCCGTTCCCGCTGTCGGCGCGTACGGCTACTCGATGGCCTCGAACTACAACATGCTGACGAAGCCGGGCGTGCTCGCGGTCGAGGACGGATCCGCTCGCTGGTTTATCCGTCCGCAGACGGTCGACCATCTGCTGGCTCTCGACGCCGGCCTGGAATAGACGTCGGCTTGCAATAAACCGAGCAGACGGGGAGTGCCAACGGGCGCTCCCCGTTTTACATGTGGTGAGTTGTGTGGATCTTAGAAGATGAGCTTAGGTAAGCCTAGGTTTTGTTGTTACTGGCAAACTCTAGGATGATGGTCGTAGCTGCATATGCAGCCGAAATCCTGACAGTGACAATCGAAAGTCGAGGAATCATGCGCCGCACTGCCGCACGCATCGGCGTCGTCGCCGCGCTCGCCCTGTCCATGGGCGTGGCCGCGGTGAACGCACCTTCCGCCCGAGCCGAGGAGCCCGGACTCGTCTCCGCCACCCGCGCCGACACCGACGAGATGAACTACGCGATCAACCTCGCGGGCACGAACCCCGAGGACCTCCAGCGGGCCCTCGCCCTTGTCCCCGGAGCCGGCGGTGCCGCCCTGGCCTCGTACCCCGAGATCGGAACCTTCTTCGCGCAGAGCGCCACGCCCTCGTTCGCGCCCGACCTGGCCGCCGCCCTGCGAGCGGCCGGCGTCTCCATCCACTCGATCGGTCCGACCCGCGTCGCCCCTGTTCTCTACTACGAGCGTGTCGAGCTGCCCACAGACAAGAAGGACGAGGCTCCTGCCCCGCAGTCCGGTGCGGCGGGTGGCCTGAACTCCGTGCGCGATGAGGCCGCGAGCGCCGCACCCGCAGGAGCGAATGAGGAGATCTTTAACTGGGGTGCCGTCGCCATGCACGCGCGCGAGGCCGGGGCCGTCAACGTCACGCGCGCCCCTGTCACCGTCGCGGTTGTCGACTCCGGCGTCGAGGACACGCATCCCGACCTGGAGGGGCGTGTCGATACGTCGCGTTCCGTGAAGTGCTCGGTGAACGGCGTGGCCACGCAGGACTACTTCGGCTGGCGCGATGAGTTCTACCACGGCACGCACGTCGCGGGCATTATCGCCGCGAATCACAACGATATTGGTATCGACGGCATCGCCCCCGAGTCGACCATCGTCGCCATTGAGGCGACCAACGACAACCGCCTCATCTACCCCGAGTACGTGACGTGTGCGTTCATGTGGGCGGCGAGCCACGGGGTGGACGTCGTGAACAACTCCTATTCGATGGACCCGTGGGTCTATTGGAGCCCGACTGACCCTGAGCAGGCAGCGGGCCTCGAGGCAGCCACGCGGTCGATTAAGTACGCGCAGGACAAGGGTTTGGCCGTCATTGCGGCGGCCGGCAACGAGGGGGTCGATATCGATAATCCGACGATCGACAACGGATCGCCGACCGACGTTCCCACGCCGACGAAGAATCGCGAGGTGCGCGGGGGTGTCCGCGTTCCCTCCATGCTCGACGGTGTTGCCCAGGTGAGCGCGGTCGGTCAGGCGTACAACGTGAAGCCGGGCCTGTCCCTGGGCCGCGCCGAGTTCTCCAACTATGGCAACACGATCGACTTCGCAGCCCCGGGCGACCAGATCTACTCCACGGCCCCGCTGCTGTTCTATCGCAGCGGATACGCCGTCGCGGACGGCACGTCCATGGCGACCCCGCACGTGTCGGGCATCGCGGCGCTCATCAAGTCCGTTCATCCCGAGCTGACCGGTGCGCAGGTCATTGATCTCATGAAGAAGCAGGCTGCGGCCAACTATGGACGTCTCAACGCTCCCATCGACGGCAAGGAATACCGCGGTTACGGCTTCCTCGACGCGCTCGACGCGGTGACGGATGGTCGGGGACAGGTCGATGAATCCAAGGCTGGCGTATGGGTCAAGGATGCGATCGGCTGGTGGTACCGATACGAGGACGGCTCCTACCCGGCCTCTGCGGCGATTGCGATCGGCGGAGCAACCTATCGCTTCGACGCGCGCGGATACATGGTGACCGGGTGGGTCCGCGAGGCAGGCCAGTGGTTCTTCCACGGTGCCTCGGGCGCGCAGGCATCGGGGTGGGTGCAGGTCAAGGGTGCCTGGTACTACCTGGATCCTGCCACGGGCGCGATGGCGACGGGCTGGGTGTTCCTTAATGGCACCTGGTATTACCTCAGCGCTTCGGGTGCGATGGCTACCGGATGGGTTCGCGATGGATCCACCTGGTACTACCTCACGCCCTCCGGTGCCATGCCGATCGGGTGGCTGCACGAGGGAGATTCCTGGTATTACCTGGGTTCCTCGGGGGCGATGGTCACCGGTACCCAGCAGGTAGATGGCACGACCTACACCTTCGGCCCGGACGGTCGCATGCAGTAGGTTTTCGAGGCTACTTGTCAAGGCGGGGCCGCACGCCCGAGGGTGCGCGGCCCCGCCTTGTTGTCGTGTGGGCCTGGTGCTGGTGGGCGGGGGGTGGTTACCTGAAATCCTGCCTAGTGGGGAGGTGTTGACTAATTTAAGAGACGCTAAATTGTGGCGAGTGACAAACTAAAGCATGATGGGGTTGATGAGTACATCGTCGTACTCGCCAGACCCACAACTGAAAGTCGAGGAACCATGCGCCGCAATGTCGCACGCATCGGGCTCATCGCCGCCCTCGCCCTGTCCATGGGCGTGGCCACAGCGACCGCCCCACCCGCCCGGGCAGACGATCATACCGGCCTCATCGCACCCGCCCGCGCCAGCGCCGGACTAATGAACTACGCCATCAACCTCAGCCCTCAGGCCAACGCAGAGGACCTCGCGCGCGCGACCTCGCTGGTCGCATCCGCTAGGGGCGTCACGCTGGCCTCCTACCCCGAGCTCGGGACGTTCTTTGCCCAAAGCGAGTCGGTCTCGTTCGCCCCGGATCTGGCCGAGGCCCTGGCGAAGGCCGGAATCTCCGTGCACTCGGTCGGCCCGACGCGCGTGGCCGCCGTGCCCGAGGGCGAGCGTCAGGCCGCCCCGGAACCCCAGCCCGCCCCGCATCCCGGCGAGGCGAGCCCCGCTCAGCCCGGAGCACAGTCGGGTGGCGAGTCCGGAAGCCAGTCGGGTGGACCGTCCTCCATGCGTGGCCGCAGCGCGACCGAAGCCGATAAGCCCGAGGATGTCGCCAACTGGGGCGCCCAGGCAATGAGCGCTGCGGACGCGGCGGCCGTGCCGATCGCGCACGCGCCCGTCACGGTCGGCGTCATCGACACCGGTATCGACGACACCCACCCCGATCTCGTGGGGCGCGTCGACACCTCCCGTTCCGTCTCCTGCGGGCACAACGGCATCCCCTCCCAGGCATACGGGTCCTGGCGTGACGACTACTTCCACGGTACCCACGTCGCCGGCATCATCGTGGAAATCTTATTCGAAGAGGATGACA
>CAUVIG010000063.1:0-10878 GCA_963551745.1 uncultured Actinomyces sp.
CGTGCTTCTGGAACGCATAGGGCTGCGACTCATCGATCTCGTCGCCAACATCGCCGGACAGGTGGTTGTAACCCGGCATCTTGGCGGGATCTTTTCCAAATCGCCAATCGTCGCCCATGCCCTGCACCCGATCTTGTTCGATGTCCGTAGCGCTCACCCAGGCGTGTCCCTTCTCGAGCCTGAACTCGGAGACATCCTGAGCACCGGAGCCCGGCGAACCGAACTGGATGAGCTCATCCACGACGCCGGGATTGACCTTGGTGAGCGCGATGCCGGCGGTCGTCGACCCGTAGGAGTGCCCCGCGACGCTGATGTGCGCGTCGCCGGCCGGGCCGGCTTCGCGCGACGCATCCAGGCCGTTGAGGAATCCGGACAGCTTGTCCGCACCCTTCTGGGCGTAGCTGATGTCCGCTACCTCTGCAATGTTCTGGGGCGCTTCGTATCCCAGGTAGGAAATCATCGCAACGCTCTCGCCGTCGCTGTGCTTCGTCACGTTCGCGCCCATGACCTTCGCATCGTCGTCGTACTTGCCCAAGTTGGTCGCCACATTGGAGTAGAGGCCAGGAACGATCACACCGACGTGATCAGCCGTGTCGACGTTGCCCTGGGCGACAGCTGCGGTGACGTGCTTGCCCGAGGTGTCCAGACTGAGAAGCTGGCGTTGTATTCCGTCCCCATCCGGCCAGGGCGCCTCCCGATCGATCGTGTCCTTGACATTATGGAGGGCCGTCACACGCTCTTGAACAAGCTCGAGCTCCTGGCGCTCGCGGCGCGAGGGATGCGGGCCATAGCGCTTCTTGAGACGCTCAAGCTTCTTCTCTTCCCTCTTGGTGGCATCGTCCAGGTAGATGCGGTTCGCCTTGTCGCGCGACGTTCCGTCGATGCCGTTCAGGCTGCCGATCTCCTGGGGGTGAGCCTTGATCATCTGCTGTTTTTCGGCGTCACTGAGCGACGACCACCACTTGGCCACTTCCTTTTCGGAGGCTCCCTTGGGCGGCAGCTTCAGGTTCTTCTTCGGGACGCGCGTTCCCTTGGTCGATCCGTTCGCGTAGGAGCTTGCTCCCCCACCCAGGGCCGCGAGCTTGCTCTGCGCATTCTGGACGACGCTTCTGGCCTTTTGCATGATCGCGCTGACCTGGTCGGACACGATCTTCATGTTCTTCTTGATCGTTACCGCATCGGCCGGAGACACGTTATGCGGGCCCACGTACTGAACGGATCCATCCGCCCCGATGTGGAGGGAGTGGTTCGCGGCGGTGCCGTCGAGCTTCCTGGCTGCCGTTCCGACCGTTTCAGCACCCTCCGAGGCCTCGCTGAGGACGCTCGCGAGAGCCGTGAGCTTTTCTTCCTGCCGCTCTACCTCCGCACAGAGCTTCAACATCGCGCGACGGGCAGCATCGACTGTGCGCCCGTGACCGGTCAGGGAGCTCACGTTGGATTGAAGACTCTCAGACGCACTCCTGAGGGACTGCGCACTCTTTTCGTATGTCTGCGCTTGCGGGCTGAGGGACGAGCCCTCCCATTGCAGGAGATCAGACCACTTCATTGTTACGACTGCCCTCCGAGCTCTGCGCTAAAACGATTGAATCCCAGATCCAGCGGCTTGATTGGATCCACCATCGGGGTCGGATTTCCCATCTTGGGCAGCGGCATGGGAGGCACCTCGGGAAGCTCGATGGCAGGTTTCGGGAAGGGGCGAGGCCCCTTCGGTCCCGTGATGATGGGATCGGGCATGAGCGGACCGACGGGGTTAAAGGGCGTGGGCTCGACCTTCGGCCGACCGGTGTCGGGATTCGGTCGGCGGTGGCCACGAGTCCCCTCGCCCCCGTGGTGACCTCCTCTCTGCTTGCCCGGGTCACCGGGAAGACGTGGGTCGCGCTGAGGCGGATTGCCGCCGCTGATCGGCGAGGGAAGAGGAACCACTCGCGGGTTCTTACGACCGTCTTCGCCGCCACCCGACCCGGAGTGACCACAGTCGTCACCGTTGACGATCGAGCCGATCAGCTGGCCGTTCTCTTCCTCTGCGGCGATAAAGTCTCGTTCGGCAGCCTCGAGCGAGTCAGCACATTCCTCAAGCCTCATGCTGGTCTTCACGCACTGATCGGCGACCTTCTCTTCGGCTGCCTGCATCGGCGAGGCCAGGTTAGCGCCGGGCATCGCGGAGGCGAACGCGCTGGCCCCACCTTCGGGACGCGCCGAACGAACGGCTTCCGCAGTTTCCCGCGAGGTCGCGGCGAGCTTCGGGAACTCACCCGCGACAAAGGATAGATCGCTCATCATTTGCTCCATTGAATACTGACCAGTGACACGCACAATATTACCGGATAGACAGTCACGCCGTACCTTTCCCCTCCTCTGACTAGCATGAGCGTCCCAGCACGCAATTTCACTGCCTTCATCCCTAGAAAGTTGCGTGCAAGGCCGCTACCTTGGCACTGTCCCCAGATGGGAACACCGGCAACGCCCACCTACTACAGGAGCCCACATGAGCGAGGCATCCAGCCCACCCGCACACCCTGCGGGACCGGATGGACCAGCCCAGGCCTCGTCGATAGCAACGACGAGGCCTCCCATCCCCCGGCTGCCCGCCGGCCGCCTCGCGTTCCTTCTCCTCGCGGGCATCGCGCTCCTGGCAGGACTGGACGCCTCCCTCGTGCGCCTGGGCGCCATCGCGCCCGTGGCCTCGACGAGCCTGGGGACCGTGCACGGACTCCTCATGATCTACGGGTTCCTGGGCACCGCGATCTGCCTCGAGCGCGCGGTCGCCCTCCAATCCGACGGGCATCGCGCATGGGCGTACGCCGCTCCCCTGCTGACCGGCGCCGGCGGTATCAGCGCGGTCGTCATCTCCCTGAACGCAACCGCGCGCGAAGCGCTCGCGAACCTCCCGATCCCTCGTTTCCTGGCCGCCCACCTGAGCGGGTTCGCGCCCGAGCGGATGATGCCCGGCTTCCTCATCACCCTCGGCATGGCGCTGCTGACGGCGATCTACTGCTACGTGTGGGCACGCCGGCAGGCCAGCCACGCGGTCCTCATCCAGCTGATGGGCGCGCTCATCGGAGCGGGCGGCATACTCCTGTGGTGGCGAGGCCTCGAGACGCCGCGCGCGGTGCCGTGGTGGCTGGCCTTCCTGATCGTCACGATCGTCGGCGAGCGCGTCGAGCTGGCTCGCCTCGCCTTCGCGTCCGGCTCCACCGAGCGGCGCATCGCCGCCGAGAGCGCCGCGCTCATGGTGGGCCTGACCGTCGCGCTCTACTCCCCCGCGATCGGATACCCCCTGATCGGCCTCTTCCTCGCAATCCTCATGGCCGACACCGCGTGGCACGACGTCGCGCGCGGCACCGTGCGCATGAAGGGACTGCCGCGCCTGGCCGCGGTGTGCATGCTGAGCGGCTACGCGTGGGCGCTCGTGCCCGCGCTGATGTGGATGATCACGCCGCCCGCCTTCGACGGATACGGCTACGACGCGTCCGTCCACGCGATCACGATCGGCTTCGTCGTCTCGATGCTTCTCGCCCACGCGCCCGTCATCATCCCGGCGGTCGCCCGGCGCGAAGTCCCCTACCACGGCGCCATGTGGGTCCCCTTCACGTTCCTGCAGGTCTCCCTCCTCCTACGCCTCCTCGCAGGCGCGCGCGAGGCCGCCTACCCGTGGCGCCTGGGCGGCACCCTCGGGGTCGTCAGCATGCTCCTGTTTGTCGCCACGACGCTGACGGTGACGATTCGCCGGGCGCGCGCGAACGCTCGGGAGGACCGATGAACAAGCCCCGCGTTCCCCGCACCGATCGCGCTACCTCCGTCTGGATGTGCCTGGCAGCCGTCGCCGCGGCCGTCACGATCGTCGCCCGAGGCCGCATCCCGCAGAACCTGTGGACGATGATCCACCTGGTGACCCTCGGCGTCCTGTCGAACAGTATCTTCCAGTGGTCCTGGTACTTTACGCGCGCGCTCGCCCACCTGGCCCCGGACGACCGACGCGCGGGACGCGACAACACCGTGCGCATTACGGCCTTCAATCTCTCCCTGCTGCTCCTCATCGGCGGCATGTGGTCGGGCGTGTGGCACGCGACCGTCACGGGCGCGACGATCGTCGGCGCGATCGCAGCCTGGCACGGGTGGGCGCTGCTCACCGCCTCCCGCGAGCGCCTGGCCTCACGTTTCGCGGTGATTATCCGCTACTACATCGCGGCGGCGTTCTTCCTGGTGGTCGGCGCGACGCTGGCGGGTTTCGTCACCGCGGCCATGTTCGACGCGGACGCTCCCGCATGGCTGGCCGAGGCCCGGGATCGCCTGACGGTCGCCCACGCGCTGGCGGGGATCGCCGGATGGGTGGGCTTGACGATGGGCGGGACCCTGGTGACGCTGGGGCCAACAGCGATGCGCACGCGCATGGATCCGGGAGCCGTGTCCTTCGCGACGAGTGCCCTGCCCATGTGGGTGAGCGCGCTTCTCGTCGCCGGCACCGGCGCTGTGGCCGGCTCGATGCGCGTGGCCTCCGTGGGCCTCCTCGTCGTCGTGGGCGCGGCCGCCCTGGGCGTGGGCGTTCCGCTGGCCCGCGCGGCGCTGACAAAGGGCCCCGCCGAGTACGGCGCATGGTCCCTCATGCTGGGCGCCGCCTGGATTCTCGTCGCCGGCGCCGGGGCTTCCCTGCGCGCCTTCGAGGCGGCGGACGCGACCGGCCTGCGCACGGCGTTCCTCGCGTGGATGCCGATCCTGGGTGCGGCTGGCCTCGGCCAGCTCTTCGTTGGCGCACTCACCTACCTGATGCCCGTCGTCATCGGCGGCGGCCCGTCCGCGGTGCGCGTCGGCGTCGGCGTGCTTGAGGCCGCAGCCCCCATCCGGGAGGCAGCTCGCAACGTGGCCGCGGTCCTCGCGCTCGCCGTCGCGTCCCTGGGCGGAACCTCCGCCGAACGCCTCACCATCGCCGCGTGGGTGGTCCTGTTGGCCACCTACGTCGTCGACATCATCCTCATGGCCCGCTGCGGCGTGGCCCAGGCGCGCGCCAAGCGCGCCGCCGCTTCATCCCCCACCACACAAGGAGGCCGCCGTGGCTGACCTGAACCTGTCCGCATCGCCGTCACCCAGAGGCGAGAAGCCGAAGGCATCCGCACCGACAGGGCCCGCGACTGGAACCCCCAAGCTGCGCGTGAGCCCGACGGGCAACCACTCGCCCGTGAGCCGCACAGCGGGCGCCGTCATCGGCGTCGTCTCCGTCGTGGCACTCGCCCTCGCGATCTTCCTATCCAACCCGTCCGCGCCCACGACGCAGGGCACGGGAACGGGGACGGGAACCACGGCCTCGTCCGTGACGCCGACCGGACACACGACCCGCGTGTCGGTGGGCGTCGATGGCATGGCGTTCACGCCCAACCACATCGAGGTGCCGGTCGGCGACCGTCTCATCATCGACTTCACGAACTCGGGGGACCAGCGCCATGACCTGGTGTTCGAGACGGGCGTGTCCTCCGGGTCACTCGCTGCGGGCGAGACGAAGGAACTCGACCTCGGCGTCATCTCCGGGGACGTCGAGGGCTGGTGTTCCCTGCCGGGTCACCGCGAGATGGGCATGACCCTGCACGTGCAGGCCACGGGCGCATCGTCCTCCTCCTCGGGCGCCTCGGCCTCGGGCAGCCACGCAGGCCACGGGCACGACCACGGCCAGGACGCCGCCGCCGGACCCGCCACCCCGACAGCCCTGACGGACTACGCGGCGACCATCGACGCACGCGACCCGGCGGCGCCGCCAGCCACGAACGAGACCGAGCGCCACTACACCTTCACGGTCACCGAGCAGACCGTCAACGTCACGAGTTCACTGACGCGCGAGTCGTGGACCTTCAACGGGGAGGCTCCCGGCCCGATCCTGCGCGGACACATCGGCGACACCTTCCACATCACGCTCGTCAACAACGGGACGATGAGCCACTCGCTGGACTTCCACGCGGGCCTGGTCGCCCCCGACAACGTCATGCGCTCGATCGAGCCCGGGCAGACCCTCGAGTACACGTTCGTCGCGAAGAACGCGGGCATCTGGCTCTACCACTGCTCGACCGCTCCCATGTCGATGCACATCGCGAACGGCATGTTCGGTGCAGTCATCATCGATCCGACCGACCTGGATAAGGTCGACCGCGAGTACGTCATGGTCGCCTCCGAGCTCTACCTGGGCGCGGACGGGCAGCCCGCAGACGCCTCGCTCCTGTCGGCTCTGCAGCCCAACGCGATGGCCTTCAACGGCGTGCCCTTCCAGTACAAAGCGCACCCGATCCAGATCAAGACCAACGAGCGCGTGCGCGTGTGGGTCATGGACGCGGGCCCGAACCTGGCGACAACCTTCCACGTCGTGGGCACCCAGTTTGACACCGTGTGGCGCGAGGGCGCCTACGTGATCCGAGGCGGAGGGTCCGGCGGCGGCTGGGGACAGGTCCTCACACTGGGCGCCGCCGAGGGCGGATTCGTCGAGTTCACGCCGCTCGAAGCCGGCCACTACACCTTCGTCAACCACGCGCTGTCGCTGGCGGAAAAAGGCCAGCTCGGCGTCTTCGAAGTGACCGACTGAGCAGCCCCGTTCCCCGGCCACGGCCTCGTCCCACCACGGACGAGGCCGTGGCTTTTTCGCGGCGTGCCCTCCCATCGCTGAAGGTCCGAATGGTTACGTACGCCCCATTCCGCTTGCCTTTCGGGACACTGCCCCGGCGATAGAATGGATGGATGCTCGGCACCTATCTCGACATTCTGCGTTACCGCCAGTCCTGGAAATTCTCCGCGGCTGGCCTTGTTCTGCGCATGCCCATGTCGATGGTGGGCCTCTCCACGATCCTCATGGTGCGCGCCGAGTACGGCAACTACACGCTCGCGGGCGCAGTCTCCGCCGTGGGCATCATCGTCATGGCGATCTGCGCGCCCATCCTCGCGCGCCAGGTCGACCGCCACGGTCAGCTACGCGTCATGGGGCCCGCGTGGATCGTCGCCACACTGTCGATGTTCGGCCTCGTCGCCGCTGTCTTCATGCACGCCCCCGAGTGGTTGCTCTTCATTCCGGCCGCCCTGGCGGGCGCCACGTGGGGCGCACCCGGCGCGCTCGTGCGCTCGCGCTGGTCGACGATCCTGCACAAGCCGGGCCAGCTGCCGACCGCCTACGCCCTGGAATCCGCAGTCGACGAGTTCGTGTACATCGTGGGCCCCGTGCTCTCCACTGTCCTGGGCACCGCCCTGCATCCGGCCACCGGCCTCATCATTTCCATCGTCAGCCTGGCGGTGGGTGGCGCGCTCTTCCTGTCGCGCCGCGACTCCGAGCCCGCGATCATCCCGTACGATCCCAGCGCCCCGCGCGACTCCGTTATCCGCAAACCCGTCGTCCTCGTCATGGCCGCGACCTACATCGGCATGGGCATGACGTTTGGCGCGATGGAAGTATCGATGGTCAGCTTCACCGAGGAGCTGGGCACCCCCGCGCTCGGCGGCGTCCTCCTCGCTCTCTCCTCCATCGCGTCGCTGACTTCCGCCCTCGTGTACGGCGCGCGCACGTGGAGGCGCCCCACCTGGCAGCTCTTCGTGATCGGTGTGATCGCGATGGCCGTCGGCATGAGCCTCTTCCCCGTGGCATTCAACGTCTGGACAATGGCTGTCATCATCCTCATCACGGGGCTGACCTGCGCCCCCACGATGACGAACGTCAACGTCATCATCCAGGAGTCCGTTTCCCCCGCGAAGCTCACGGAGGGCCTGACCTGGATGTCAACCTCGATCAACCTGGGCACCTCACTGGGCACGGCGATCGCCGGACCCGCGATCGACGCGATCGGCGCGCGCGGCGGCCTGTTCACTATGTCCGGGGCGGGGTGGGCGATGGTCCTCCTGATGCTCATCGGCCTGCCCGCGCTGCGTCGGAGCCCTGCGGCCACCCCGAAGCACACGCTGCCCCTCGAATGAGGACAGGGCTTCGCCGATTCTTGCTCCTGCAGGGGTGCGAGGCCCTATGATTGCCCTCATGCGCCTCCGACCGCCTCTCATCGACGACGAATCTCCTTCGCTCGCGCTCGCCCTCACGGCCGGCGTGGGCGAATTCGCGTCGTCTCTGCTGGTCACCGCGATGTCACAGGGCTGGTACTACCCCGGAGTGGTTGGATTCGGCGGCATCGGCTCTGAGCGCAGCGCCCGCATCCTCGGCCGCGTCCTCATGGCGCGCGGCGACGACGGCCGTTCCTGGCTGCAGACCCGGCGCGGATGGCGGCAGTTCTTCAACGCGCAGGTCCCCCGTCAGCCAGTACTCGTCACGGTCGGCAACGCGCGCCGACTCGCCTTCGCGGACCGCGGCGGATTCGTCGACATGACGGTTCTAGGCCACGGCCTCGAACCGGGCTGGCACGACGCGACCATCCAGGTCCTGCACGCGGGCGATGTCCGCGCGCTCGGCCTGTCCGAGGACACCGCCGCCAAGCTCGCAACCACCCTGCGCACGGCGACCCCGCTGCCCGCCCCGGCCTCGGCGATGTACGAGCGCCCCCGCAAGGGCCGCATCCGCGCCGGCCGCCCCACCTCCGTGCACCTGCGCATCGTGTCGGACCACGAGCATTTCGGCGTGGTCTCCGACATCGACGACACCGTCATGGTGTCGATGCTGCCGCGCCTGGTCACGGCCGCAAAGCACGCCTTCCTGGACCGCGTATCTTCGCGCGAGGCCGTCCCCGGCATGGCGCACCTGCTGACGACGCTGACGACGTCGTCGGCCTCGTCGGAGGGCGTGCCCGAGGGCACCCACTCCCCCATCATGTACCTGTCCACCGGCGCGTGGAACGTCGTGCCAACGGTGCGTTCCTTCCTGGAGCGCTCCGGCTACCCGGCCGGCGGCTTCCTCATGACGGACTTCGGCCCCTCGAATACGGGATGGTTCCGCTCGGGACCGGAGCACAAGCGCCGCGAGCTGCACCGCCTAGCCCGCATGTTCCCGCACATGCGCTGGCTCCTCGTCGGCGACGACGGACAGCACGACCCGGAAATATACGCGGAGTTCGCCCGCGAGTTCCCCCAGTGCGTCGCGGGCATCGCGATTCGTTCCCTGTCCGAAATCGAGCAGTTCATGGCGCACGGCAGCTTCGAGGCCATGGTGCCCGACGCCCTATGGACCGTCCCCGAGTCCATCCCCGTCTGGTACGGATCGGACGGCGAGGCACTCCTGGCGAATATACGAGGCCGTGGCACAGCCGGGCCGCTGACCGAGCGCTGACCGCGACGTCCCCATCGCCCGCGGCTCTTCGCGCTCAACGAGCGCCATAACGGATGCGAAAAGGCCGCCCACTCGGAGCGGCCTTTCCTTCTGTCTCAGTCCTGTTTCGTGCCCGGCATCGGTCGGCACTTCGCGGGCTGCTCAATCGAGTCGTTGGACTTGAGCACTCGCTGCACGTCCTCGGCGCTCATCGCGTCGTCGTAGAAGGTGCCGAGTTCGACCTTGACGGTACCGTCCTCCGCGTCGCTCAGGCGCACGTGGGAACCGGGGAAGAATCGGGCCACCGAATAGGCGGCGTCCACCGAATCCGCGCCTGCCGTGATGCGCACCCTACCGGTGTACTCAACGTCCGAGTTGGTGGGTTCCTCGGTCTGGAAGCCGGCGGTCTGAAGCATATCCGTCGCCTTGGAGGCCAGGCCCTGGTGCTGGGTCGTGTTGGTGACCGTGACGGTGACCTGCGAGGGCGCCACGGGCTTCATATCCGCCGTCGGACACGGGATGTCGCCGGTCTCTGCATACTTGACCTTTACGGAGAAGTCGTTGCCGAAGGGGACGGGAATGATTCCTGTGAACACGAGGGCGGCCGCCACCGCGGCCGCTATCATCGCGATACCGATGACAGCGAACGTCATGTTCTGGCGCTGCTGACGCTCGCGCAGGAAACGCTGACGCGGAGTGAGGGCAGGGCGGGGCGCGTTCGGAGTACTCACAGTATCCACCCTAGCTAATAGGGGAGGCCCGAGGCCAGACAACGCCCCGTCAGGCACATTACATCTCGCCCCCACCTCCCCTCAGCGCTACAGTAAGGTCACCCTGAGTAACGGGGAGATTCCACGCGCTACCACCCCTCGACGGGCACCAGCGCGTAGGGCGCCCCAGCCTCGTTCACCCCCACCGAAAAGAGGACCGCTATGAGCTTCCTGGATTCCGACCTGCTCGCCCGCATCCACGAGCGCGCCGCCGACGCGGACGCCACCAACACCTACCCCGAGAAGGATCTGGAGGAACTGCGCGAGGCCGGATACCTGTCGGCGTTCGTTCCCACCGAGTTCGGTGGTGCGGGCCTGAGCCTGACCGAGATCACCGCCGAGCAGACGGCGCTGGCCAAGGCCGCTCCCGGCACAGCGCTAGGTATCAACATGCACCAGATTATCGTTGGCCTGGGGCGCTACCTGGTCGCCCACGGCAATGCGCGCGGTGAGCAGGTTCTGCGCGACGCCGTCGCCGGCGAGGTCTTTGGCTTCGGTATCTCTGAGCCGGGCAACGACCTTGTTCTCTTCGGCTCGACGACGCGCGCGACTGCGACGGCAGACGGCGGATACTCCTTCGAAGGCACCAAGATCTTCACGTCCCTGTCCCCTGTGTGGACGCGCCTGCTCATCTTCGGCCGCGCCGAGACCGAGGAGGGCCCCAAGTCCGTGTTCGGCATCGTCCACCGCGACGACGACGGCTACTCGATCAAGGACGACTGGAACACGCTGGGCATGCGCGCCACTCAGTCCATGACGACCCTGCTCGAGGGCGTCACCGTACCCGAAGATCGTATCCTCACGATCACGGATCCGGGACCGAGCGCCGACCCGGTCATCTTCGGCATCTTCTCCCACTTCGAGATCCTGCTCGCCGCCACCTACCAGGGCGTCGGCGAGCGC
>CAUVIG010000064.1:0-10555 GCA_963551745.1 uncultured Actinomyces sp.
GTTCACCGCGATCCTCGACCAGCCGGATATGCGTGACTACGAGGCAGGCATCGTCCTCCAGGCCTACCTGCCCGATTCGCTCGGTGCTCTCCAGCGTCTCCAGGAGTGGGCGCGTGCGCGCGTGGACGCGGGAGGTTCGCGCATCAAGGTCCGCATCGTGAAGGGCGCGAACCTGTCCATGGAGAAGGTGGACGCCGAGATTCACGGCTGGGAGCTGACGACGTGGCCGTCCAAGCAGGCCACCGACACCAACTACAAGCGGATGCTGAGCTGGGCGATGACGCCCGAACGCACCCGCGCGATTCGTCTGGGAGTGGCCGGACAGAACGTCTTTGATATTGCCTTTGCCTACGAGCTGCGCGCCGCGCGCGGCGTCGAGGACAGCGTCGAGTTCGAGATGCTCTCGGGCATGGCCAACGGCATTCAGGAGGTCGTGCGTCGCGATGTCGGCTCCCTCCTCCTGTATGTCCCGGTCGTGAACCCCCGAGAATTCGACGTCGCCATCTCTTACCTGGTGCGCCGCCTGGAAGAGAACGCTGCACCCGAAAACTTCATGTCAGGCGTTTTTGATATCGCCACGAACGAAGATGTCTTTGCCCGCGAGCGCGACCGTTTCCTTGCGGCTCTGTCCGACGTTGATCCGGACGCGCCGCTACCCGTTCCCAACCGTGTCCAGGATCGTCTGGCTGAGCGCGAAGCCGGGGTGCCGGCTGAGCGGGGGAGCCTCGCCGAGCGTGCGCGTCGTCCCTTCGCCTCTGAGTCGGATTCTGATCCCGCCCTTGCCGCCAATCGGCAGTGGGCCCGTGAGATTGCTGCGGCTATCCCCGCCTCGACGCGGGGCGTCGACGCCGTGCGTGCTGGCGCGCAGGCTTTGGGCACAAACGAGGCGGTCGACGCTCTCGTCGAGGCAAGCACCAAGGCGGCGCACGCCTGGCAGGCCCTGGCCCCCGAGGAGCGTGCAGCCGCATTGCATCGCGTCGGCGATGTTCTTGCCGCACGCCGGGGCGAGCTCATCGAGGTCGCCGGATCTGAGGCAGGCAAGACTATCGATCAGGCCGATCCCGAGGTGAGCGAAGCGATCGACTTCTGCCATCACTACGCTCAGGCCTCGTTGCAGCTTGCTGATGAGACCTACATGGCGGGTGCGCGATTCGTGCCCGTGGACGTCACTGTCGTTGCTTCGCCCTGGAACTTCCCCGTGGCTATCCCCGTGGGTGGGGTCGCCGCGGCGCTGGCTGCGGGCAGTGCGGTGATCCTCAAGCCGGCTCCGCCGGCCAAGCGTTGCGCGGCAGAGCTCGTCGCGGCTTTTCACGAGGCAGGGATTCCCCGCGAGCTGGTGGCGCTCGCCCCGCTCGAGGACGGGGACGTGTCGCGCTACCTGGTGATCCACGAGGGGGTCGATCGCGTTGTCCTGACGGGCTCGTACGACACGGCGCGTCTCTTCCGTTCGTGGAAGCCCGACATGCACCTGCTGGGTGAGACAAGCGGCAAGAACGCCATCATTGTCACGCCGTCCGCTGACCCCGATCTGGCGGTGCGCGACATCGTTCATTCGGCCTTCGCGCACGCGGGACAAAAGTGCTCGGCGTCGTCCCTGCTGATTCTTGTCGGATCAGCGGGACGCTCGAGCCGCATCGCTCGCCAGCTCGTGGATGCGGCCGCCTCGCTGCGCGTGGGCCTGCCGGCGTCTCTGGACTCGCAGGTTGGCCCGGTTGTCGTACCCGACGATGAGAAGGCCGTGCGAGGCCTGACCACCCTGGGCGAGGGCGAGCACTGGGTGCTTAAGCCCCGGTACCTGGGCGACGGGCTGTGGACCCCTGGTATCCGTGCGGGCGTGGTGCCCGGCAGTGAGTTCCACCTGACCGAGTACTTCGCGCCCGTCCTCGGTGTCATGCGCGTCGACACCCTCGAGGACGCGATCGAGGCCGTCAACGAGGTTGACTACGGACTGACCTCCGGCCTCCATACTCTTGACACGGATGAGTTGGCGACCTGGCTGGAGGGCATCGAGGCCGGCAACCTCTACGTCAACCGTGGCATTACCGGTGCGATCGTTCGCCGTCAGCCTTTTGGTGGATGGAAGCGCTCGGCGATCGGGTCGACGACGAAGGCCGGTGGCCCCTCCTACCTGCTGGGTCTGGGCGAGGTTGAGCCTGCCCGCGAGACGAGCGTGGGGGAGTCCGGTTCTCCTGCGGCGGCGCTCGATCCGAGTGTGCTCGCCCTGTGCGATGCGGCCGGTCCTCACCTGAAAGCGGATGATGCGGCCGAACTGAGTCGTGCCGTCGCTGCGGACGGCGCTGCCTGGGCATCCGATTACGGAGCTCATCGCGACGTCACCGGCATGGCCTGCGAGCGCAATGTCCTGCGCTACCGCGCCACGCCGGTCCTCGTGCGTGCCGGAAGGGGAACTGCCCTTGTGGATACCGTGCGTGTGCTGGCGGCGGGCATCCTCGCGGGCGGGCCCATCGGGCTATCCGTTGCCGACGAGCTTCCGGCCACTGTCCGGGAGCTGCTGGAGGGTTGGGATATCGAGGTCACGGTCGAAGATACGCACTCGTGGGATTCACGCCTGGCGATGGTGGCGAACTCCGGTGGCCTGGGCATGCGAGTGCGTGTCCTCGGTCCGTGCGATGAAAGCTCGCAGCAGCGCTGGGCGGACGCGACCCGCGCGAGCGGTGGCAGCCCAGACGTCGCCTTGTACACGGGTGCCGTCACGGCGTGGCCGCACTCGGAGCTGCTGCCGTTCCTGCGCGAGCAGGCGGTCTCGATCACAAACCACCGCTTCGGTACCCCGCTCGACCTGGCTGCGGATCTCCTCTGAGCCTCGCCTCCTGAGAGCGGATCGGGAATCCGGACGCACAAGGTACGCGGCAGCGCCCGTGACTTCTCGTCGCGGGCGCTGCCCCATACGCGTGTGGGGCGCGGGCGGGGGAATGGATGATAGTAACGCCGGAGGGGCGAGCCTTTTGGCTTGCCCCTCCGGCGTTACGTCAGTGTCGACTCAGATCGCGCGGGCGACCTTGTCGGACTTCAGGCACTTGGTGCAGACGTTCAGGCGCTTGGGCGTCCCATTGACAAGGGCGCGAACGCGCTGAATGTTCGGATTCCACCGGCGGTTGGTGCGAACGTGCGAGTGCGACACGCTCTTGCCGAAGCCGGGTCCCTTACCGCACACGTCACAAACGGCAGCCACGATGTTCTCCTCGGTATGTCTTCCAGTTCAGTCTTTGTCTCCGCACTTACGGAGAACGCATCCCTCGGTGTTTGAACCGAAGGCAACCATGACAGAATAGCGGACGAACCACACTTTCAACAAGTCGCAGCCGATCTGGGTCGTGTCAGGTCGCACACACCGAGGCTCGCAGGGACAATGGGAGGGGGCTGAAAGGGGAGTCATGGAACTGAATGCATCTGTCATTATCGAGGCGTGCCGCGCTGGGGCTGAGGAGGCCGCCAGGCTCGCGCCTTTCCTTGATGACCTGGACGGATGGGACGGGGCGGACTGCGACACCGGGTCGAACGGCGCGGCGACGATGGCCGCCCTGGAAGCCGCGATGGATTCCCTGGACCCGCGTGGGCACCTGCGCGACGCGCTCGAAGCGGCCGTGGAGACGATCATCCGCCGCGGACTCGGACACAGCGGTATGGCCCTCGGCGCTCTCTTCGAGGCGTGGGCCGGCGCGCTGGGGGACGAGCAGCACGTCACGCCGCTCGTGCTGCGCCGCATGCTCGCCGCCTCGCTGCGCCCCGAGGCGTCCTCCATCGAATGGTCGGATGCCCTCGTCGAAATGCTGGGCGGCGCGGTGCTCGAGCTTGAGGACCTGGGTGCGACACTCCCCGAGGTCGAAGACGTTTTCTCTCGTTTCTCTTCCCAGGCGCAAATCGGCCTCGTCGAGGCGACGAACGAGGCGACGGGGCGCATCGATCCCGGTGGTGCCTTCATTGCCCTGGTCCTGGCCTGCATTGATGCTTCGATGCGGGGCGACGCCGGAATCCTCCAGTCGTTTACTGCGATGCTGGCCGATCTCGCGGAGCGCCATTCGCGTGCGCCCGAGGCCGCCTCTCCTCCGCCCGGCCGCGACTTCACGGTCGACATCATCCTGGAGGGTACGCAGGAGGACCTGGACGCGTTGCTCGCGCGCCTCGGCGGCTTGGGGGCGCGCCTGTCCTACGTGGGCAGGGTCGACCTGTTCGGCATGGGGGAGTGGCGCCTGCACGTCGATACCTCTGCGCCACTGGCCGCGCACCCCACTTCCGGGCAGGTCATCCGCTTCCAGGTCTGCGACGCCCGCCCGGACGCGCAGATTGGCATCGACGAGCTGGCCGACGAGGGGTTGAGCCACCGTGGCGTGCGCCTGCTGCAGCGCCGCCCGATGCGCCGCGTCGAGCGCGCCCGCGTCATCGCCTGCACGGCAGCCCCCGGCCTCGTCGAAGACCTCGCTCGCGCAGGAGCGGTCGTGTTCCTAGACCTGAGCTCTGGAGACGCCGCGGGCATCGTGTCGGCGGCCACCTCGCGCACGGGCGTGACCCTTGTGGCCACGTGCGACGAGGCCAGCGCCTCCCTGGTCGGCACCGTCGCCTCGGTGCTACCGTCCCCCGCCCCGGGTGTTCCCGCGATCTTGCGCGCGGGTAGCCGCGATGACCTGGACGTCCTTGCAGTCGCACGCGCCTGCGCCCCGCTGTTCGTACCCCAGCCGGGCGGCGTCGAGGCCGCGCCGACGCTTGCGCGCATGCTGCGCGACGGCGCGCACGACGCCCTCGCCTCGTGCGCGAGCGCCCCGCTGCCCCCGGGCGGCGACCCGGAGGGCATCGCCGAGGCCCTGGCCGAGGCCTCACGCAGCGGTTGTGATTCCTGGCGCCTCCTTCTTTCGCGCGACGACGACGGCCCCTACACCGTGGCCACCGTTCGCCAGCTGCTCTCCACGCGCGACGCGTCGTCGACGATCGACCTGGAGACCTGGGACGGCGGGCAGAGCGGGCCGAGCCTGGTCGCGGGGTGCGCCTCGTGAGCGCACTCGACGTCCCCCTGTCCCTGCGCCTGCCGAAAAAGACGGCGAAGGCTCTCGAAGGGGCGGGTGTGGCAACGGTCGGCGACCTCTTGATGGTCGCGCCGCGCCGCTACTACCACTGGGGTCGCCTCACGCCGCTGTCCTCCCTGCGCGAAGGAGAGGACGTGACGATCCTCGCTGAGGTCGCCGGCGCTCACCTCGTGGCCAACCGATCGGGCTCGGGCGTGCGCTTGGAAGTCACCCTCACCGACGGCGTTCAGTTCCTGTCGGCGACCTTCTTCGCTAAGAACCAGTACAAGCTTGCACCCATCGAACGTCTCCTGACGCCGGGGCAGTCCTTCCTCTTCGCCGGCAAGGTCGGGGCCTACCGCGGTAAGTTGCAACTCACCCATCCCTCCTTCGAGGGCGTGGACGGGGAGGATATCGAGCGCATCGCCTCGCGCCCCATCCCGATCTACCCATCAACCGGATCGCTGGCCTCGTGGGCGATTGCCCGAGCAGCCGGCATGGTGCTGGACCACCTGGACGATGCCGACGTGCCCGACCCTGTCCCCGCCGACGTGCGCGAGCGCGCTGGCTTCGCCTCCCACGCCTCGTGCCTGCGCGCCCTGCACCAGCCCGAGACGGACGAGGACTACCAGCAGGCGCGCAAGGCCCTGGCCTTCGCGGAAGCCTTCGTCCTCCAGGTGGGGCTGGCCGCGCAGCGCCGGGGCGTGCGGGCCGTGGCGGCGCTGGCCTCGCCGATCGACGCGCCGCTGTGCGAGCGTTTCCGCTCGTCGTTGCCTTTTGAACTCACGGACTCCCAGCGTGAGGCCGTCGCCCAGATCGGAGCCGACCTGGCCGGCGAGGTGCCGATGCAGCGGCTCCTGCAAGGGGACGTGGGATCGGGCAAGACCGTCGTCGCGCTGAGCGCGCTGCTCCAGGTGGTTGCTGCCGGTCACCAGGGGGCGTTCGTCGCGCCGACCGAGGTCCTGGCAGAGCAGCACGCCGCCTCGCTGCGCGCGTTTCTGGAGCCCCTGGGGATGGACGCGCCGGACGTTCGTCTGTTGACGGGTTCGACGCCGCCTGCGGCCCGCCGCGAGATTCACAGCGCGATGAACGCAGTGCAGCCGCTTATCGTCGTGGGAACCCACGCTCTGTTCCAAGAGAACGTGCGTTTCGCGGACCTGGCCCTCGTCGTCGTCGACGAGCAGCACCGCTTCGGTGTCGAGCAGCGAGCCGCGCTGCGCGGGGCGCGCGAGGACGGGCACGCGGTTCACGAGCTCGTTATGACCGCGACACCGATTCCGCGAACGATCGCCATGACCGTCTTTGGAGACCTCGACGACACGCGCATGAGCGGCATGCCTTCGGGGCGCACCCCCGTGGCCACCTACCTCGCCGACAGCGCCAATGCCGCGTGGGTGGAGCGCACGTGGGCGCGGGCCGCGGAAGAGATCGCCCAGGGTCGCCGCGTCTACGTCGTGTGCCCGCGTATCGACGCCTCCGACGACGTCGCCGACGCCGAGGAGGAGGGCGCACGCCCCCTCGCCTCCGTTGAGGAGGTCGCCGCCTACCTGCGCTCACACCCGGCCCTGTCCGGCATCGCCATCCACGAGCTGACGGGACGCACCCCCTCGTCCATCAAGGCACAGATCATGGACGATTTTTCCGCCGGACGCGCACCCCTCCTCGTCGCGACGACCGTCATCGAGGTCGGCGTCGATGTGTCGGAGGCGACCCTCATGGTTATTCTTGACGCCCAGCAATTCGGCCTCGCCCAGCTCCACCAGCTGCGCGGACGCGTCGGACGTTCCTCCCTGCCCTCGCTGTGCATCGCCATGCATCGACACGAACTCACGGACTCGGGCAGAGCGCGCCTGCAGGCCTTCGCGGACACGACCGATGGTTTCGAGCTCGCCGAGGCCGACCTGCGCCTGCGCAAGGAAGGCGACGTTCTCGGAGCGGGACAGTCGGGCACAGCCACCCACCTGCGCTTCCTCTCGGTGCGCCGCGACGAGGCGCTCATCCGCCGCGCGAAAGGCGAGGCCGAGGAGCTCCTGGAACAGGACCCGATGCTGGAGCGCCACCCGGACCTCGCCCGGGCACTACGTGCCGCATCGGACGGGCAGATCGAATGGATGCAACGCTCCTGAGGTGTGCCCGGTAGGGTAGGGGTATGACCAGAATCGTCGCAGGCAGCGCCAAGGGGCGTACCCTCGCCGTGCCCAAGTCCGGCACTCGTCCCACCTCCGAGCGGGTCCGCGAGGCCCTCTTTTCACGCCTGGACCACATGAACGTGTTGGACGGAGCGACCGTCCTCGACCTTTACGCCGGAACGGGCGCCCTTGGCCTCGAAGCCCTGTCGCGCGGAGGCGCCCACGCCACCCTCGTCGAAAAGGCCTCGGCTGCAGCCCGCGTCGCCTCCGCGAACGTTCGCTCGACGGGGCTGCCCGCCCGCATCGTCACCGCCGACGCGCGCACCTACCTGAGCGCGCGCAACGGGGAAGCACTCGCGGGAGACATCGACCTGGTGTTCATCGACCCTCCCTACGACATCGCCGAAGACGACATGACGACGGTGCTGTCTTGCCTCGGCCCGTGGATCGGTCCCGACGCCCTCGTCGTCGTTGAACGCTCCACGCGCGCGCCCGCTCCCACGTGGCCGGACTTCCTCGTCCTCGAGGACCAGCGCACCTGGGGCGAAACCGTCGCCTACTTCGCCGGACCACCCCTGCCCAAGGACGAAACCGGCGACGTTGCGCAGGCCCTCGAGGATGCCCCGGCCTCGTCGCGCGCGCAGGAGGAAGAACGATGATCGCTCTGTTCCCCGGTTCTTTTGACCCCTTCACAAACGGGCACCTCGACGTTGCCGAGCGCGTCTGCGCCATCGCCGATCGCCTCATCATCGGCGTCGGAGCGAACCCCGCCAAGCGCGGCCTTATCGCTCCCGAAGAGCGCGTCGCGCTCATCCGGGGAGCCACCGCACACCTGGGCGGCGTTGAGGTCGTCCTGCTGCAAGGGGCGACGATGGACGAGGCCTCCCGCCTGGGAGCCACCCTCATCGTTAAGGGCGTGCGCTCCTCGATCGACGTGGACTACGAGGCCCCTCAGGCGGTCTTTAACCGTGAGATTGGGGGCGTCGACACCTGGTGGATTCCGACCCGTCCGGCCCTCGCACACGTCTCATCGAGCGCCGTGCGCGAACTCGTGGGTCTGAAAAAGGATATTTCTCGGTATGTCCCTCCAGCGATTGAGCGATTTTTCACCGACAATAGAAGCTGAATAATGCCCGGTGGAACGCAGGAGGCAGCCATGGCTGACACGACCGACAACCAGACTCAGGACGAGTGGAATGAGGAAACCGTCTACGGTCCCTCCACGGTGATCGCCGCCCTCGACCAGATTGAGGATCTCGTTGAGTCCTCGCGCGCGGTTCCCCTGTCGGCCTCGATCATGGTGAACAAGGCTGAGATCCTCGACCTGCTCGACCAGGCCCGCGAGGCTCTGCCCGAGGACCTCGTGGCCGCCGATGCCGTCGTCGCCGACGCGGATGCCGTCCTGGGACGCGCCGATTCTGCCGCGGAGACGCGCATCGCCGAGGCGAACTCGCGCGCCTCCTCGACCCTCGATCAGGCCAATGAGCGCGCCGCGCAGATCCTCGCCGATGCCGAGGAAGAAGCCGAGCGCACGCGCTCGCGCGCAAACGACGAGGCCACCGCGCTCGTCTCCCAGGCCCGCTCGGATGCTGAGGCCACGATCGCCGATGCGAACGCTCAGGCCGCACGCATCGTCTCTACCGAGAACATCGTGCGCATGGCCGAGGATCGTGCCCGTGAGATCGTTTCCGAGGCCAAGCGCTCGGCAACCTCCCTGCGTGAGGGCGCCGACGACTACGTGGCCTCCTCGCTGGACGAGCTTTCCCACCTTATTTCCGACCTTGCGCGTCGCACCGACGCGGGACGTCGCACGATCGCGGAACGCCGCGGCGTCGACGTCACCGATGTGGATCTGACCAATGACTGACAATTCCCTGACCCTGTCCCTGGCGCGCCTGCCGCGCGCCCTGGGTTCGACGCTGCACCAGGACCTCGTGTGGGTGACCCCCGACGACCTGGGCACCCCCTCCATGTCGGCTGTCCCCGGCGTCCCTCTGGACGTGTCGGTGGACTTCACCAGCGTCGAGGACGGCGTACTCGTGCAGCTCGCCACCTCCGTGGATCTCATCGGGGAGTGCGTGCGCTGCCTCGACGAGGTGCGTGACCACCACGACGTCTCCAGCGCGGAGGTCTACTTCGAGTCCGACGCACCCGCCCTGACCCCCTCCGAGGACGACGAGGAGGTCGAGGACCTGTTCGTCATCGGCGAGCGCGACACGATCGACATCGAGACGCAGCTGCGCGATGCGATCGTTCCCCTCGTGGATCCGCGCCCGCTGTGCAGTGAGGACTGCGCGGGCCTGTGCGACGTCTGCGGCGAGAAGTGGGCGGATCTGCCGTCCGACCACGAGCACTTCGTTGTCGATCCGCGCTTGGCCTCTCTGGCCTCCCTGCTGGGCGATGACGCCGAGCCGGGGCGATCCTGATGAGTCGTTCCAAGCACTTGCCCGTTCCTCCGCGCACCGATACGGAGGCGCTGGTGGAGGCGTGGGGAACCCGCATCGACGCCCCGCTCCTGCAGCTGGCGCTCGTGCACCGGTCCTACGCGAACGAGGCCGGGGGCATCGCGAACAACGAGCGCCTCGAGTTCCTGGGTGACTCGGTCCTGTCGATCGTGATCGCGCAGAAACTCTACGAGCAGTACCCGGATGTGGCCGAGTCGGACCTGTCGCGCATGCGTGCGGCGACCGTCTCCCAGCAGCCCCTGGCTGCCGCCGCCCGCCGGATCGGCCTGGGGGACTTCGTATTCCTGGGCAAGGGCGAGTCGATGCACGGGGGACGCGACAAGGATTCGATCCTGTCCGACACCTTCGAGGCTCTCATCGGCGCGACCTATCTGACCAGCGGCCTGGAAGAGGCACGCCGGGTCATCCTCGAGCGCCTGAGCTTTCTCCTCGTGGATGCGCCCTTGCGCGGCCAGCACCAGGACTGGAAGACGATCCTCATCGAATACTCGCAGGCGCAGGGCCTGGGCGAGGTCTCATATGAGGTCGAGGGGGAGGGACCGGACCACCAGCGCGTGTTCACGGCCCGCGCTTTCGTCTCCAAGTGCCCCGATCCGATCGGCTCGGGGCAGGCCTCGTCGAAGAAGCACGCGGAGAACGCGGCCGCACAGGATGCGATGAGCCGCCTGTCTCCCGAGAAGTAGTAAGTACACGAGGGCGTTTGCCCTCCCGACGGTTAGAATCAACACGTGAGTGAAAATACGTCCGCGCGTACGCGCGTCATGATCATTGACGACCACGAGATCGTTCGACGTGGCATTGCCGAGATCGTCGACCGCGACGACGCCCTCGAGGTTGTCGCCGAGGCCGGCTCCGTTGCTGATGCCGTGCGCCGCGCTGACCTGGTGCGTCCCGACGTGATCCTGGTGGACCTGCAGCTGCCCGATGGCACCGGCATCGACAT
>CAUVIG010000065.1:0-10546 GCA_963551745.1 uncultured Actinomyces sp.
GCAAGGTCGCCCCCAACTCCACGACCTACCACATCGAGCACGTCCACCGCGCCGGCGGCATCCCCGCCCTGCTCGGCGAGCTCGACCGCGCAGGCCTGCTCAACCGCGACGTGCACTCCGTCCACTCCGACAGCCTCTCCGACTGGCTGGGCGCGTGGGACGTGCGCAGCGGGCGCGCCACCGACGAAGCCACGCAACGCTTCCTCGCCGCCCCCGGCGGCGTGCGCACCACCCAGGCCTTCTCGACCGCCAACCGGTTCGAGTCCCTCGACACCGACTCTGTCTCCGGCTGCATCCGCTCCGTCGAGCACGCCTACACGAAGGACGGCGGCCTGGCCGTCCTCTACGGCAACATCGCCGCAAACGGTGCCATCATCAAGTCCGCCGGCATCGACGAGTCCCTCTTCCACTTCATCGGCAAGGCCTTCGTCGTCGAATCCCAGGAGGAAGCCGTTGAGGCCATCCTGTCCAAGCAGGTCACCGAAGGCGACGTCGTCGTCATCCAGTACGAGGGTCCCAAGGGCGGCCCCGGCATGCAGGAAATGCTCTACCCGACCTCCTACCTCAAGGGCCTGGGCTTGGGCAAGAAGTGCGCGCTCATCACCGACGGCCGCTTCTCCGGCGGCACGTCGGGCATCTCCATCGGTCACATCTCGCCCGAGGCCGCGGCCGGCGGTGCGATCGGCCTCGTGCGCACCGGCGACGAGATTGAAATCGACGTCAACAACCGTGTCCTGCGAGCAAACGTGAGCGACGAGGAACTCGAGCGCCGCCGCGCCGAGAAGGGTGCCGCCCCGTGGAAGCCCTCCAAGCCTCGCGCCCGCCAGGTCTCCGACGCCCTGCGCGTCTACGGCATGCTCGCCGCCTCCGCCGACAAGGGTGGTGTGCGCGTCCTGCCCGACTGGGCGTGAGGGGAGCGCCTACAATCGTGGGCATGCATGGAGAGTACAAAGTCCCCGGAGGTAAGCTTGTCGTCGTCGACACCGACGTGGAGGAGGACCGCCTCGCGCGCGTGAGCGTGTCGGGCGACTTCTTCCTCGACCCCGACGACGCGCTTACCCGGATCACCGCGTCCCTCGAGGGTGCCCCGGCCTCGTCGAGCGCCAAGGATCTGGCCGCGCGCGTCGAGGCCGCCCTCCACGAGGGCGACACCCTCATGGGGGTGACCCCCGAGGCCGTCGGCATCGCCGTACGCCGCGCGCTGGGTGCCGCCCTGTCGTGGGATGACATCGACTTCGACGTCATCCACGGCCCCGTCGTCGATCCGATGATCAACGTCGCCATGGACGAAACCCTGGTCGAAGACGTCGCCGCGGGGCGCCGCAAGCCCTTCATGCGCCTGTGGGAGTGGAACGGCCCCCAGGTCGTCATCGGCTCCTTCCAGTCCTACCAAAACGAAATCCAGTCCGACGGCGTGGAGCGCTACGGCATCACCGTGTCGCGGCGCGTCACCGGCGGCGGCGCCATGTTCATGGAGCCCGGCAACTGCATCACCTACTCGCTCGTCATCCCCACCGCCCTCGTGGAGGGAATGAGCTTCGAGCAGGCCTACCCCTACCTCGATCAGTGGGTCATGGAGGTCCTCGAAAAGCTGGGCATCAAGGCCAAGTACGTGCCGCTCAACGACATCGCCTCTGAGGCGGGCAAGATCGGCGGCGCCGCGCAGAAGCGCTGGGCCAACGGCTACATGGTCCACCACGTGACCATGGCCTACGACATCGACGCCATCAAGATGAACGAGGTCCTGCGCATCGGCATGGAGAAGATCCGCGACAAGGGCACCCGCAGCGCCGTCAAGCGCGTGGACCCCATGCGTTCCCAGACCGGTCTTCCCCGCGAGGAGATCCTTCAGACGTTTTTCGACCACTTCAAGGAGAAGTACAACGCGAGCGTCGGCACCATCACCGAGGCGGACCTCGAGGTCGCACGTAAGCGCTGTGAGACGAAGTTCGCGCGCGAGGAGTGGGTGCACCGCATCCCCTGAGCGCGCCGTATTCGCGGTTGCCCGCTCCGGTGTCGTTTCGACGAGGCCGGGGCGGGTTTTCGCTTAGAAGAGCTGGAGGGCGCGTACCCCGTGGATGACGAGCTCGACGCCGATGACGAGGATCAGGAAGCCCATAACTCGTGTGATCGCGCCGACGCCGGTAGCTCCGACCTTGTCGATCCAGGGTGTTCCGTAGCGCAGAAGCGCCGCGATGGTGGCGGCCGTGATCAGGATGCCCAGGACAATTCCGATCTGAAAACCGACGGCGGTGTTGCGGGCGGCCAACGCGATGACGACGCCGATCGAGCCGGGTCCTGCAATGAGGGGGAGCGCCATGGGGGAGAAAGACACGTCCTCCTTGAGTATCGCGTGCTGGTCTTCCTCATTGGTGGAGCGGCGCTTGTTTTCTAGCATCGAGAAACCCGAGTGTGCGACGACGAGGCCGCCGGCGATTTGCAGGGAGGGCAGGTCGAAGCCGAAGAATCGCATGATGAACGAGCCGCAGACTGCAAAGGTCGTCAGGATCGCAAACACGTAGATACCGGTTTTCCACGCCTGCGAGCGAATTGCAGCAGGGGTGTTACCGGCGGTGAGGCCAGCGAAACCGGCGAGGGCGCCGATCGGGTTGGTGATCGGCGCGAGCGCCAGGATCGACGCTGATATTCCAGCAAAAACGCTCATCATGCTGTCAATCCTAACGGGTGCGACACGGGTGTGGATGAGCGGTCTTGTTAGGCGCGGCGGGCGCCGAAAATCGCGGTGCCCAGGCGCACGATCGTCGCGCCCTCTGCGATGGCCCACTCCAGGTCGCGGCTCATACCCATCGACAGCGCAAGGTCGGACTCGTTGATGCCCAGGCGCGCGGCGGCCTCGTCCCTGATGCCGCGCAGCTGCGCGTAGGCCGCGCGCACGTCGGCCTCGACGGGGGAGTTCAGGCCCACCGTCATGAAGCCCGCGAGCTGCAGGTGGGCCGAGGCCTCGACCGCGTCGATCAGCGCGGCGACGTCGGAGGGGGCGCAGCCGTGCTTTGTGGCCTCGCCCGAGACGTTCACCTCGACGAACACCGGGAGCGTGCCGGTCGCGCGTGCGTCGATTTTCGAGGCCAGGGCGGAGGAGTCCAGCGACTCGATCGCGTCCACGCAGGCCAGCGCGTGGTTGATCTTGTTGGACTGCAGAGGCCCAATCAGGTGGATGCGCGCGCCGGGCACCTCGCGGATCGCCTCCGCCGTCGCGCGCGCCTCCTGCACCCGGTTGTGGCCCAGCAGGATCGGCAGGCCCGCCTCGCGTAGGGCCGCGGCGGCGGCCCGGCACTCCTCGGGCGTGCGCGTCTTGACCGCCAGCTCCAGGTGCACCGAATCGGTGCGGACGCACGCGGACGTCGCGCGGTCGATGCGGTCGCGGGCAGCGGCGATGGCCTCGGGAATGCTCATGGGCTCATGGTACGCGCGGAGATACTTTCAGGAGTCAATCAGGGGTCACTCAGGGAGATCTGAGCGAGGAGATGTGGCAGACTAGAATGTTCACAGATCAAGGAAAGGACACGCGATGCGTACCCTGCTGAACATCATCTGGTTCCTCTTCGGAGGGCTCCCGCTCTTTCTGGGATACCTCCTTGCGGGTGTCTTCGCCTGCATCTTCATCGTCACGATCCCCGCCGGGGTAGCGTGCTTCCGCATCGCCGGATACGTGCTGTGGCCCTTCGGCAAGCGCGTCATCGACAAGCCGAACGCGGGCGCTGGCTCTGCCCTCATGAACATCGTGTGGTTCCTGGTCGCGGGCCTGTGGCTCGTCATCGGGCACATCACGACCGCCGCCGCGCAGGCCATCACGATCGTCGGCATCCCGCTGGCCATCGCCAACCTGAAGATGATCCCGATTACCTGCTTCCCCTTCGGTAAGGCCGTCGTCGACGACCCGACGGCGTCCATCCTCTGACGCGTCCTACACTGGGGTCATGGCTCGTAAACACAGCAAGGATCACGGCAGCGGCCCCACCCGCGCCATCGAGGCGCTCACGGCGGCCGGCGTTGCTTTTACCCTTCACGAGTACGAGCACGACCCGGCCGCCCGCGCGTACGGCGAGGAAACCGTCGAGAAGCTGGGCATCGACCCCACCCAGGCTTTCAAGACGCTCATGGTGCGCCTGGAGCCCACCGGCGAGTTCGTCGTCGGCTGCGTGCCCGCCCTGGCTCACCTGTCCATGAAACTGATCGCCAAGGCAGCCGGCGCGAAGAGCGCCGCCATGGCCGACCCCGCCGTCGCCCAGCGCCGCACCGGCTACGTCGTGGGCGGCGTCAGCCCGCTCGGTCAGACCACGCCTCACCGCCTGTTCATCGACTCCTCCTGCCTGGACCACGAGACCATGATCGTCTCAGGCGGGCGCCGAGGCCTCAGCGCCGAGCTGAGCCCCCTCGACCTCGTGGACCTCACGGACGCCGAGGTCACGGACCTCGCGCAGGTCTGACCCTGGCCGGATCTGAACTCCGACTGGGCTTTTTGAGCATGCCGACTTCAATTGCGGGAACCCAGTCGCTACCTGTGCATACTCAGGCATCTGTCACACATCTGGCGGGCGTTGTATAATCAAAGTCGTACATTCGTCTGAAAGGTGTGGCGATATGAAAACGGCGACGCTTAACATGCGTGTGGATCCAAGTGTGAAGGAAGAAGCCGAGAGAGTGTATGCCCAGTTCGGCATGAACCTCACGGATGCTGTCAACGTATTCCTTCATAAGTCGATCATGGAGGGCGGCTTGCCCTTTGACTTGCGCCAGCCTCGCTACAACGCCGAAACTGAGCTCGCTATGCGCGAGGCGCGTGACATTGCCGCAGGTCGTGTTGCGGCTACCCGTTACCCGTCCGCGGCGCAAGCGTTCGCGGACGTCGATGATGAGTGAGGCTCAGCGGGGCCAGCGTGCCCTCGTGATGACCGCTCAATTCAAGAAAGACCTGAAGAGGGCTCGTCAACGAGGACTTCCAATTAAGGAACTCGAAGCGGTCATTGATCTGATCCTCGCGGGCGACGCTCTGCCTCCTTCGCGGCGAGATCATCTATTGACCGGGAACTATGCGGGTTTTCGTGAATGTCACATTCGTCCGGATTGGCTGTTGATTTATCTGGATGAGCCAGAGATCTGCGTCGTGACAGCAATTCGTACGGGATCCCACTCAGATCTGTTTCAATAACCGCCGTTTTCCGTGAGAGTCGAGATCGTATGGTTGAGCTGACCGAACTAAGCCGCCGCGGGCGCGCCGCCTACTGGGCGGTCGCAGCCCTCGCCTGGGCTGGCGTCGCCGCCACCCTCATCATTACGGCCTTCGATGGCTACGCTGCGCCGACCTACGTCGAGGAGGGCATCTTCGCGGGTGCCCCCCACGGCTGGGCGGGTGCCCCCGAGCGCCTTATCAATTGCCTGTCCTACTTCACCGAGCTGTCCAACATCATGGTTGCGATCATCTCGACCCGCCTCGCGCGCCGAGGCCGCGTCGGGGCGTGGGGGAGGGCCACGCACCTGTGTGCGCTCATGATGATCACCGTGACCGCGATCGTCTACGCGACGCTGATTGGCCCCTACGAGGTCCTCTCCGGCTTCGCGCTCGTCACCAACCCGCTGCAGCACATCGTCGTCCCGGCCGCCTTCGTGGGCACGGCCGCGCTCGCGGGTCCGCGCGGCGGCATCACGTGGGCGACGCTGGGGCGCGCCCTGCTGATCCCGGTCGCGTGGGTGGCGTACACGCTCGTGCGAGGTACCTTCACGCACCAGTACCCCTACGGCTTCGTGAACGTGTGGCGGCTCGGCTACGCGCAGGTCGCGATCAACATCGTGGTGATCCTGATCGGCGCCCTGCTTTTCATGGCGCTCTTCGCGGCCGCCGATTGGCTGATTCGCAAGGCGTCGCGACGCTGACGGTCTGTGCATCTGCCGGACACAGTCCCGTATGGGGTTGCTAGAGTGAAGCAATGAGCAGCGAACCCGGCCTCGTTCCAGAACTTGCCGTCACGGACTACGAGGCCTCCAAACGATTCTGGTGCGACCTCATCGGGTTTTCCCTCCGGTACGAGAGGCCGAAAGAGGGATTCGGATACCTCGTGTTAGGCAGCGCGCACCTGATGCTCGACCAGATTGATCAGGGCAGGACGTGGGCGACCGGCACGCTTGAGGCGCCACTCGGTCGCGGGATTAACCTTGAGATCCAGGTCTCACCTCTGGGCGCCGCGTGGGAGCGCCTCACGCAGGCGCAGTGGCCGATCTTTGTTGAACCCGAAGAGACGTGGTACCGGGCGGGCGATGTGGAGATCGGCGTCCGGCAGTTCCTCATCCAGGACCCCGACGGGTATCTCGTGCGCCTCCAGGAGGAGATCGGAGAGCGGCCAGTGTCTAGGGCGTATCCGGATCGATCGCGGGAGGCACGCAGCAGCGTCTGACGGCCGCTGTTTCGCCCACCCGGCGAAGGTGGGGTGACGAACCCTATCGCGGCCCGACGGTGATCGTTGCCAGGCAGGCGCGGTTCGCCTCGTCCGAGGCGGGCACGTCCACGAGGGCGACGATGCGCCAGTCCATGTCCTCCTCCGGGTCGAACAGTGTCTGCGTGGCCAGCCAGAACGTGCCGGCCGCAGCCTGATCGACCGTGTCCGCGATCGCCTCGATGCGTGCCGCCTGGGCGCGCTCGAAATCGGACGAAACCGCGGCGGGGGCCAGCTCCAGCACGTCCTCGCGGGTCGGGGCCTCGCCCAGCGAGCACAGCGACAGGGCGCGCGCACGCTGGTCGATGCCGATCCACTCGTGCTCCGCCCAGTAGCGCTCGAGCACCGCATCCCACTCGTCCTCGCCCCACGGGGCGGCCACTGGGGTGCGCGAGGCCTCGTCCAGGCGCGCCAAGGCCTCGACGTTGTCGCGGCTCATCGCCTCCACGCGCTCGAATAGCGCGCCACGGATCGCCGTGCGGAACGCGTGACGGTTCGCGCTGAAAGGAACGGTCCCGTCCTCCCGCGCGCCAAACGCCAGCTCCGCGCCCTCCGTGCCGTCGCCCTCGGACGCGGGGGAGAGGGCCTGCCCCGTGGACATGGCCTCCCACTCGTCCAGCAGCGAGGAGTCGACCGCGCGGATCAGCGCCGACAGCCACGCAATGATCGAACGCAGCTCGTCCGTCATCAGCTCGTCGGGCACGATCTGGCGTAGCGCGCGATACGCGTCCGTCAGGTAGCGCAGCACGATGCCCTCGGAGCGGCCCACGTCGTAGCGGCCCACAATCCCGGTGAACGTCAGCGCGTTCTCGATCATCTCGCGCACGACCGACTTCGGGGAAATCTCCTGGTCCTCGATCCAGGGGTTCGCGTGCAGGTACACCGCGAACGCGTCGCCGAGCAGATCGGCCAGCGGGCGCGGCCACGTGACCTCCTCGAGGGCGGCCATGCGCTCGTCGTACTCCATGCCCTGCGCCTTCATCGCGGCCACGGCCTCGGCGCGCGCGGCCTTCTCCTGCGCGAAGAGCAGCGGACGCGGATCCTCCAGGACCGACTCGATGACCGAGACGACATCCAGAGCGAAGGTCGGGGACGCGGGGTCTAGGAGCTCGAGCGCGGCCAGCGCGAAGGGGGAGAGCGGCTGGTTGAGTGCGAAGTCGTCCGGCAGGTCGGTGGCCGCGCGCAGGCGCGGCTCACCCGAGGCCGAGGCCTCGGCCGAGGACACGTGCTCGACGACGCCCGCCTGCTTCATCGACGTGTAGATTTCGCCCAGGCGGCGCAGGTGCGGGTTGCGATCCGTGGGCGGATCGTCGTTATTGCGTGCCAGCCACACGAGGTGCTCGCCCGGGTCTCGCCCCGCCGAGGGCGCCCCTGCCAACACGTTGAGGACCATCGCGTGCGTCATCTCGAAACGGCTGTTGAGCTGCTCGGGAGCCGCATCCACGAGGCGCTCGAACGTCGAGCGCGTCCACGAGATCTCGCCCTCGACCGGGCCCTTGCGCTTCTTCGCGGTTTTCTTCGCGGCGCGCTTGGCCTCGCGCGTGTCGCGGGCGGCCTCCTGAGCGGCGCTCAGGCGTGCGCGCTCACGGGCGGCGTCGACCTCGTGCTCGGGGGCCAGGACGCGCACGAAACCGACCGTGTCGAAGCCGGCGCGGCCCGCGCGGCCCGCGATCTGGTGGAACTCGCGCGCGCTCACGTGGCGCATGCGCCGCCCGTCATACTTCACGAGCGACGTCATGAGTACCGTGCGGATTGGCACGTTGATGCCGACCCCCAGGGTGTCCGTGCCGCACACGATCGGCAGGAGGCCCGCTTGGGTGAGGCGCTCGACGAGGCGGCGGTAGCGCGGCAGCATGCCCGCGTGGTGCACGCCGATGCCCTGCGCGAGTAGCGACTTGAGAGTCCGCCCGAAGCCCTTCGTAAACGACACGCCTGCCAGCTGTGCGGCGATCGCCTTCTTCTGCTCGGGCGAAATGAGTGACGAACGGTCGAAAGACTGCGCGGTCGCGACCGCGTCGCGCTGGGAGAAATGCACGATGTAGACGGGCCAGCGGCCCTCGCCCAGCAGCCGCTCGACCGTGTCGGGTAGGCGGTCCACGACGTACTCGAACTCGAGGGGCACGGGGCGCTGAGCGTCGTCGATGAGCGAGACGTCGCGCCCGGTGCGTTCCTTCCACGTGCGCTCGAAGCGCGTCGTGTCGCCCAGCGTCGCGCTCATTGCGACCACCTGCGGGGTCCTCAGCTCCAGGAGCGGCACCTGCCATGCCCAGCCGCGCTGACGGTCCCCGTAGAAGTGGAACTCGTCCATGACGATCATGTCCGCGTCCAGCGTCGGCCCCTCGCGCAGCGACTGATTCGCCAGGATCTCGGCCGTGCAGCAGATGATGGGCGCGTCAGCGTTGAGGGACACGTCGCCGGTCACCATGCCGACGTTGTCCGCGCCGAACAGGGACACGAGGTCAAAGAACTTCTCCGACACCAGGGCCTTCAGGGGCGCCGTGTAGTAGGAGCGGCCCCCGTGGGCCATCGACGTAAAGTGTGCGGCCAGTGCGATCATCGACTTGCCCGACCCCGTGGGAGTCGCCGCGATGACGTGGTTGCCCGCCAGGATCTCGACCAGGGCCTCCTCCTGGTGGGGATAGAGCGGACGCCCGGTGCCCTCGGCCCAGGACACGAAGGCCTCGTACAGGGCATCGTCGTCGCCCAGACGGCCCTCGTCCTCCAGGTCGTCCAGGATCTCGTTCAAAGTCGCGCTCATGCCCCCATTGTCCCAGAGTGCGCCCACGTCTGCGTCCCCGCGCCGCCGGGCCCTTCCCACAGCTCATCGACGAGGCCCGGGTACCCCGTCCAGGAACGGTGCGCCGTGCGCGTGGCGAGACGTCGCCTGCCTCGCGCGGAGCCCTGTGGCAAGATGAACGGGTCCCATGACAACAAGCGGGTGCGGCCCGCGAAGCGCGCGAGGCCCCGCGACCCATCCACGGCCTCGCCCATTGACACCCCGGGAGGCTCCTGTGGAACACATTGCCCAGATCGAGCAGCAGGTAGCTGATTGGATCACGATGCACCTGACGATCGTTATCTTGATCGGCGTGGGCGTGATCCTCACGGTCGTCTCCCGCGGCGTGCAGCTGCGTCTCTTCCCGGAGATGGTGCGCACGGTCCTCGGCTCGCGCAAGGGCGCCGAGGGCGGCATCTCCTCCTTCCAGGCCTTCGCGATCTCACTGGCCGCACGCGTGGGAATCGGCAACGTGTTCGGCGTGGCCGCGGCACTCATGTTCGGCGGCCCCGGCGCGATCTTCTGGATGTGGGTCGTTGCCCTGGTGGGCATGGCGACCGCGTTCTTCGAGGCGACACTGGCCCAGATCTTCAAGGTCAAGCACTCCGACGGCTCCTTCCGCGGCGGCCCGGCCTACTACATCAAGCGCGGCATGAAGAACCGCGTCCTGGCCAACGTTTTCGCCGTCATCACCGTCGTCACCTGCGGCATCGTCATCACCTCCGTGCAGTCCAACGCCATCGCGGGCACGCTCACGAGCGCTTTCGGCGAGGCCGCGAAGGAACCCCTGCAGGGAGCGGGCGGTTTCTCGGCCGCGCAGCTCACCGTCGCAGGCCTGATCTTCGTCTTCTCCGCGATGGTTATCTTCGGCGGCATCCGCGCCGTCGCCCGCGTGACCGAGTGGATGGCCCCGATCATGGCCACGATCTACGTCATCATGGTCGCCATCGTCTGCCTCATGAACATCACGCAGTTCGGTACTGTGCTCGGCCAGATCTTCACCTCCGCATTCTCCACGGACGCCACTGTCGGTGGCCTGGGCGGCGGCATCATCGCCGCGATGATCAACGGCACCAAGCGTGGCCTCTTCTCCAACGAGGCCGGCCAGGGTACCGCTCCCAACGCCGCCGCGACCGCGACCGTGTCCCACCCGGTGCGCCAGGGCCTCATTCAGTCCCTGGGCGTCTTCATTGACACGATCGTCGTGTGCACCGCGACCGCATTCGTCATCCTCATCGCGGGCGAGAAGGTGTGGGGCAGCGCGGACGTGAACCCCTCGAACCTGACGACCCTGGCCGTGGCTAACGAGCTGGGCCCCTGG
>CAUVIG010000066.1:0-10459 GCA_963551745.1 uncultured Actinomyces sp.
CTTTCCATATCACCCACACGTAACGCTGGCCCAGGACGTCGACGACATCGCCCTGGACATGGCTCTTGACATCGGTGCGACCATCGAGGCCTCCTGGATCGTTCCCGGCTTCCGCCTGGACCGCATCGCCCCCTCGGGCATCTACTCCTCAATGGCTCTGTTCGACTTCGACGCCTCCGGGCACTGAGACCCCGCTCGCCAGACTGTCACCGGCTGGTGGTCCGGGCACCAGCGTTCTCGTTGACACAGGTAGCCCGACCAAGCCCCACAACCGCCGACGAGCACCTCAGCACATACGCGAAAGGCTGTGTCCCGGGAAGTACCCCCAGGCCGCGGCCTCGTCGACGAAACGTCAGATCTCGTAGGTCACGCAGACCGGCGCGTGATCCGAGAAGCGCTCCGCGTACTCGTCTGCACGGCCGATCGAGAAGGAGCACGCACGCTCGCCCAGGGCGGGCGTCGCATACTGGTAGTCGATGCGCCAGCCCGCGTTGTTCACGAAGGCCTGGCCGCGCCACGACCACCACGAATATGGGCCCTGCACGTCGCCGGCCAGGTCGCGCACGGTGTCCCGCCAGCCTTCCTCCACCCACTGATTGAGGAAGGCGATCTCCTCGTCGAGGACGCCGGCGCGCTTGTTGTGGTTCGGCTTCCAGTTCTTGATGTCAGCTTCCGAGCGTACGACGTTGAAATCGCCGCACACGAGCGAGGAAATACCACCGGCAACCTCTTCGGCGATCAGCTCAGCCATGCGCGCACCGATGCGCGGCAGGTGGGCCATCTTGGCATCCTGCTTGGGAGTGTCCTTCTCACCCGAGTGGAAGTAGGCGGAGACCACCCGCACGGGAGTCTCGCCGCCCTCGGGGCGCACGACGGCTTCGAGCCAGCGGCCCGAATCCACGTCCGTCTCAGCATCGTCGAGAACCAGACGAGGCTCGCCTCCCAGGACCGCTCGCCCGCGTCGCACCGCCACGCCCACGCCCGCACGCCCCTTGATGCGGCAGGGAACCCACACGCTGTCCCAGGCCTCGCCCATGATCTCGCGGGAGATCCCCGCGGGCGCGCGCACCTCCTGCATGAGCAGCACATCCGTGTCGGACCCCTCCAACCAGTCAAGGAAGCCACGCTTGTGGGCGGCGCGGATGCCGTTGAGGTTCACGGTGGTCACCGTCAGAGTCATCGTTTTCTCCTTAACAAGAGTTTTCTTCAGTCTAGATGAACGAGGAGGCGCGGCGAGGAATGGATATCCTCACCGCGCCTCCGCTGCGTTCGCGCGCGACCTCCACGTTTGCCGAGGCCACGCGCGCCTGTCAGTTCGCGCCGATTCCCGCCTGGCGTTCGGCAGCCTCAACGACGTTCGTCACGAGGAGCGCCCGGGTCATCGGCCCAACGCCGCCGGGGTTGGGGCTGAGCCAGCTGGCCACCTCATCCACACCGTCCGCAACGTCTCCCATCAGCCGGGCCTTGCCATCCTCGCCCTGCACGCGGCTCACGCCAACGTCGAGGACGATGGCGCCGGGGGCCACCATGTCGCGAGTGATGATCCCAGCAGATCCCGCCGCCGCCACGATAACGTCCGCACGGCGCACATGATCAGCCAGGTCGGTCGTGCCCGTGTGGCACACGTCGACCGTCGCGTTCACTTCCTTGCGCATGAGCAGCAGGCCGATTGAACGGCCCACGGTCACGCCTCGACCGATGACGCACACGTTCTTGCCGGCCAGGTCGATCCCATGGCGTTCCATGAGCTCGATGACCGCGCGCGGCGTGCACGGCAGAGGCGAGTCGATGGGACCCGAGCCTCGCAGCACGAGGCGTCCGAGGTTCATCGGATGCAGGCCGTCCGCATCCTTCGCGGGGTCGATACGCTCCAGGACGGCGTTCGTATCGATTCCACGCGGCAGGGGCAGCTGCACGATGTAGCCCGTGCAGGCAGGGTCTGCGTTGAGCCGATCAATCGCAGCCTCCACCTGTTCCTGCGTCGCATCGGCGGGCAGGTCCACGCGGATCGACTCGGCGCCGATCTGCGCGCAATCGCGGTGCTTGCCAGCGACGTAGGCGACGGACCCGGGGTCCTCGCCGACGAGGATCGTGCCGAGGCCCGGGACGACCCCGGCCTCGCGCAGACGATCGACGCGCTCCTTCAGCTCCGCCTTAATAACGGCAGCGGTCGCCTTTCCATCCAGGACCCCCGCGGGGCCCTCCCAGGGAGCCCTCACGATCAGAGTCCGGCGTAGAGCGGGTGCTTGTCCGTCAGCTTCTTGACGCGGGCGCGCAGGGCGTCCACCTCAACATTGCCGCCGGACGCGCCCTGGGCCAGGGTCGTGCCGATGATGTCCGCGACCTCGGCGAAGTCCTCGGCGTCGAAGCCGCGCGTGGCGAGGGCGGGGGTGCCGATGCGCAGGCCCGAGGTGACAGCCGGCGGACGCGGGTCGAAGGGGACGGCGTTGCGGTTGACGGTAATGCCAACCTCGTGCAGCAGATCTTCGGCCTGCTGACCGTTGAGCTCAGAGTCGACCAGATCAACGAGGACGAGGTGCACATCGGTGCCACCCGTGACCAGCTTAATGCCAGCATTCTTCGTATCATCAGCGCCCAGGCGCTCGGCGATAATGTGCGCACCCTCGAGAGTACGGCGCTGGCGATCCTTGAATTCGTCCGTCTGCGCGACCTTCATGGCGATGGCCTTCGCGGCAATCACATGCATGAGGGGGCCGCCCTGCTGACCGGGGAACACGGAGGAGTTGAGCTTCTTGCCCCACTGCTCGCCACGCGAGGACAGGATCATGCCGGAACGAGGTCCGCCCAAGGTCTTGTGGACCGTCGTCGTCACCACGTCGGCGAAGGGGACGGGGTTCGGGTGCAGACCCGCAGCCACGAGGCCAGCGAAGTGCGCCATGTCCACCCAGAGGGCGGCGCCGACCTCGTCAGCGATGTCACGGAAGGCCTGGAAGTCAAGGTGACGCGGGTAGGCGGACCAGCCTGCGATGATGACGCGCGGGCGCTCCGCGAGGGCAGCCTCGCGAACCTTCTCGGGCTCGATGCGCATGGTCTCACGATCAACTTCATAGGCCACAGCCTTGTAGTTCTTACCCGAGAAGTTCAGACGCATGCCATGAGTGAGGTGACCGCCATGGGCCAGGGACAGGCCGAGAATCGTATCGCCAACGTTCGCCATCGCCATCAGGGCGGCGGCATTGGCCTGCGCGCCCGCATGGGGCTGAACATTGACGTAGTCGCCACCGAAAACTTGCTTCGCACGCTCGATGGCGAGGGACTCTGCGACATCCACGAACTCGCAGCCGCCGTAATAACGGCGACCCGGGTAGCCCTCCGCGTACTTGTTCGTCAGGACCGAGCCCTGCGCCTCAAGCACGGCGCGGGGAACAAAGTTTTCCGAGGCGATCATCTCGAGCGTGTCACGCTGACGACCGAGTTCGGCGTCCAGAACGGCCCGAATCTCAGGATCCAGCTGCGCCAGTGTCATGTCATTGAGGGAATCCATGGGGTTCTCCTATTGATCATCCGATGATGGTTGGCAGTGGCCTCTAGCCCAGGCGGGCGGCTATCGATGCCGACGCGTCGCTCCCCGGTGGTGGCCCACCTGTTCGCCAGTCACGACACGCTTACCAGTCTATCGCTCGGTGGTTTTCCGCGCATTCTGCCAAGGTGTCAAAGCCCTACCAGCCGGTCACGCAACGTTCAGATCCGGCTTGCACAACTTGCCGGGTGTACAAAGTCACAGCCCATTTTCGCTCGTACTTAACCCTTTGGTTAGCAACCAAGCTAACCATATGGATAGACTAGGGTTAACACCTAACGGTGACTGAGTTGCGCCAGGGACGTTTACCTAGTGAATATCCCAGTCTAGAGCGGATTTTCCGCCGCTAACCGACATGCAGCATTTGAGTTTGATGAAGTAGAAGGAAGACGCATAGATGACAACCTTGACGAAGCCCACCGCACGAGCCGCATCCACGGCTCTCGCATTCGAGCACGCGTCGAATCTTGCCGCCTCCGCCGACAACGCCATCAAGCGCATGTGCGACATTTTCACAGCTCTTTTCGGCATTATTTTGCTGACTCCGCTGTGGATCATCGTCGCTGCGATGGTACGCCTGAGCGACGGCGGCCCCGCTTTCTTCGCTCAGGAGCGCGTTGGCCTCAACGGCAAGACTTTTACCATGTTTAAGTTCCGCACCATGCGCGTGGAGGCCGAAGAGCTCAAGGCCTCCCTCATGGAGGCCAACGAGGCCGACTCCTCGGCCGGAAATTCTATCATGTTTAAAATGGCCAACGATCCGCGCATTACGCGCATCGGAGCCTTCCTGCGCAAGACGTCGATCGACGAGCTGCCCCAGCTGTTCAACGTCCTGCGTGGCGACATGTCCCTCGTGGGCCCGCGCCCCCCGCTCCCCAGCGAGGTCGCACAGTACGAACCCCGCGTGATGGGCAAGTTCGCCGTCCGCCCCGGTATCACCGGCCTCTGGCAGATCTCCGGCCGCTCGAACCTCTCCTGGGATGAGACCGTCCATCTGGACCTCTCCTATGCCCAGCACCGCTCCCTGACCCTTGACGCGTGGATCATGCTCCAGACCGTTCCCGCGCTCCTGCGTCACGAGGGCGCCTACTAAGCCATTCCTCTCTGTGTGTGATTGGGTGTGGCCCGAGCCGATTGGCTCGGGCCACACCTTTATTTTCAACGCTCTACCCGGCACTCAATGGCCCACTAGAAAGCCAACAACGGCGCAAACGCACACTCCTCGCACATGTGGAGATTGAGCCGTCAAACAAAAGCCGTGCAATAGTGAACGATTCACATCACACAGCAGCGCGGGCCCGACCAGCAGTTCACGTGCCCCACAAGCGTTTGACACCCGCACAAAGAAGCACCCACCATCACCTGACTCACAGGGAGGTGTCACACCCTCATAATATTTTGTGTGGGCTGCGCCATTCACTGCATAACCCTTTTTGGGCATCCATTCAGAAGCGTTTTGATACACGTTCAGCGCCACTCACTCCCCCATCGTTACACCCATTTTTCGCCACCAAAAGCCGACCACAGCGCATGCATGACATAGGCGCTGACCTGTTACTTTCCACATTGATGCAGCGCACGTCGGCGGACATGCATCGAGCCGCAGGATCGGCCGATAACGGTCATGCTGCCGATCTCCTCCGCGAGAAACCAGAAACACGCGCAGAGCCACCCAGCGGCGCCAGAGCGCGCTATCCGCACTTCCTTCTATCTGTCCATCAACACATCGGAAGGAAAACTGCTGGCACAAGGGTCACGAGCCACCACAGCGAACCAACATTCGTCTTCCCACAGCGACGTGCAGCAAGTCAGCAGCGACATCGATCACCGGTCCCAGCCGAGAACACCGATGCGTCGACGCGCCGGAGCGACCTCGCTGATCGCCAGCCTTCACGGGCACATTATGACGATACGGATAGGTAATGACAACGCGGATAGGTTATTGACACATGGATAGGCTAATTAGCTATCCGCGTGCGCATAACCTATCCGCATGCGTGTAACCTATCCGCGCGCATGCGTAACCCCTCATCGTTCGAGGACATCTGAAAGGCCGGAGAACCGTAGCGCAAACTGGATAGGAAACGACGATCTGGATAGGTTGTAGCGATCTGAACAGGAAACTCACCTATCCAGAAGCACCGTTCCTATCCAGAACAGCCCGTTGCAGCCGCCTGGAGCGCACGTAGCCACGCGCGAGGGTCTGTCCGCACTAGCCGCACACAATGCGAGATGACAGCAGGTACGAGCAACCGTCGCCACGCGCCGGTATTCGTCACCACCCACCAGCGGCGGGTAGCGCCCGCCCATCTAGAAACACAAAGGAGGCCGGACCCCGTGGGGTCCGGCCTCCTTCACAACGACAGGCGTCAACGTCGGTCAGCGAAGCGTCGCGCCTCCGACCAGTCCGAGATCGTCGAAGCTACCCATCACCTCGAGCCTCGAGATGAGCTCGGGAGCGTGGGCGACGAAGTCGAGGGCTTCGACGGTGTAGCGCTTCGTGAGGCGCTTGGGCTCGTGCGCGATGCGCCAGGCCCACCCGAGGCGGGCGGCGTGCACCCAGTTCGGGAAATAGTCGTCGGCAGCGCGCGCGTACTGGTCGATCCAGCCGCCCGCTGTGCACACGGAGGCCTCGGGAAGGAGGTCGAGCGCAACGGAAGCGACGACTTCCTGCAGCCCCGCTCCGAGGCCGACGATGACGAGTCGCGGGTCGAAGGCGGTGAGCACAGACGGATCCGCCTTGAATCGACGCAAGCCCTCGTAGCCGTTGATGACCTGGACGTCGAAACGTGACAGGCGCTCGGCTGCGGCCTGACCAGCATCGGACACAGCACCGATGAGCGTGATGCGAGTGCCTTCCTCGAGGCGTTCGAAGACGTGCGGCAGGACGAGATCCGCGGAGGTGCGGGCGACCTCGTGGCCTGCTGCGCGCAGACGCATCTGCAGGAGGGTCCCGTCGAAGCCGACAGTGTGCATGCGAGCAAGCGCGCGGAAGTCGGCGTGCAGGAGGGACCAGTGGTTAAGCCACGTGGTCGTGTGCCCTCGGGTGAGCACACGCTGCGCCATCGCGTCGAACGCGGGGTCGGTCGCGGGGGTGCCGACCGCGCCGGCGGCTTCGGGGTCAGCCTCGCCGCCGACAGGGGTTGACGTCACGGTCATGGAGATCACCTCACCAGGTCCGCCTTGAGATCGAAGGTCACGGATGCGGCGTTCGCGTAGTTGGCGTGAGACTCAACGGCGATACGGTTGACGCCGTCCCGGAGCACCTTGCGAGGCACCGTGATGCGCACGAGGTTGCTCTTCGCCGTCGCGAGGCCCACGTTGGAGGATGCTCGCGTGTTGGCGTCGATCGTGCCCTCGGGCATATTCACGCGCTTAATTTCGGTGCCGTTGACGTAGATGACTGCACCATCATCAACGCGAACATTGAGGGTGACCTCGAAATCGGCGCTGAGGGTACCGAAGTTGACGTCGCGCACGAAGTAGTTCGTGATGGCTCGGTCCGCCGCCAGCATCGTGAAGGGCGTGCCGGCGTCGCGGTCGCCCCAGCCGAGCGGGCTGGCGCCGTGCTTCCACGAGGACAGGTCGGCGGTGGAGTTCCACGCCAGGTCCGGCGCTTCCTTGGAGTTCCAGTAGTTCCAGTACATGCCGGGGTACAGGAAGTTACCGAGGTTCATCGCGGAGACGTCGAGCACCTCAAGGGGCTTGTCCGGGTCGGGCGTGAGCGGAACGTCCGGCTGCGGCTGGGGTGCCGGCTCCGGATCGGGCTGGGGTTCGGGAGCAGGCTCGTCGCCCTTGGCGACCACCTTGACCATGCCGTCGATGGTCATCGACAAGCTGGAGCGGTAGTTCAGGTGCGTTTCGACGGCCAGCGTGTTCGTACCGGCGACCAGCTTGTCCGCGGAGACGAAGACCAGCTGTCGGTCGGCGCGCGCGGCGGGCGTGGCAACCGAAGCGTTCGCGTAGGTCGAGGCGTCAACCGTTCCATCGCCCATGCGCTGGCGGGCCACCTCGTTGCCGTTGACGTACACCACGGCACCGTCGTCGGCCGTCACGGCGACGGTGACGCCGCCAATGGCGGTGGGATCAGCGACCGTGAAGTTGATGCGCGCGTAGGTGGTGATGGGGCGGTTCCTCACCGCGCCCGGGGTCAGTGTCGTGTTGATTCCGGGGCCGCCGTAGCCGATCGGGGAGGCGCCGCGGCTCCAGGCAGAGTCGTCGAACGAGGTCTGGGCCCAGTTCTCGGCGACCGGATCGGTCGACCAGTGGTATGCCCAGGTGTCATCCTCGTCGACGAGCAGCGTGGCGTCGTCGGGCTGGGTGGGCTTACCGTTGGAGTCGACCGTGTAGACGTGGGTCGAGGCACCGCGCAGGCCGTCGGAGGCCACCGCGCGCACGAAGAAGCGGTTCTCGCCGCTCAGGGGCACGGTCACAGAGTTCGAGGTCGTAGAGGCGATCGGACGATCGTCACGGAGGATGTCGTAGGAGACGGCACCGGGAACAGAGGACCACTTGAGAGTGACTTCCTTGGAGTTGCCGTCGGAGGCGCGCAGGTTCGCGGGGACTGCGGGGGCAGTGGCGTTGCGGGCGGGCATACGCACGAAGCCGCCGGACCACTGACCTGCCGTCAGGGACGTGTAGGAGTAGTTGAAGTCGCCACCAGCCCACAGGGCACCGTCGTCAGCCATTTCGAGGGCCCACGCGCCGGTGGAGCGCAGGGAACCGAGGCGGTAGGGGGTCCAGCCAAGCTGGCGGCCCGTGGCCTCGTCCCAGCCGCCGACCCACTGGATCTCGTCGGCTCGCGTCCACGTGGTGCCCAGCGTCAGGAACTGGTAGGCGTCCTGGAAGGTGTAGTCGGAGCAGTGGCACGAAGCGTAGACGACGCCCGTGGCCGAGCGGGTGGACGCCTGGAGGTCACCGCCGTTGTACATCGTGATGGAGCCTGAGGTGCGGGTCATCGAGTCGGAGTTGTACCCGAAGAGCGAGTGCTGGGAGCCACCGATGTAGACGCGGCCGTTGGCGGCCGTCACGGTCTGCTGGTACTTAGCAATCAGGTAGGAGTGGCGGAAGGTCCAGGACTGGTCGAGCGCGGCGCCGGCGGCCGTGGACAGGCGGCCAGCGTTTTCGACGACTCGGTCGTGAGCGCGCGTGAAGTAGCCTGCCGCGTAGTAGTAGGCCTCGTTTTCGTCGACATCGATATCGATGACCGTGCCGTTGAACTCGGGGTTCCACGAGCGATCGGGCTTGCCTTTGATGTCGAGGCGCGCGCCATTACGAGCGTAGGTCCACGACGCACCGTTGCCCTGGAAGTGCGTGAAGATACCGCCCAGGTAGATGTGGTCGTTAATGACCTTGATGGACTTGACCGAGACGCGGCCACCGTTGGTGCCGGTGCGGGCCTGCAGGGTCCACGACGGGTCGATCTGGCCGGTCGCCGGATCGATCAGAACCGTGCCGACGTGGGTCTTACCGTTGACCTGGGTGAAGTCGCCGGCCACGAGGAGCTTGCCGCCCGGCAGCTCGGCGAGGTCCTTGACCTGGTTATTGAAGGAGAAGGTCTGACCGTTCCACTCCCCCGTCGTCGCATCGAAGCCGGCGAGGCCGGAGGATGCGATCTCCTGGCCGTTCTTGCCCTTCTGCACGCCGGTGAAGTTACCGCCCACGTACATGGTCGAGCCGATCTGCTCGAAGGCCTGGACCTGGATGTTGCCTTCCTTGATGGAACCGTTGAGGTTGCCAGCCACGCCCCAGGAGATGGGAGACGCAAACTCGGAAGCGGTGGCCTTCTGCTTCTGAGCAGCCGTGCCGCCGTCGCCGATGGCGAGGAAGCTGGCGTCCGTGGAGCGCAGCTGCGGACGCACGTAGACCTCGGCGTAGGGGTTGATGATCGAGCCGTTGCGGTGGAAGTACGACGTTGAGGAGGACGTGTCGGCCGACGACGTGGCGAGGGGGCCGTAGCCCCAACCGAGCGTGTACTTGTTCTGCGCGGAGGCGATGAGGTTGACGTAACCCCAGGAGGTGTTCGTACCGAATCCGTCCCACACGATGCCGCCGTTGACCCACCATTCGTGGTTGAACTTCACGTCCACCGGGTGAGCGCTCTTGAACGGCCAGATGAAGTCGCGCATCTTCGGGAAGCGCATGCGCACGGTCTGGTAGGCGGAGCCCTTGTGGTTCCAGGCGCGCTGGACCATGAGGCCGTCCTCAAGGTCGGACACGGAGGTGCCGCCGAGCAGGCCGTTGACCGTCTGGTGTGAGGCCTGCACGACCTCGAAGTCACCGGCGGTGCGCGGACGGGTCTTGAGTTTGTCCTGGTCTCCCTGGCCCTGGCTCCACGTCTCCCAGCCTTCACGGCCTCGTCCGATGAGGACCCAGCCGCCGCCATCCGTGGTCTGGTCACAGAAGAACTGGCCGGGGGCCTCCATGGTGGAGGTCTGCAGCCAGTACGTTCCGTTCTGAGAACGCGGGTCGTTCTGCTTGATTTCCCAGCACGAGGCCGCAGCGGTGGCCTCGCTCAGGCCATCGTGAAGCGGGTCGGTGGCTGCGTGGGCAGCCGGGGAGAATGCAAGCACGCTCAGGCCGGTCACTGACGCCAGTCCGAGCGCCAAGCAACGGCGCATAACACTCATGGGGTCCTCACAGGTATCGTGTAAATGGTTACTTCTATAGTGTCACGATAATTGCCAGTGCTCAACCACTTGGTTAGGGCCAGGTGGGAGTCGTTTACCACATACAAGTGAACCCCTGCCAAAACGGCAGGGGTTGCACCTGTCAGCACGATTCACGAGCTGTTTCGAACCATTTTCGCTGGCTCATTCCTCGCGCGAACTCGAGTGGAGAAAGACGATTCTTCCCTTATTTGACAAGAGTTGCGTTCAGGTCAAAGGTCATCGAAGGCGAGCCCTTGTAGTTGAGATG
>CAUVIG010000067.1:0-10362 GCA_963551745.1 uncultured Actinomyces sp.
ATGCCGCGGTGGAGTGGGCGCCGGCGTTGTCGCGGCGCTCGAAACCCTTGCCGTAGTACTTTTCGATGAAGGACTGAATACACATCAGCAGGCTCGTGATGACGAGGTACCAGATTGCAGCTGCGATCAGCAGCGGCACGGGAGCAAAGGTTGCCTGGCCGCGCTGACGCGCGATGAATGTCAGCTCGAGGGTGAAGGGGATTGCCGAGACCAGAGAGGTGGTCTTGAGCATCGAAATCGTCTCGTTGCCGATCGGCGGTACGATGACGCGCATCGCCTGGGGCAGGATAATGCGACGGAAGATCGTTCCACGGGGCATCCCCAGTGCGGTGGCGGCCTCCCACTGACCCTTCGAGACGCTCAGCAGGCCCGCTCGCATGATCTCCGCGAGGTACGCACCTTCGTTCAGGCCCAAGCCGATGAACGCCATCCAGAACGGCGTGAAGTACGTGGCCGTATCAAACGTCAGCTCCCAGCCCCACAGAGAGCCGAGGAACGGCACTCCGAAGGAGAGCTTCGGGTACAGAGTGGGCAGCAGCGACCAGAAAATGAGCTGCGTGTAGACAGGGGTTCCACGGAAGAACCAGATGTAGGCCATCGCGACCCAGCGCAGAACCGGATTCACCGACTGACGCATGATCGCCATCATGATGGCGAGTGCGGTGCCCACCACCATCGCAAGGATCGTCAGAATAATCGTGAAGAGCACGCCCTGCATGATCGAATGCGAAAACAGCCACTGGAAAACGACCTGCCACTGGAAGTTTTCATTGGTCACCAGCGCATGGGCGGCCATTGCCGCAAAGATCGCCGCTACAATTGCGCTCGCCCACCTCCCCGGGCGGGGAACCGGTTTCGCGTCGATCAGCTCAACGCCGTCTTTGATGGTTGCCATGAGATCCTCAGTCGTTCGTCGCCGGGTTCAGCTCGGCGGTGGTGAGTGCGGCGTTCTGCGCGCCGTACGTCGCCAGGATGTCCTTCAGGTAGCCGTTGTCCATCAGGTACTGCATAGCCTTCTGGACAGCTTGCGTCAGCTGCTCGTCGTTCTTGCTCACGGCCACGCCCTGCGGGGCGGACTCGACAACGTCGCCGACCTGCTCGATCTTGCCGCCCGAAAGAGTGGCGGTATAGCCGATGACCGTCGAATCAGCCAGGGTGGCGTCGTACTGGCCGCCGATCACCTTTGTGGCGATGTCGGTCTGCAAGTCGTGCGGCATGATCTCGATCTTGTCCTTGCCGTCGGCGACGCACTGGTTCGACAGCTCGGTCGCGTAGTCTTCCTGCGCAGTGCCGGTCTGAACGCCGATCGTCTTCCCACACGGGTCGGTCGGATCAAAGTTCTTCGGGTTGCCCGCGGCGACGCCAAAGGCGGAGCCAACCTGCACGTAGGAGATCAGGTTTGCCTGCTCCTCACGCTCGGAGGTAATCGTGAAGGAGGAGATGCCCACGTCGAACTTTGTACCCAGCGCGGGAATAATGGTCGGGAACTCGGCATGGTTGGTCGTGCCTTCGTTCAGGCCCATGACCTTAGCGAGTGCCCTGTTGATGTCGACATCGTAGCCCTGTGCGGTCTGCGAATCGTCACCGAGGAACTCCGCGGGCGCATAGTCAGCGGAGGCACCGTTGCGCAGCGTGCCTCGTGCCTTCACCTCGTCGGGGACGAGCGCCGCGATCTCGTCGACGGTCGGGATCGCAGACACGTCGTACGAGGTCGTGGTGGCCGCGGCCGTGGAGCTGTCCGATCCGCTGGTCGACGAGCTGGTCGACGTCGGATCCGCGCAGGCGGCGAGGGGAAGAGCGGCGACGGCCGCGAAAGCGATGAGGGCGTGAGCCTTCGAGATGGTCATGGTGTGCCTTCCGATGGGGGGTGGGCCAAAGCCCGTGATTGCTACCATTATGCACCCATATGCAATTCCATGCATATTATGCGTAGTGTGTCACGAGCTAGTCGATGGTCGGGTTGAGTGTGGCGGTAGCCAGAGCTGCATTCTCGACACCGTATGAGGCCAAAATATCGTTCAGGTAGCCGCTGTCCATGAGGTACTGCATGGCCTTTTGGACCGCTTCGGCAAGCTGTGGGTCATCCTTTGCTATTGCAACGCCCTGAGGGGCCGACTCGAACATGTCGCCGAGCTGCTCGATCTTGCCGGCAGACTGCGAACTCGTGTAGCCGATGACTGTCGAGTCCGCGAGGGTTGCGTCGTACTGGCCGCCGATCAGCTTGGTGGCAATATCCGTCTGTAGCTCATGAGGCATGACGGTGATCTTGTTCTTGCCGGCCGCGACGCACTCGTCAGAGAGGGTTGCTGCGTATTCCTCCTGAGCCGTGCCGGTCTGAACCGCAATGGTCGCGCCGCATGGATCAGCCGGGTCGAAATTTTTCGGATTGCCAGCGGTGACGCCCCATGCGGACCCGACGTTCAGGTAGGACACCATATTGACCTGTTGCTCACGCTCGGAGGTGATGGTGAACGATGAAATACCCACGTCAAACTTCGTTCCGAGAGCGGGGATGATCGTGGGGAATTCGGAGTGCTTTGTTTCTGCGGCATTGAGACCCATGACCTTGGCGAGCGCTTTGTTGATGTCGATGTCGTAGCCGATGGGGGTCTGCCCATCGGTATCCATGTATTCAGCGGGCGCGTATCCGGTAGAGGCTCCGTTGCGCAGGGTGCCCCGCTTCTTGATGTCGTCGGGAACAAGCGCTGCAATCTCATCGACGGTCGGGATTGATGAGACGTCGTAGTGTGAGGTGGTCGATGTGGTCGCGGCGGTTGTCGCATCTGTGGTGCTCGTGGTCGTCGCCGGGTCTGCGCATGCGGCCATGGTGGTCGCGGTGCTTGCTAGGATGAGCGTGGCGAGAATCTTCTTGGTGTGCATGATTATGTTCCTTGGTATCCGTGATTTGAGCTGCGTTGCGTAATGAATATGCAACCATGTGCATAGTATGCATGTCGAATGAGTCTCGGATCGTGGATACGCAAGTGGGCAAGCACCATGTGCTTGCCCACTTGAAAAAGCTCAGTTGCCGCGAAGTGCGCGGCGTGACGGCTTAGCGCGCAGGGGATCGATGCCCTTTGGAATGGGAGGCTCGCCCGAGCGCAGAGCGTTAATGCGCGCAGAGACCTGGGGAACTTCCTCGGGGGTCAGCACGTTCTTCAACTTGCGCAGCTCACGCTGCAGATCCTTCAGCGCGATCTGCCCGTCATCGTGCCCCACCTGGATCTGATGAACCGGGACGTTGCGCATAACCTTGGTGACGCGCTTCGTCTCGGCCTGAAGGAGCGGGCGGACGCGGGACGTCGGGCCCTCGGAAATGAGAACGATGCCGGCGCGGCCAACGATGCGCCACACGAGGTCCTGTTCGCGGGTGAATGCCACGGGCTGCTCGGGAATCACCCAACCGCGCTGAATCTGAGACAGAGCAACCTTCACGGCGCCAGCCGTATCCTCAACCTGCGAGTACAGTGCACGGCGCGTCAGAATGCTCAGCAGTAGAAGGGCTGCGGTGAATGAGCCCATGATGCCGACGACAAGCCAGCCGATGAGCGACATGTTGGTCAGCCAGGCCACCAGCATGAAGACGGCGATCACCGCAGCGGCTGTTCCGAGAAGCATCCACGGAAGTGCCGGGTAGGTGCGTTTGGTCAGTCGGTACGCATCGAGGACGTTCTGGTAGAAGCGCCTCTTGCCGGGGGGATTCGATTCACTCATAGCGTCATTATTGTACGTGCAATTGATGATCGAAAGCCCACCCGTCCGATCAGGCACTTTGTGAAATGAGTTGCATCACATTGCCTGGCTTTGGACAATGTCGGTATGAACATTGGCGGTTACGACGTTGGTCAGATCTTTCATATCGGAGCGACGGGTCCCGTGTGGCGTACGCGCACGGATGCGGGAGAGGCGCTGTTGTCGCTGCGCGCTGCCGGAGATGGAGAGCGGTGCCTCGAGCGGTGGAAGGCATGGGCCTCGGTCACGTCGCGACACGTTGTTTCCCTGCGCGACGTTGCGCGATCGGATGATGGGCGCTGGGCAATCGTCTACGACTATGTGGCGGGGCGTCCCCTCGATGTGGAAATTGGCTCGCCCGACTTGCGTCCCATCGCCACTCGCCGGCAGATCATCGAGGGGATTGCCGCTGGGGTCAGTGCTCTGCACAGTGCTGGAATCGTTCATGGGGATTTAACTCCCTCCAACATCATCGTGACACCATCCGGGCGTGCGGTCATCATCGATCTCATCGACGAGTTGGGAGAGCGGGACGGAACGCCGGGGTGGAGCCAAGGGCACAGCGGTCGCCAGGCTGATCGCGCATGTCTGCGTCAGCTCGCGCACATTCTTCATATGGACGAAGCACTGGCTGAGCTTGGCTTTGAGGATCGCGAGGATTGTCTGACAGAGGCGACGCCTGTTGTTGACGATCCGATCGAGCGTCCGATTTCGCGTGAGCCCGTGGACCCTGAGCGTGTCATTGCCGACCTGCGCGCCGCTGCACTGCGCGAAGATACCCGCAGAGATGGTCGGTCCGAGCATGCAACTGTGTCGGCTTCGCCTGAAGAACATGGTCGAAATCAGTCCCGGGAGCACAGCCGCCGCCGAGCGTTGGGCGTACTTGCTATGGGTCTGACGGCGATCGTTGCGGGTGTGTCCACCATGGCCTACGGCCTGGCGCGCAGCGCTTGGAGCGATGGTCAAGGGGAAGCTCCAGTTCACAGCGAGTCCTCGCAGTCGCACGAGCAGCCGACCGGTAACGCCTGCGATGTTTCCGCTCTATCGCAAACGATTAACCGCGCGATCCGCACCCGCGACGAAGCCGTGGTGGCCGGTGATCCAACGTCCCTCGACAGCGTTCTTGGCGGCGAGCTCCTCGATCAAGATAAGAAGCGCATCGCATCGATGCGCAGTGACGGAGTGCGCGTTGCGCAGTTGTCCTCCCAGATCGATAACGTGTCCGTGTTGGCGTGTGAGCCGGGAGCTATCGATGTCGGCGCAACGCTGACGGTTCTCGCCTCAGAAACATGTCGAGCGGGAACATGTGAAAGAAACTCGGAGCCGCAAGCGACCGACCTTCGTGTGCGCGTCGATCCCGTGTCAGGAAAGATCGTGAAAGCGGAGCCCGCCGATCAGCAAAGTGGTGCCGCGGCGCAATAGCGCCCGACAACTTCGTGGCTGGCCAAGTGACACTGATGGGGTGGACCTCATGCGAGGCCCACCCCATCAGTGTTCGGTGAGGATCAGAGTCCGAGGTCGGCCTCGAACGTGCCTTCCTCGAGGCGCTTCTTCACATCCATGAGGAAGCGCGACGCATCGGCGCCGTCGACCAGGCGGTGGTCGTAGGACAGCGACAGGTAGACCATCGAGCGAATCGCGATGACATCGGCGCCGTCGGCACCCTTCATCACGACGGGACGCTTCACGATCGTGCCGACACCCATGATCGCGGTCTCCGGCATGTTGAGGACCGGCGTGTCGAAGAGCGCGCCGCCCGAACCGGTATTGGTCACCGTGAACGTCGAGCCGGACAGCTCGTCGGGGCCGATCTTCGAGTCGCGAGTACGAGCAGCCAGATCATTGATCGACGCGGCGATGCCGGCGATGTCCTTGTCTCCGGCGTTCTTAATGACCGGGACCAGCAGACCGCGCGGCGTGTCAACGGCGATGCCCACGTGCTCGTAGTCGAAGTACGTGACCTCCTTGTCGTTGATGGTCGCGTTGATCTTCGGGTGGTAGGCGAGTGCCTCGGTCGCTGCCTTCACGAAGAAGGGCAGGAACGTCAGCTTCGTGCCGTGCTTGGCAAGGAACGCGTCCTTCGAACGCGCACGCACAGCGGCAACCTTCGTCACGTCGACCTCGATGACCGTGGTCAGCTGAGCTGCGGTCTGCAGCGACTCGACCATGCGGCGGGCGATCGTTTGACGCAGGCGCGACATCTTTTCAGTCGTGCCGCGCAGCGGCGAAGGCTCGCGGACAGCGGCGGCCGGTGCGGCGGGTGCCGCAGGTGCTTCAGGATCGGCGGAGGCCGTGACTGCAGCGTGAGCAGCAGCTGCGGCAGCCTCGATATCCTCGCGGCGAACGCGGCCGCCAACACCGGTACCCGACACAGACGCCAGATCGACGCCCAGCTCGCGGGCGAGCTTGCGAACGATCGGGGTGACGTAGGCGGAGCCGGTCACGGCGACGGGGGTTTCAACGACCGGAGCCGCGGAAGCCGCCTGGGCCAGCGTCGACGCGTTCGGGAAGGGGTCAACCGGAGCGGCAGGAGCTGCAGGTGCAGCCGGGGCGGCAGGAGCCACGGGTGCAGCCGGGGCAACAGGTGCGGGTGCGGCAGGAGCCGCTGCCTCGGCGACGGGAGCAGCAGAGGGAGCGGACGAGGAAATAATCGCAACGACCGTACCGACCTCAACGGTCTCGTCCTCGGGCACGCGAATCTCTGCGAGGAAACCGGCGACGGGGGAGGGGACCTCGGAGTCAACCTTGTCCGTGGAGACCTCGAGCAGCGGCTCGTCGGCGTCAACGGCGTCGCCCACGGACTTCAGCCACGTGGTGACGGTGCCTTCGGTGACGGACTCGCCCAGAGCGGGCATGCGGACCTCGGTGCCCTGTGCGGGGGCGGCCGCAGGAGCAGTAGCGGGAGCGGCCGGAGCTTCGACGGGAGCCGCAACGGGTGCGGCAGCGGGAGCGGCGGGAGCAGCTGAGGCCTCGGACGCGTCGCCAATGCGAGCGATCTCGGTGCCGACTTCGACGGTCTCATCCTCGGGGACCAGGATTTCCAGCAGGACGCCGGCCACGGGGGAGGGGACCTCGGAGTCAACCTTGTCCGTGGACACCTCAACGATGGGCTCATCGAGCTCGACGGTGTCGCCGACCTGCTTGAGCCACGTGGTGACGGTGCCCTCGGTGACGGACTCGCCCAGAGCGGGCATGGTCACAGAAGTTGCCATGTGTGTTCTCCTATTAAAAAAATTCGGTCAGTTGTGGACGTGGAGCGGTTTGCCTGCCAGCGCCATAGCCGCTTCGCCGAGCGACTCGTTCTGGCTGGGGTGCGCGTGGATCAGGGACGCAACGTCAGAGGGGTACGCCTCCCAGTTCACCATGAGCTCGCCTTCACCAATCTGTTCGCCGATGCGCGCGCCGATACCGTGGAAGCCCACGATCGGACCGCCCTCAACCGAGACCAGCTTGATGATGCCCGATGTGGCCAGGATAGACGACTTTCCGTTTCCGGCGAGGTTGTACTCGACGGTGCGCACCTGGTCTCCAAACTTTTCACGTGCCTGCTTCTCGGTCATGCCGACGGAGGCGATCTCCGGCTCGCAGAACGTCACGCGAGGAATGTTGATATCAGCCTGCATCGTCGGGTTCAGGCCGGCGATCTCTTCGGCGACGAAGATGCCCTGCATGAAACCGCGGTGTGCCAGCTGAAGGCCGGGAACGATGTCACCGACCGCGTAGATGTTGCCGACGCCGGTGTGCAGGCGATCGTTGGTGATGACGAAGCCCCGATCCAGCGTGATGCCGACCTGCTCGTAGCCCAGGCCCTCCGTCACGGGGCCACGGCCGACAGCGACCAGGAGGACGTCGGCGTCGAAAGCCTTGCCGTCTTCGGTTGTGACGTGCACGCCCTGCTCGCTCTGCGTGGCCGAGGCGAAGCGAGTGTTCGTGTGGAACTTGATGCCGCGCTTGCGGTAGGCGCGCTCAAGCTGCTTGGAGATGGCCTCGTCCTCATTGTTGGCGAGGTGGGGCAGTGCCTCAATGATCGTGACCTCGGCACCGAAGCTGCGCCACACGGAAGCGAATTCGAGGCCGATAACGCCTCCGCCGAGAATCACGGCGGAGGAGGGAACCCAGTCCATCTGAAGGGCCTGGTCGGAGGAGATCACGCGGCCGCCGATGTCGAGGCCGGGGATCGAACGCGAGTAGGAGCCGGTCGCCAGAACGATGTTGCGGCCGGTGATGCGCGCACCGTTGACCTCGACGGTGTTTGCGTCGGCGAGGCGGCCCCAGCCGGAGATAACCTCGACGTTGCGCGACTTCAGCAGGCCCTGCAGACCCTTGTACAGACCGGAAATAACCGAGTCGCGGTACTTGCCCACCTGAGCCATGTCGATGCCGTTGAAGGTGGAGGAAACGCCGAACTTGGAGGACTCGCGCACGGCCTCGGCCGTCTCTGCAGCGTGCAGGTACGCCTTGGTGGGGATGCAGCCGCGGTGCAGACAGGTGCCGCCCACCTTATCGCCGTCGATGAGGGCGACCTTCATGCCCAGCTGCGCAGCGCGCAGGGCTGTCGCGTAGCCGCCGGAACCCGCACCCAGAATGACGATGTCGTAGGTCGATTCGCTCAAGGTTTAAAACTCCTCGCTGATGAGCCGAAGCTCAGATGGTTGTTTTCATGACGGGCCTCACGGTCCTTATAGGCCCATTGTCCCACGTTTGTGCAACGCTGTCCTGAAGCTCGGTGTTCCATCCTGGTGCATCAGGCCACACGGCATGGTTGCGCGCGGCAGTCATCTCTCATGCAATGCGTCGTGACAACGCTGTCGGTAGGATCAGACATGTGCACGGACATGACACGACGAACGAGGCCGTCGGTGCGCGCGATCAGCGCCCACCGTCGCTTGGACTTGGCCGCATCATCATCGCTTTGTTTTGGCTTCTCGGAGCCTGGATTCTCGTGACAGCTATCCTCGATCTTTTTCATGAGCAGGGGCACCCCTGGGGGCCGCGCATCGTCGCACTGCTTGCGGGTATCGACTATCTTGTCGCGGCCACGGCGCTCACTCATAACGGCCGACGCATGCGCCTGGTTGGTTGGGTGACGATCTCTCTGTCGATCGCCATTCCGATTATTTTGTGGGTTGCGTCGCTCGGTTTGGATGAGCTCAATTCTGCGCGCTCAGCTTGGACCGGCTTTGGTGTCGACTTCTACTACCTGCCTTTCATTGTGTCGATCATCGGCTTGGTCTGGATGTGGCGGTCAAATCCGCGCAGGATTGTTTCGCTCGCAGAGCAGGTCGAACGTTCGTCCGCCCCGTGGCGGGCGCACTGACCCACCGCTCGGAAGAGCGATGTGTGCGGCAAACGAGGCCCGGCGGAGCGGTCCGACCCGGGCCTCGTTCGTTGCATATTCGTCGTTGGGCTAGATGCCGTTCGGGAAACCCAGCTGGCGCCATGCCTCGTACAGGACGATCGATGCGGAGTTGGCCAAATTAAGGGAACGTACCCCGTCGACCATCTGGATGCGCACGCGATCCTCTACGCGCGGATGATGCATTGCGCCCTCGGAGAGGCCTACCGACTCGCGCCCAAAGAGGAGGCCGTCCCCATCGGCATAGGAAACGTCGGAGTACATGGTGGTCGCGCGGCCTGTGAGTGCCCAGACGTGTCCTGGAACCTCGGCGAGTGCCTCGTCGAGAGAATCGTGCACCTTGACGTGCGCGAGGTCGTGGTAATCCAGGCCTGCGCGGCGAAGCTTTGCGTCATCCATGTCGAAGCCCAGCGGCTTGACCAAGTGCAGCATCGATCCGGTGCATGCGGACAAGCGAATAGCGGCTCCCGTATTGCCGGGGATTTCCGGCTCCCAAAAAATAATGTGCAGCATAGTCCTCAGGCCTGGTGGGTGACGGTCAGGCAGGCGCGTGCGATCGTGTGCTCGAGTGCCGCGAACGAGGCCATGGCCGGGGTTGTGTCGTCATCGAGCCCCAGTGAATCCGTATCGAGGGCGTGCACCGTGAATACGTAGCGGTGGGGGCGGTCGCCGACCGGGGGAGCGGCTCCGAAGTAGGAGGCCTCGCCCGCATCACCGCGCAGGTGGAAAGCCGGCCCGTCCAGCATGAGGTCGGATGCTCCGGCGCCCGCCTCCAGGTGGGTCATGGACGCGGGGATATCAAGAATTGCCCAGTGCCACCAGCCTGAGGGGGTCGGGGCGTCGGGGTCAAAGCAGGTCAGCATGAAGCTCGCCGTGCCCTCGGGGAAGCCGTGCCACGTGAGGTCCGGGGAAAGGGATCCGGCCTCTGCGGTCGCCGACTCGGGCATTGGTGCGCCGTCGGTGAGAACGCTCGACGACAGCGTGAACGTGGGGACGTCCAGGCCTTCGTAGGGGCTGGGGGCAAGGGGGCGCTGGTCGATGTTCATGCGTGCTCCTTTTCTTGGTGTTTCCATTGTGACCTATTCGCGCGCGATCGGCGTTCGGGACGCAGATGTGTGAGTGGGGTTCTACACTTCCACTATCGAACATGTGTTCTATTGTTGGGAGGGGGAGTCATGACCGATGCGCACGCGCGACTGCTGACGGCGCGCAACGTGTTGAACCGTGCTGAACAGGCTGTTGGCCTGCGCGCGCGTGACAACGTCGAGCATGCG
>CAUVIG010000068.1:0-10333 GCA_963551745.1 uncultured Actinomyces sp.
GAGTCGGTGCTCAGGTAGTACCACGCGCCGCCTTCGTTCAGCCAGCCGGTCGCCATCGCGCCGCTGCCGGGCGTCAGGTAGTACCAGCCGCTTGCGCGCTGCAGCCAGCCGGTCGTCATCGCTCCCGAGTCGGTGCTCAGGTAGTACCACGCGCCGCCTTCGTTCAGCCAGCCGGTCGCCAGTGCACCGCTGCCGGGGCGCAGGTAGAACCAGCGCTCGCCGTCCTTGACCCATCCGGTCGCCATGACGCCCGTCGTCGGATCCAGGTAGTACCAGGTCAGGCCGTCGAGCACCCAGCCGTGTGCCTGCGCTCCCGAAGCGTGGTGGAAGTACCACGCGCCATCCTCGTTGACCCATCCTGTGCGCATGTAGCCGCTGGTATCGAAACGATAGGTAGCTCCGTCGATATCCACCGCACCGTTGCTCGGGTAGGAGCCGTCGGCGTAGCGGTACCACCAGCCGTTGGAATCGCGTAGCCACTGACCGGCTTCGGGCGCAGGCGCGGGATCACCCTGAAGGCGCACCTCCTGCTTGGCGGGGTTGACACCCCAGTCCCATGCGAACAGGTAAGGGGCCACCGGGGCCTCGTCCGTGCGCCCCTGCTGTGCCCAGGCGGCGCTGAGTTCCGAGACGGGCACATCGAAGTGGTAGCGGTGCGTGCCGTCGGCCAGGACCTCGCCGTCGTCCTCGACGAGCTTGCGGTAGTACCACGTGCCGTCAGCGTCCTCGTGGAAGTCGATGCCGGCCACGGGCGAGGCGTCGGTAACGTCGAAGGAAACCGTGCGGGCATCGCCCTCGCCGCTCACCGTCAGGTTGGAGATGACGGGCGCCTGCGTGTCCAGCGTGAACTCGTAGCTCATCCGGTGCGTCTGCGAGGACGGACCGTCCGTCGCGGCCTCGATCGTCAGCGTGTAGGCGCCGTCGGGTAGCTCGTTACCGGACTGGTCGTAGCCGTCGAAGAAGGGTTCCTCACCGGCAAACTCGCCCGGCTTCGTCCAGCCGGTCTCGAGGTCGTAGAGGGACTTGCGTACGCGGTTGATCGTGTAGGAGCGCACGGACTGTCCCGCGGAGTTGCGGTAGGTGAGAGTCATCGATGGGACGGAGCGCAGCATGCCGGTCATCGACGCAATCTTGTCGGGGGCGCCCGCCCACTTGGCGCGCGACGTGATGAGGCGCTGCGTGTTGATCGTGGTGACCAGGTTCGAATCCTGCTTGTCCGACAGCGGGTTCAGCCCGCCCAGCGGGATGGACGAGTGGGCGTTGACCAGCGCCGAGCGGAAGACGTGCACGGGCGTCGTCTCATCGTCCGACCACTTGCCGTCGAAGACGTCCGGGGCTCCCCACAAGCCGTAGAAGCCCAGGTAGGGCACGGTCAGGCTCGGGGTCCCATCCTCGCTCGTGAAGGTCACGGCGCCGTCAATGAAGGTTCCCTTCGGGGTGTTCTCCGAGGCAAAGGTCGCGAAATCGGACTCGGGGGTCACGGTGACAGTCACGGTGGCGTTCGATGTCGCGGGGACCGTGATCTGCTGGGCGTCCCCGGCCTCGGCGATGCCGTCACCGGAGAAGGTCAGCGAGATGCCTGAGCCCGCCCAGTTCTGCGAGTGCTCGAGGAAGAGGCCCTCCTCGACCATCTCGGACAGCGCCTGTCCGCCGAGGGTGTAGGTGTGGGCGGCGTCGGAGAGGTTGGTCAGGCGCACCTGGAAGGTCCAGCCGTTCGTCCCGTCGCCGAGGTCGGCCTTGGGTCGGGAGGGATCGGCAGCACCGACGACGCTCGGGTAGACGGTCGCGGTGGTCGCTGCGAGCGCGTCAACGGCGCCCGCGCCGACCCTGCGCGGCGAGTAGTAGGTGCCGTCGCCCAGTTCGACGTCGATGAGCGGGTGGGCGGTGCCCATGAGGAGGTTGGTGACGACGGCGTTCTTCTGCTCGGCGCTCATGCCGGAGAAGGCGGGATCGCTCGCGAGGCGCTGGCGCACCAGCGCGCTAATGCCCGCGACCTGTGGGGAGGCCATCGAGGTGCCCGACAGGCGCTGGTACTCGTTGCCGAGGTAGGCCGACATGATGTCGCCGCCGGGGGCCGCGATCTCAGGCTTGAGGGTCAGGTCGGGGGCCACGCCCCACGCAGAGAACTCCGAGGCTGTCGGGTTGTTCGAGGCCAGAACGATGCCGGAGTGGGTGACGGTCACGGTGACGTCGGCTCCGTTGGCGGCGGCCAGGGCCTCGCGGATCGCCTCGCCGCCCTGCTTGGTGATGGTCACCGTCGGCATCGATGTGGTCGAGCCGAGGATCGCCTGATAGGGCGTGTCAACCTCGTCGGTGTCGGCGACCATGAGGGCTGCGGGAGCCTGCGAGAGGGCCGTCAGGTTGCGCGCCTTGAGCTCCTCGGTCATCGCCGAGCCGTCGCGGGAGTCCGTACCACCCTTGTCCTCGAGGACGATCACGCCGGAGAGGTCGGTGCCCGCGTATTTCTCGAGCTGGTCGGAGCCGCCAGCGCCGGCGTCGACGATGCGGTAGGTCTTCTCAGGAATGTCGCGCAGGCCGGTCACGGCCTTGCCCTGGCCGTCGAGGGCGGTGCGGTAGGCGATCTTACGGTCGCCTAGGCTCACGTAGGACAGGGCCTCCTGGTTGTCGACCGAGGCGACGGCCAGGGTGGACTTGTAGGAGGCGGGTTCGCCGAGCGTGCCCGTGTCGGGGTCGGTCGCAAACGGCTTGTTCTGGCCGGAATTGTTGCCATAGGCGTTGGAGAAGGCGTTGCCGCCCGCGGCGTTGACGGTGATGCCAGCGGCGCTCAGCTTCTCATATACGCCGGCGAAGACGCTGCCCGCGTCGCTGCTCATGCCGGAGTCATCGCCCAGGGACAGGTTGATGACGTCGGGCTTGATGACGAGCGCGTCGTCGAGGGCTGCCAGCAGGGCGCTGTCGGGCATCGAACCGTCCTCGTCCGAGGCGACCTTCGCGACGACGATCTGTGCGTGGGGCGCGGTGCCCTGCAGGACGTCTGCGTTGGCGGCCGCGATCGCGGTAACGTGCGTGCCATGGGACAGGTCCTTCTCGGAATGGGGCACGACGTCGGCATCGTTGTCCGCGTAGTCGTAGGCGAACGGGATCTTGCTGTTGATGTACGTGCCGGCTCCGCCGTGCGGGAGCTTGCCCGCGAAGGCCTGCACGTCGGCCTGGCTCATGGACACGTCGACGCCATCCATCGAGCCGGCGAAGGCGTCGTGGTCGGTCTGCAGGCCGGAGTCGATGACTTCGATGACCTGACGGTCACCCTTGAGTGCGACCTCGTTCGCGCGCGTCATCGCCAGGGACGAGGCGTTCTTGAGGACGGGCGCACCGCTTCCCTCGTCGCGGGTCTCCATCGGCTTGTGGACGCCCTCGATGAACGCGGCCTTCACGCCCTCGACCTTTCGGATCGCGGAGAGAGCGGAGCCGGGCGCCGATAGGGCAAAGCCGTTGAGCGCGTTCGTGTAGTCGCGCACAGTCGTGACCTGAGCGCCGGGAACGACTCCCTCCGCCGCGTTGGCGATGTGGGCCTTCACGTCGTCGCGCTTGGCCTGCGTAGAGCTACCGGCTGTTCCATCCTCCAGTTGGACGATGATCGTCGTCGGGGTATCGTCGGCCGCTTCCTGCACGGACGAGGCGTCGGGCAGGGTCACTCCCCCGGCCTCGGCCTGGCGGATGGACAGCAGCGCGTCCTCGACTCGCGTCCCCGACTGCGCGTCCGTTGACGAGGCGTGGGTGGGGTTTGCGGGGAGGACACCGTCCGGCTGTGGGCTCGCTGCGAGCGCCGGGACGCTCACGCCGGTCAGGGCGAGGGCTGCGGCGAGCGCGAGTGCCGGGGTGGAGTGATGGGACATCAATGGCTCACTTACGTATCGACGAGATGGCGATCAAAAGCGCGTCCGGCTGACGCGCCGTCCTATTATGCGAAAGTTTTTCCGCTTGTGCAGTATGCATTTTTTGTAAACATGGGCCTTCGCGAGCCACCCACCCACACCATTCACGAGCCGAAAACGTTGCAATTCCGGCCTTTCACTCCCCCGCTCCCGCGACGCAACGGCGGGCCACTCCACCGGATAGAGGGGCGCAGCGGCGCGCACATAGCGCGGGCATGTCCATACACTGACATTTTGTGCAGGCCCGCGCATAAGCCGGGGGGCCGACCTCGCGGTCGGCCCCCCGGCTTATCCCATCAACACAGTGCAAGTTTTCCCAGAAAGCTCCTCGAACAAGTCTCGTCGGCATCTCCCGGACCCCCGTGGTCCGTGCCGTATTCCCTTGTGATGGCAATCAGTGTAAGGAGTAAACCTTGCGACAACGGCAAGACAACCTGAAAAAACCCTGAGAATTTTGGTGCTTGGTCGCTTGACACAAGCATCCAGGCCCGCGCATCCCACATGTAGCAGGGGTGCGGGCCTGGACGGTCAGTCTCAGGGGCGGCCTAGCCGATCAGCTGCCCCGTCTCGGAGAAGGTGTACCACGTCCAGAAGATGCGCAATCGGCCCGTGGCCATCGCGCCGCTCCCGGTCTTCAGGTAGTACCAGGCACCACCGTCCTTCAGCCACCCCGTCATCATCTTGCCGGTAGTGGGGTTGAGGTAGTACCAGGTGTCACCGTCCTCGACCCAGCCGGTCGCCATGACACCCGTGGCAGGATCCAGGTAGTACCAGGAGATCCCGTCGAGGACCCACCCGCTCGCCTGCGCGCCGGATGGGGCGTGGTAGTACCAAGAGCCCCGCTCGAAGACCCAGCCGGTGCGCATGTAGCCACGCGCGTCGAAGCGGTAGACCTGGCCATCAATGGTCTTGGCGGTGTTCAAGGGGTAGGTACCGTCCGTGTAGCGATACCACCAGCCGCGAGCGCCCCACGTCCACTGTCCGCCGGAGGGCACGGTGTCAGAGGCATCCTTGACGGTGACGGTCGCCGAGGTGATGACGTGGGGATCCTGACGCACGTCGAGGCGCAGGGAGGCGTCGGCGCTGGTCGGGGTCCAGGTGTAGGAGGAGGTGGACGAGCTCTCATCCGAGCTTCCCTGCATCGAATCCCAGTCCTGGAGAACCGTCTCCATGCCGTCGCCGCCGATCTGCACCACGCGCATCTGGCGCCCGCCCAGCGTGCCGCCCTGCGCGGATACGTGCACGGTCGTCGGTGTGCCCACGGAGGTGGTGAGCGTGTACCCGGGGTCGGCCTCGTTGATTCCGTTGCCCGACACCGCGACCTGCGGGCGAGTGTACTCGAAGAGGGCCGCCGCGTTGTAGCCAGCCTCCTTCATGGCCGCCTCGGTGAGCATCCACGCCTTCGAGCCCTTGGGGGCGGCGACGTAGACTTCGGTGTTTGCCTTGAGGTCTTGGGCCATGTCCTCCGCGAGCTTGATGTCCTTCACGGTCGAAGGCAGGACCAGGACGCGGGGCGTGTCGAACCAGAAGGTGAAGCTGGTCATCCCCTCACCAAAGTACGCGCTGTCGGGACGCCCATTGGACGCCTTGCCCTCGTAGTAGAACTCGCCGTTGTTACCTCCGCGCACGACGATGTGGCGCGGGGTGGCGGCCTCGCGCGGGGTCATCCACAGTTCCGTGACATGCGATCCCAGCTCGATCGTGTCGAGGCCGTTGCCGACGAGGCCTCGAGCGACCGTCACTGAGTCGGGGATGACAATGTCGGTGAGGTTCGCGTCGCCGTCGAAGGCACCGTATCCGATGGTCGTCAGGCCCTCGGGCAGGACGACACGACGCAGGGAAGAGTTGTTCGCGAATGCGGCATCAGCAATAGCGGTCGTGCCCAAGGGAACCGTCACATCGGCGTCCGTCTTCGTGGGCAGGTACAGGACCAGGATTCGACCAGCGTCGCCCTTGCTGTACAGGGCACCGTCTTCCACGGAATACACCATGTTGGCGGGGTCCACGGTCAGCGAGGCGAGATTGTTCGCGCCCACGAATGCGGATTCACCGATGGTGACGACGCCCGAGCCGAGATGGACAGAGGTCAGAGCGGTGTCGGCGGAGAACGCGCCCTTACCGATCGAGGTCACCGAGTCGGGCAGCGTGACGGAGGTGAGCGCCGTCGTGTCAAAGGCGTAGTCGCCGACCTCGGTCAGGCGATTCAGGTCGGGACGGAAATTCACTGCGGCGAGGGCGTTATCGTAGCGGAAGGCACGATCCGGCAGCGCCCTGGTGCCGCCCAGGTCAACGCGCTCCAGCTGAGACATGTACCAGAACGCCGTGTCATCCATGGACTCGAACCCGTCAGGCAGGGTCAGGGACGTGATTCGCGATCCCACGAACGCACCCTTGCCAACGTGGCGCAGGGTCGAGGGCAGGGTCACGGAGGTGATCTGCGCAGAGGAAAAAGCACCCTCGTCGATGGTTGCCGTTCCCTCGGCAACGGTGTACGAGCCACCCGAGTTCTTCGCCTGCGGGTATGTCGCCAGGTGCGTCAGCCCCTTCGTGTACAGGACGCCGTCGAGGCTCTGGTAGTTCTGGTTCGCGCCGTCGACCTCGATGCTCTCCAAGAGCGGTGTGCGCGCAAATGCGGTGAAGAGGCCGTCGTCCTGGACATTTGGGCCAACGCTCACGGAGCGCAGCTTCGCCATGTCACTGAAGGTCTCCAGGCCTGCCGTCTTGAGAGAACGAGGCAGGGAAATGCTCTCCACGGATGTGTATGCGAAGGCGCGTTCCCCGACTGTCTCCAGCTGCGAGGGGTGTGCCTCATCGTCCTGGAAGGTGACCTGGGTGAGCGGCTGGCCCGAGAAGGCAGAGTCGTCGATGGCGCGCACGCTCTCGGGGATCCACACGCTCGTCAGACTCGCGTCATTGAAGGCGTTCGTAGCGATCTCGGTGACACCGTCAGGGGTACGAACATCCGTTGCAGTGCCCGTGTACGACACGAGCAAGCCGTCGGCATCGATGGTGAACCCATCGGCATTGGCGTGCAGCGGGGCGGCTGCATTGACCGGACCGGCGGCGCCCGCGTCTGCCGCGAATGCGGCTGGCACGCTGACCATGGTCAGGGACAGGGTGCCGACGAGCGCGAACGCCAGCACCGTTGACTTTCGATGGGACATCTGTGACCCTCTATTGACAGTTGGTAAGTGAAGGCTCCGTGTTGCGATCACGGTCCCTCGTGTCAAACATATCTCTCAATAGGGTTTTTGGATCCCCTCTGAGACACTCCTTCTCAGCATATGTCAATCAAGTATTTGGGATATTTGCACGTAGTACCATGCATCATTCCGAATCAATGACGAGTATATACAGGCGACGATGCAGCCAATTTTCGCCCATCTTTTCTAGGGTTACACAACATCTTTCCACCGGATCTGACAAATCGACCGAAAACCAGAATCTACACCATATACATCCCTACAAGCGTTCGAGCGCGAAGCCACATCAAGACGGTCCCGACCTAGTGGTCGAACAAAGGCCCGCGCCCCCCGAGATTATCCGGGGGCGCGGGCGAGACGTCTCGCAGCTCTATCAGCCTACGAGCTGTCCCGACTCATTGAAGTAGTACCACTTCCAGCCGATCCAGTGACCGCCCGTGTACATCGCACCGGAGTCGGTACTCAGGTAGTACCAGGAGGAGCCCTGGCGCAACCAGCCGGTGGTCAGCGCGCCACTGGAAGCCATGTAGTACCAAGACGAGCCATCCTTCACCCAGCCGGTGGCCATCGCTCCGTTTCCGGGCGTCAGGTAGTACCAGGTCGGTCCATCGAGCAGCCAACCGGTGGCCATCTGGCCCGTCGCGGGATCCAGGTAGTACCAGGCGGAGCCGTCCTTCACCCAGCCGCTCGCCTGAGCGCCCGACGCATCGTGGTAGTACCAGGCGCCGTCCTCGCTCACCCAGCCGGTGCGCATGTAGCCATCCGCGCCGAAGCGGTACGTGGAGTTGCCGATCTGCACCGCCTGGCCAGCCGGATAGGAACCATCGGCGTAGCGATACCACCAGCCGGTGGAGTCACTAATCCACTGGCCTCCCTGCGGGACAGGAGCAGGATCCGGGGTCGGCTCGGGAGCCGGAGTGGGGTCCGGGGTGGGCGCAGGCGTCGGGTCGGGTGCCGGAGTCGGATCGGGCGCGGGCACTGGAGTACCGATTACCGCCAGATTCGTCGAAGTCACCAGGTACGAGGCATCGCGCGCGTCGACGCGCAGGTGGACACCTTCACTAGCAGGCGTGACCGTAACGCCCATTGAGGCGGTGCCCGCCCCATCGTCCTGCGGCATGTCGCTCCAATCCTGAAGGACCGACTCTTGACCGTCTGCACCGATCTGCACGACTCGCACCTGTCGCCCACTCGGCACACCGCCCGCCACGGTAGCTGTCACTATCGCAGGTGCACCCACTTGCGCCTTGAGCGCATAGCCCCGGTCGGCCTCGGCAACCCCTAAACCAGACAGCGACAGTGACGCCGACGTATAGGAGTGCAACTGCGACGCGTCGTAGCCCCCAGCTACCATTGCGGCCTTCGCAACCGACCACGCGTGAGATCCTTCGGTTCCCGCCACATAGACGTGCGTATCTCCTGGGAATTCCCAGTTGTTGTAGCCACTGAGGTAAAAAGTCGTAAGGGTCGACGGGAGGATGATGAAGCGCGGGGCGATACCCCTATAGGAAATACTCGTCATTCCCTCACCGAAGAAAGCGCTCTCTCCGCGCTTGTCATCTGCAGGCCCGGCGTGCATAAAGGAGCCATTGACACCGCCTCGTATGACGAGGTGAGGAGTTTGTCGCACAGGCGAATCGTATGTCTTCATTTCCTTGATCTGCGTCCCAAACACAAGGGTTTCCACCCCCAGTTCATCAAAGCCGTTGGCGACCTGTAGAGAGTCGGGAATGACAATGTTATTCAACTTGGTGCAGCCCGCAAACGCATTGTCTCCGATGGTTGTCAACCCATCGGGTAATTCGATGCTCGTCAGAAACGCGTTTCCTGCCATGCTCCGCTTACCGATGGAACGCAGTGTGGAAGGCAGAGTGATAGAGGAGAGATTCGTGTCCAAAAGGGCGTAATCGTCTATTATCTGGGTTCCCTCCAGAACCGCATAGGAGCTACCGATATCCATGCGTCTCGGGAAAAGAACTAAGTGCGTGTGGTCCTTCGTGTAGAGGACACCGTTGACAGTCTCGTAGTTCGGATTATCCGCGTCCACCTCTATGTGGGACAGGCAATCGAACCTGTAATAATGAGCACTCAGCCAACCCATCTCAACTTTGGGTCCAACATGAATGGACTTCAGCAACCCCATGTGGTCAAACGCGATCTGTGCGATCTGCTCGACAGAGCGAGGCAGAGCGAGGGCCTCAACCCTCGTATAGCTGAATACCCTGCCCTCGATGCGCGTCAGCTGGGACGGATGTTGATCGTCATCCTGGAACGTGATCGTTCTCAGTTCGGAACTGGCGAATGCTCTGTATTCCAACACCTGAACGCTAGCGGGAACCCAGACGTGTTCAACGTACGTTTTGTCGAAGGCATCTCTTCCGATCACGGTCACGCCGTCAGGGATCGCAATATCCGTCGCCTCACCCGTGTACTTAGTGAGGACGCCGTCCGAAATCACATAGTCATCTGTCGAAGGGGGACGCACTTCAATCACGGCCGAGGCGGCTTTGACCTCACCCGCTGGGGTCGTCAAGGTAGCCGTCAGCGTCGCGCTCGCTGGCCCACGCGTGGCATGTACCGTGGCGGTCGGCCGATCCGAGTCGGTGCTCAGCATCCCCACTGAGGAGGAGTCAAGTGTCCAAGACACGTGACTCCCTTGAAGTGAAGGGGCTAAAAGCGCGTTGACGAGCAGTTGCCGTCCACCTGCGACCGTCAACGTGGATTCCGGCAGCTCGATCCCAGTCTCCTCGGACACGGAACGGACCTGGACGCGAACAGTGTCTGTTACCTCTGAAGCCCCCTGGACGATCGCGCTCACCTGCGCATCGCCCGGGGTAAGGGCGGTGACGACACCGTTCGGATCCACGGTCGCCACAGATTCGTTCGTAGACTCCCAGGTGAGATAGTCGGAATTCTCACGTGGGTTCTCATAACCGACAGGCTCGACGGCGATGCTCTGCCCCGGTGCCAGTGCCGTGCTGTGTGGCTGAAGTTGCAAAGACGGATGGAAGGCCGGATCAAACGGATGGAAGTCCGGATACAATGGGATCTTGCATTTCTCTGAGGCAGCATCGACCGGATCGACGACTTCGCTAGCAGCACCATTGGCTGCTGGGACACCGACAATGGTGAAAGCTAGAGCACTGGCCACGGCAAGCGCCAGTGCCTTCAATGTTCTTTGGGGGACTATAGGTCACGAACGTGGTGCTTAAGTTCCGGGTTTAGGTTGGGATT
>CAUVIG010000069.1:0-10254 GCA_963551745.1 uncultured Actinomyces sp.
ATAGTTCTTCCTCCAATTCATCCAGCGCGTCGGCGTCTGGCAGGTAGGGTGCCAACGGTACCAGCTCCGACAGGCTTGTTAATCCCATTTTCTCAAGAAACTCCCCGGTCGTCCCGTACAGGCGCGCACCGGATGGTGTCAGTCCCGTCTCTTCCACGAGGCCTCGGGCCAGCAAAGTGCGCACGACACCGTCCACGTTCACCCCACGAATACGGCAGATTCGCGCCCTCGAAATGGGCTGACGGTAGGCAATAACCGCCAGTGTTTCAAGCGCCGCCTGAGACAGACGCGCATGCGACGATCCGACGACGAAGCGCCCAACCACGTCAGCGTATGCTCGCGCGGAATAGATACGCCAGCCGCCCGCCACCTCGCGCAGCTCGAAACCGTGCGCACAACCCTGTCCGTCGCCGAGATACTCGGAGGCGAGCCCGCGCAGCTGCGCCTCGACGTCCTCGACGCTCACTCCGAGCACGTCGGCGAGATCGGACGCGGCAACCGGCTCCGAGGCAACCATCAGGATCGCCTCGATCGGACCGCGCAGCGTGTTCTCACTCATCGGTGTCTCCTTCTTCCGTCTCAATCACTACCTCGTGCGGGGACGAGGCCGTGGCTGGGTCCGCGTCACCGGCACCCGTATAGTCGTCCACGTCGATGTCGATGCTTGCGCCGCTGCCGGTCCACTGAATCGTCAGCGCGCCGAGCGCCCCGTCTTGCTCGAACTCAACGGCTCCGCGCCTGTAGAGTTCCAAGAGCGCGAGGAAGCGAGAGACGACGACAGCACGCGTCGGGGCGTCCTCAACGAGCTCATGGAAGGTCATGCGCCCCGCCTCGGCGAGCAACGAAGAGACGAGCAGAGCCTGCTCGCGCACGGGGACTACTGGATCGTGCAGATGGGCAACCTGAACCGTCGGACTCGTTGACAACAGAGCATCCGCGGCCAGACGCGCTAGATCCTCTGGGGTCGTGCGCCACCGAAGCTCGGGCAAGAGGGTCGCAAAATGAGGCTCGAGGGGCACGTCCCTGGCAACGTACGAGCCGTACTCCCCCATACGAGCGTCGATATGTTTCGCCGCTTCCTTGAAAGCCCGGTACTGCAGGAGCCGCGAAAACAGGAGGTCGCGGGCCTCCAGGTCGGCCTCGGAGGCGTTGTCCTCCTCGTCGACACTGGGGAGCAAATGCGCGGCCTTCATGTCCAGGAGCGTCGCCGCGACGACCAAGAACTCCGTCGTGCGCGACAGGTCCGGGGACGCCTTCATGAAAGCGATGAACTCGTCGGTCACCTGCGCGAGCGCAACCTCGGTAATGTCGAGCTTCTTGCGCGCGATCAGCGACAGAAGAAGATCGAAGGGGCCTTCAAAAACCGGGAGCGAAACCGCAAAGAGGTCAAACTCCCCCTGAACCTCGAGGCTGTCAGGCCGCGTCGCCACGGGCGATGACTTCCCGCGCGAGTCGACGGTACGCGTGAGCGCCCGCGTGGTTCGGGGCGTAGGAAATGATCGGCTCGGTGGCCACAGAAGCATCCGGGAACTTGATCGTGCGTCCGATACGGGTATCGAACACGAGATCGCCGAAGGCCTCATGCAGGCGCTGGAGGACCTCACGGGAGTGCAGCGTACGCGAGTCGACCATCGTGGCGACGATTCCGTCGATCTTGAGGCGCGGGTTGATGCGATCGCGCACCGTTTCGATGGTCTCGACCAGCAGGGCCACGCCACGCAGCGCGAAGAACTCAGCCTCCACGGGGACGATCACGCCGTGAGCGGCGGTCAGCGCGTTGACAGCGAGCAGGCCGAGGGAGGGCTGGCAGTCGATGAGCACCACGTCGTAGTCGGCTTCAACGTGTCGCAGGACGCGGGCCAGGGCGCTCTCACGGGCAACCTCGTTGACAAGCTGGACCTCGGCCGTGGACAGGTCGATGTTCGCCGGAATGATATCGAGGTTCTCCGTCGACGTGTGGCAGATCGTCGCCTTGACGTCAGCCTTGGAGTTCATGAGCAGCGTGTAGATGGTCTGCTCCATGTCGAGCGCATTGATGCCCAGACCGACGGAAGCCGCCCCCTGAGGGTCGAAGTCCACGATCAGGACGCGGCGACCATACTCGGCCAGCGCGGCACCCAGGTTGATGGTGGTCGTCGTCTTACCGACGCCGCCCTTCTGATTGCACATGGCGATCACGCGAGCGGGACCGTGGCCCGACAGCGGCGCGGGCACAGGGAAATCGACCGGATCTTCGTTCAAGTCGGGCGTCAGCGTAGGGTGCGAGTTCGTGGTCACGCCCCCAATCCTAATTCATCACCGCGCGGATGCGTCAGTGCCACGCGCCCGAGGGTGCGAGAGCGTGAAGACTTCGCGCAGCGCAGCGGCGGTTACCTGGGTGTAGATCTGCGTCGTCGCAACCGACGCGTGCCCGAGAAGCTCCTGCACCTCACGCACGGACGCGCCGCCTTCGAGCAGGTGCGTCGCGAAGGAGTGACGCAGCGTATGAGGGGACACGCGCTCCCCCAGATCGGCAGCTTCCGCCGCGCGCCGGATTGCGGTCCAGGCGCTCTGCCGGGACAGCACGCCTCCCCTGGAGTTCAGAAAAAACGCGGTGGATCCCCGACCTCGTGCGGCGAGCGCAGGGCGGGCGCGCACCCGATACGCGTCGAGGGCGTCCACGGCGAACGACCCGACGGGAACGATCCGTTCTTTACGTCCCTTGCCGAACAGGCGTACGACAGGGACGTCGCCGTCCAGGTCGAGGTCGTCTGCGCTGAGCGAGACGGCCTCGGAGACCCGTGCCCCCGTCGCGTAGAGGAGCTCAAGGAGGGCGGCGTCGCGCAGGCCGATAGGAGAATCATCGGCGTGCGCAGCGTCCAGCAGCCGTCCCACTTCGTCGATGGACAGAGCCTTGGGGAGGTGGCGCCCCTGACGCGGAGCGTGCAATTGCGCAGCCACATCGGTTCCAACAGCCCCCTCGGTCAGCGCATACTTGTGGAGTCCGCGGATAGCAGCCGTCGCGCGCGCCACCGACGAGGCTGCCGCCGGAGTTCCCGTGACCTGCCCAGATGCCAGGCGCATCGCGTAATCCTCAATATCCGAAGCGCTGACATCTTCGACGTTGGCCTTCCCTCGGCTCTTCATGTCAAACGAGTAGCGGGCGACGTCGCGGCGATAGTTCGAAACTGTATGTGCAGATGCCCCCTTCTCGACACGCAGATAGTCCACCCAGTCGCGGACGAGAGCTTCGAGGGATGTCATGGTGACAGGGTAAGCGACTATGCAACATATGTGCGTGAGCGCTATCGGCATGCGCACATTTTCGCTAGACTGTGACGCGGTAAACCATTTCCGCCCCAACGCTGGGGCCCAACCACTGGAGACCAACGTGTCACTTCACTGGGATCACATCGATGACGAAGCGGTCAAGACCGCTAAGCTCCTCGCCGCCGACGCCGTCGAGCAGGCCGGATCGGGCCACCCCGGTACCGCCATCTCGCTCGCCCCCGCCGCCTACCTCCTCTACAACAAGGTCATGAACGTCGACCCGGCGGATCCGCGCTGGATCGGTCGTGACCGCTTCATCCTTTCGGCCGGCCACTCGTCGCTGACCCAGTACGTCCAGCTCTACCTGTCCGGCTTCGGTCTCGAACTCGACGACATCAAGACGTTGCGCACCGCCGGATCGCTGACCCCCGGCCACCCCGAGTACGGCCACACCAAGGGCGTTGAGATCACCACCGGCCCGCTGGGCACCGGCATCGCCTCCGCCGTTGGCTTTGCTATGAACGCCCGCCGCGTCCACGGCCTGCTCGATCCCGAGACCCCCCTCGGCGAGTCCGTCTTCGACCACAACGTCTACGTCATCGCCGGCGACGGTTGCTTCGAGGAAGGCGTCTCCGCCGAGGCTTCCTCCCTCGCCGGCACCCAGGAGCTCGGTAACATCACGGTCATCTGGGACGATAACCACATCTCCATCGAAGACGACACGTCAATCGCCTTTAACGAGGATGTCCTGGCCCGCTACGAGGCCTACGGCTGGCACGTCCAGCGCGTCGACTGGCTCGGCGAGGACGGCTCCTACGAGGAGAACACCGCTGCCCTGAACGACGCCCTCGACGCCGCCAAGGCCGAGACCAAGAAGCCTTCGCTCATCGCGCTGCGCACCATCATCGGCTGGCCGACCCCCGGCAAGCAGAACACCGGCGGCATCCACGGCTCCAAGCTCGGCACTGAGGCCCTGAAGGGCCTGAAGGAAGCCCTGGGCGCCAACCCCGAGAAGATGTTCGACGCTGACGCCGCGATCGTGGACGAGGTCCGCGCCCGCGCCGCCGCGCGTGCAGCCGAGTACCGCAAGGACTGGGACGCCCGCTTCGAGGCGTGGAAGGCCGCTCACCCCGAGCAGGCCGCCCTGCTGGAGCGTCTCCTCGAAGGCCGCCTCCCCGAGGGCTGGGAAGCCGCGCTGCCCACCTTCGAAGAGGGCAAGGCCATCGCGACCCGCGCCGCCTCGGGCCAGGTCCTCAACGCCATCGCCCCCGTACTGCCTGAGCTGTGGGGCGGCTCTGCCGACCTCGCCGGCTCGAACAACACCTTCCTGAAGGGCGAGCCCTCGTTCCTGCCCGCACACCGTTCCTCCTCGTCCTTCAGCGGCGACGAGTTCGGCCGCAACCTGCACTTCGGTGTGCGTGAGTTCGCGATGGGCGCCGCCCTCAACGGCATCGCCGCCGACGGCTTCACCCGCGCTTACGGCGGCACGTTCTTCGTGTTCTCCGACTTCATGCGCGGCGCTGTGCGTCTCGCCGCTCTCATGGATCTGCCCGTCACCTACGTGTGGACCCACGACTCCATCGGTGTCGGCGAAGACGGCCCGACCCACCAGCCGATCGAGCACCTGGCGTCCTACCGCGCGATCCCGAACTTCGCGGTTGTGCGTCCCGCCGACGCCGCCGAGACCGCCGCGTCCTGGAAGGCCATCCTCGAGCAGTCCCACCCGGCCGCCATCATCCTGTCGCGCCAGAACCTGCCCAACCCTGCACGTGGCGAAGGCGCCGGACTGGCCACGACCGCTGACCTGGCGCGCGGCGCCTACGTCCTGGCCGACACCGAGGGCACGCCCGACGTGATCCTGCTGGCCTCCGGCTCCGAGGTCTCCGTCGCCCTCGATGCGCGCGATGCCCTGGCCGCTGAGGGCATCGCCGCCCGCGTCGTGTCCGTACCCTGTCTCGATTGGTTCGAGGCCCAGGACCGCGAGTACCGCGACTCGGTCCTGCCCCCGTCGGTGCGCGCCCGCGTCTCCGTCGAGGCCGGCATCGCCCTGCCGTGGTACCGCTGGATCGGCGACGCCGGCCGCGCGGTCTCCATCGAGCACTTCGGCGCCTCCGCGCCGGGCGAACTGCTCTTCAAGGAGTACGGCATCGATGCCAAGCACGTGGCCGCAGCCGCGAAGGAATCCATCGAGGCCGCTCGTTCGTGACTTTGTAGTCAACTGAACCGACATAGGGCTGCTGGCGCGCGAGGGCGTGCCAGTAGCCCTATTCTCGAAAACATGTGTGGGTCCTCGGTCCCGTTCCATCTCCCCCTGCGGGCGAAGCGTTCGGGCCCCGGCCTCGTCCCCACCCCTAACGAACGGAGCGACCACTCGTGACCAACGAGATTCCCACCCTGCGCGATCCCCAGGACCGCAGGCTTCCGCGCATCTCCCCGCCCTGCGGCCTCGTCATCTTCGGCATCACGGGCGACCTCGCGCGCAAGAAGCTCCTTCCCGCCATCTACGACCTCGCCAACCGAGGCCTCCTCCACCCTGCCTTCTCCCTGACCGGCTTTGCACGCCGTGACTGGAGCCCCCAGGACTTCGAGGAATACGTGCGCGGATCCATCGAGGCGCACACCCGCACCGGCTTCAACGAGGGGACATGGAACCAGCTGCGCTCTGGCCTGCGCTTCGTCTCGGGCACCTTTGACGACCCGGAGGCCTACCAACAGCTGGCCGACACCGTCGCCGAGCTCGACCGGTCGCGCGGAACCGGTGGCAACCACGCGTTCTACCTCTCGATTCCGCCCTCATTCTTCCCGGTCGTCGCCAAGCACCTGTCCGACACGGGACTCAACAAGCGCCAGGGCCGCGAGTGGCGCCGCGTCATCATCGAGAAGCCTTTCGGCCACGACCTTCAGTCCGCGCAGGAACTCTCCGATGTCATCTCGCAGATCTTCGCCGAGCAGGACGTCTTCCGCATCGACCACTACCTGGGCAAGGAGACCGTCCAAAACATCATGGCGATGCGCTTCGCGAACGCCATGTTCGAGCCTCTGTGGAAGGCGAACTACGTCGATTCCGTGCAGATCACGATGGCCGAGGACATCGGCATTGGCACGCGCGCGGGCTACTACGACGGGATCGGCGCGGCCCGCGACATCATCCAGAACCACCTGCTCCAGCTGATGGCGCTGACCGCCATGGAGGAACCCGTCCACTTCACGCCCGAGGAAATCCGGGTGGAAAAGGAGAAGGTGCTCTCAGCAGTGCGCCTGCCCGAGGACCTGGCCATCGATACGGCTCGCGGACAGTATGCCGGCGGCTGGCAGGGTGGCGCCCAGGTGCGCGGCTACCTCGAGGAGGACGGCATCCCGGCCGACTCGACCACCGAAACCTTCGCTGCGATCAAACTCTTCGTGGACACACGCCGCTGGGCGGGCGTTCCCTTCTACCTGCGCGCCGGCAAGCGCCTCGGCAAGCGCGTCACCGAGATCGCTGTCATCTTCAAGCGCTCGGCCCACGTCCCGTTCGGCAACTCCGAATTGAGCGAATCCGGCCAGAACGCGCTCGTCATCCGCGTCCAGCCAGACGAGGGGCTGACCCTCAAGCTCGGCGCCAAGGTGCCGGGTACGTCGATGCAGGTCCGCGACGTGACCATGGACTTCGCCTACGGCCACGCGTTCACCGAGGACTCGCCCGAGGCCTACGAGCGTCTCATCCTGGACGCGCTCGTCGGCTCCGCTCCCCTGTTCCCGCACCAGCGCGAGGTCGAGGCCTCGTGGAAGATCCTCGATCCGATTCTGTCCTTCTGGGAGACCCAGGGGCAGCCCGAGCCCTACATGCCTGGCACGTGGGGTCCCCAATCCGCGCACGATATGCTGGCCCGCGTCGGCCGTTTCTGGAGGCTCCCGTGATCATCACCCTGAAGAACACCACGTCGGCCGAGGTTGCCTCACGCATTGTGGAGTTGCGCGACGAGCGTGGTTCCGCCGCTCTGAGCCGTGTGCTGACGCTGCTCATCTGCGTGCCCGACATGATCGACGTGGACAACGCGATCGAGGTCTCCGATGCGGTCTCACGCGAGCACCCCTGCCGTGTCATCGTGATCGTCGAGCCCGAGTCCACCGAGGGCGCAGCCCTCCTCAACGCTCAGATTCGTGTGGGCGACGCGGCCGGGCTGTCCGACATCATCATCCTTGAACCGCGCGGCGAGGCTGCGTCGAACATCGATTCTCTCGTCATGCCCCTGCTCCAGTCAGATACTCCGGTCGTCACCTACTGGCCGGTTGTTCCCCCGCGGAACCCGGGCGCGCACCCGCTTGGTCGCCTCGCAGTCAAGCGCATCACCGACTCGCGCGCAACCGAGTGCCCCATGGACACACTCTCCGCACTGGCGGAGGTCTACACGCCCGGCGACACGGATCTCGCGTGGGCCGGCGTCACGCTGTGGCGGGCGCTGCTCGCGGCCGTCGCAGAGGACTTCGACCGCCTGCCGACGTCGATCCGCGTCGCGGGTAACGCGACGCACCCTTCACCCTTCCTCGTGGCCGCGTGGCTGCACCACCAGCTGGGTGTGCCCGTCGAGCGCGTCGTCGATCCCGAGGCCCTCACGATCACGGACATCACGTTCTTCTTCGACGACGACACGACCGTGTCGCTGTCGCGTAGCGCCTCCTCGTCGGTCGCACGCCTGTCGCGCCCCGGCCTCGAAGATCGCTCCGTGAACCTCGCGCGCCGCTCCGTGCAGGACTCCCTCATGGAGGATCTGCGTCGCCTAGATCCGGACGTCTACTACGGCGAGCTCCTCACCAAGGAACTCCCCAGGCTGGCTGCATGCTCTGAGGGAGCGTAACGATGGTGACTGTCCACACGCTTGAGGTTCTGCCCACCGTCGAGGAAGTGAACGAGGCCGTCGGCCGCGCGTTCCTTGCTCGTCTGCGCACGCTCATCGACGAGGCCATGGCGGGGTCGCGCGTCAACCTGGCCATCTCCGGTGGAGCGATCACGACGAGCCTGTTGCCCTCGTTGCTGCCCTTCGTCGGCGAGGTCGACTGGTCACGTGTGCGCGTGTGGCTGGTTGACGAGCGCTATGTGCCCGCCGGCGACGAGGATCGCAATGACGATCAGGCGTGGGAGGGCTTCTTCCACGCGGCCTCCGGCGTTGAGTTTGTCCGCATGCCGACCTCGGATGTATCCGCGCCCGGTGCGGGTTCGCTCGACGATGCGACCGCAGCATTTGCGCAGACCTGGTACGAGCACATGGGCCAGCGCTCCTTCGACATCGCACTGATCGGCATGGGTCCCGACGGGCACATCTGCTCGCTCTTCCCGGGACACGTCGACATGGACGAGGCCTCCCCCATTCTGGCGATCCGCAATTCTCCCAAGCCGCCGCCGCAGCGCATCACGGTGTCGATGCCCGTCATGCGAGCGTGCGGCGAGGTGTGGCTGACGACTGCGGGTTCCGCGAAGGCAGATGCCCTAGGGCGCGCCTTCGCAGGCGCTTCTCCCCTCGACATTCCGGTCGCGGGCGTCCTTGCCCCGACGACACGCGTCTATGTCGACGAGCCCGCCGTGGCCAGCATCGCTACGCTCGCGCCGTGAGGCAGGCGCCCGTTGAGCGCACCTATCTAGCGCAAGAAGATCAAGACGAAGAGCGTAAAAGTCGCCCACAGGCCCATGATCGTCGCGTACGGCCACCAGTAGCTGCGCGTGATTGCGATAAACTCTCGGATGAAGGCCGTCGGGAAGTAGTAGCGTGCAGTTCGCGAGCCCAGCCCGTCGGCGCTTAATCCGACTGCCCGCGCATACATGGCGGCACGGAACACGTGATAGTCGCTGGTGACCAATGCGCTTCGCGGTGCGCCGCCCGAGGAGTGTTCGGCGATGAGGTCCCGTGAGAACCTCAGGTTCTCCCACGTCGTCGTCGATCGATCCTCCAGGAGCATCTGGGTGTCGGGAACGCCGAGGATACGCAGGTGACGCGCCATCGCCTCCGCCTCGGAGATTTCCTCGTCTTCTCCCTGCCCTCCCGACGGAACGAGGGTCGCGTGCCGCCCCTGCGTGACCCACAGCTCGTAGGCGCGCTCGACGCGTCCGCGCAGCAGAGGCGTCAGCTCCTCCCCTGCCAGTCCCGCACCGTGGATGATGATGAACTCATAGTGCCGCTTCCTCGGGAGCGAACGGTAGAGCCACGAGTAAAGAAGCAGTGCTGCGAACGATAGGAAGAACCACGCGCCGCACGCCGTGATCGCGAGGACGAAGCCGACTACCACGCCCGGTAGCTGCAGGGCAAATGCGCCGGGAAGCGCACCGAACCAGGCGACGATCGCGCACGCGAAGAGCAGCGGCAGGGCGTGGGCGAAGGAGAAACCCTCGCGCCGAACGAGGGTCACCTCGTTGACCACCATGAAGACGATCGTGACGACCGGGGTGAATGCGACGGCCAGGATGATCGGGAACGTGATCCACCACTGAGCGAAGGTCACCGCGACTGCGCCGAGGGCGCACGCGCAGAAGAAGAAAAAGAAGAACGCGTTGCGAAACTGCCGAGGTTCGCGCCAATAGGACCAGAGAAAAAGGGCTCCCCACACGAGTGCGGGGAGCCACAGCGCTACGTCAGCCACGAGTATCAGCTACCGAACTTCGCGAGGAGTGCGTAGCCGATGATGCACACGAGCCAGATGAGCAGCGTGCCCAGGGTGATGCGGTTCAGGTTACGCTCGGCGACACCGGAGGAGCCGGCCGACGAGGAAATGCCGCCACCGAACATGTCCGACAGACCGCCGCCCTGTCCCTTGTGCATGAGGACGGTCAGGGTCAGCAGGATGCTGGTCAGGAAGATCAGCACGATCAGCACATTGTTCAGAATGGTCACGGTCAATCCAGTTTCTATCGCAGTTCGCCCCGGATCGGGGCACATATAGCTTTAGTCTAACTGAGAATGCCGGTGGGGCCAACCGGCACACCGGTTGGCCCCACCACGCGGTCGCTCCGACCCAGCTTACGTGGATGGGTGG
>CAUVIG010000070.1:0-10143 GCA_963551745.1 uncultured Actinomyces sp.
CCTGAGCGCACGGATGCACTCAGCATTTGCGACTCGCTCGAGGTGGCACTGCACAAGTCGGCTCACTACTCGGTCGTCCACCCCGCGCTCCTCGGAGCGATCTGCGCAGCGGAGTCCTTCGATCACGTCGCCAGCCTGCTCGACGTCCTGGAGAGGATTCTGACGCCGTGGGGCCTAGCCTTCCAGCTGCGCGATGATGATCTCGGTGTCTTCGGAGACCCGGCAGTGACCGGCAAGCCCGCCGGCGACGACCTGCGCGAAGGAAAGCGCACTGCACTCCTGGCACTCGCATGGGAGGCCTCCTCCCCCGCCGAGCGACGCGCCCTCACCGATGTCCTCGGGGTGGCCGAGGCCGGGGCAGAGCAGATCGCGGCCGCTACCGATATCGTGGAGCGCAACGGGCGCGCCGCGCACGAGGCCGAGATTGCGCGCCTCGTGGCCGACGGAGACGCCGCTCTCGAAGCCAGCTCCTTCGATGAGGGTGCTCGCGCTATGCTGCGCGAACTGTGCTCGATCCTGACCGCCAGGCGGGCCTGAGAAGGCCGCCCAGCCTCAGAAGGCCAGCGTCGAGGCGATGCGATTAACTCGGTGATGACGGCCTGACGTCAGCGCGTCGATGGGACGCTCGCCCAGCTCGTCCTGCACGGTGTACAGCCACGCCGCTGCTTCCTCGGCCGTGAAGCCGTCATCGGCAAGCAGCGTCAGCGTGCCATGCAGGAACGGAAGCGGCTCCCAGCCGTTGTCGCCCTTGACGAGCACCTCCTGCGGGACGCCGCGCGCCCCGGCGCTGTCACGCGCTTCGATGAGCACGCGATCGCGGATCAGCTGCTTGAGGCGGCGTTCCTCAATGCCGAGGAGACGGCAGACCTCGTCGGTGGAGAGCACGGTGATATCAACACTGGTCATGAGCGCAAGACTACCCCATTCATGCGCCGCACCGACGCGGGCACTTCCAGTGATTTCGCGAAAACTCCCATAGAATCGAGCAAGTGAGCGATGAACAAACATTCGACCAGACGGACCCGTTGATCGGCCTCCTCGTCGACGAACGGTACCGGGTGACGCGCAGGCTGGCGCGTGGCGGCATGGCCACCGTCTACATCGCGCAAGATGAACGCCTTGATCGCCCTGTCGCACTCAAGGTCATGCACCCGCACCTGGCAGACTCCGAGGATTTCGTGGCCCGCTTCCGCCGCGAGGCACGCTCCGCCGCGCGCATCGTTCATCCCGGAGTCGTCTCCGTGTTTGATCAGGGCGTGGTTACGGGCCAGGGGTTCCTGGTCATGGAACTCATCGACGGAACGAATCTGCGCCAACTGATGCGCGCGCAGGGTGCTTTCACGATCCCACAGGCGCTGCGCTACACAACCGACATTCTTGAGGCACTGCGCGCCGCCCACCGCGTCGGTGTTATTCACCGCGACATCAAGCCCGAGAACATTCTCATTCCGACTGACGGTCCGGCGAAGGTGACCGACTTTGGTCTGGCGCGAGCTGCCTCCGAAGTCTCGATGTCCTCGACGGGCAACATGCTCGGAACGGTTGCGTACATCGCCCCGGAGATCGCGACGACCGCTCAAGCCGATGCTCGCTCGGACATTTATTCGCTCGGCATCATGCTCTACGAAATGCTCACGGGCTCCGTTCCCTGGGTGGGTGAGTCGCCTCTGCAGATCGCGACGCATCACGTCTCCGACGACGTGCCAAGCCCGTCGGAGGCCCAGCCGTGGATTCCCCGAGAGATCGACGATCTCGTCGCCGCTCTGACCGCCCGCGACCCCGCCTCGCGCCCCGCCGACGCATCGGACGCGATCGACCTCGTCACTCGCGCTGCTGCCACCATTCCGTCGGAATTGGCCAACCGCCGCGCGGACATTGCGCCGGCTGACCGAGCAGGTGCCTCAGAAACTAGCGCGCTGAACACCGAGCTGATCTCGGCTCAGTTTACGAGGCCTCTGCCCCTCCCGGTACCGTCGACGGTCGCGACTGTCCACACGTCAGCCCCGCTTCAGGACGCTTCGGAGAAAACCGGCACCACGACGTACAAGCGTGCCGTCCTGTGGGCCACTCTCGTTGTTCTGCTCCTCGCCGCAGCGGTCGTTGGCGGACGCTGGTGGTGGAACGAATACGGCCCTGGCTCCTACCTCACCATGCCCACGACGGATGGTCGTCCGCTTGCGGAGGTTCAGGCCCAGCTGAACGCGATGGGCCTTGCTTCTTCCGTTGAGGAGGAGTTCTCTGACGACGTCGCAGCCGGGTCGATTACTCGCTCTGATCCGTCAGGCGGCGAACCCGTCCACAAGCGCGCCGAGGTTCAACTCCACGTCTCCAAGGGCGTGGACATGAAGACGGTCCCTGACGTCGTCGGCAAGAACCAGGACGACGCACGCAAGGTACTCACCGAGGCCGGCCTCGCCCTGGGCGCCATTACTGACGCATACTCCGAGGACGTTCCACAGGGACAGGTCATCTCGCAGTCCCAGGCCCCCGGTTCACAGCTGGCACACGACAGCGCCGTCGATGTGGTGCTGTCGAAGGGGCGCGAGCCCCTCACCGTGCCGTCGCTGAACGGGATGAGCTCCGATGCAGCGAAGAGCGCCATCGAGGCACTCGGCCTCGTGGCGGCGCCGACGGAGGCGTTCTCCGACACGGTCGCCGAGGGCCGGGTCATCTCACAGCAGACCAATGAGGGCACCATCTTGCACCATGGCGACACCGTCGCCTACACGGTGTCGAAGGGCCCCGAGAAGGTCGCCGTGCCCGACGTCGTCGGCCGCCAACGCCAGGATGCCCGCGCCGCCCTCGAGGCAGCCGGCTTCACCGTGCAGGAGGAAGCAATCCTCGGAGGCTTCTTCGGAACCGTCCGGCAGTCCGATCCCGCCGCCGGAACAATGCTGAAAAAGGGCAGCCTCGTCACGATCACGATCGTCTGACTTTCGCCCCGCGCCACTGATGCCATAAAAGTTCCCCGGCCTCGTCCATGACGAACGAGGCCGGGGAACTTTTATGCGGGCAGCTCACTTCTCGTGGGAGGAACTCTTCGCCAGGTACTGGGCAACCTGGAAGGCCATCTCCAGGCTCTGCTGGTGGTTCAGGCGCGGGTCCACGAGCGTCTCGTAACGGTCGCGCAACGACTCGTCATCGATACGCTCACTGCCGCCAATCACCTCGGTGACGTCATCACCTGTGAGCTCGACGTGCACGCCACCCGGGACAGTTCCCGCAGCCTCGTGCGCCTCGAAGAAGCCACGGACTTCATCCATGACCGTCTCAAAACGACGTGTCTTGTAGCCGGTCGATGACGTAATGGTGTTGCCGTGCATCGGATCCGTCATCCACGTGACCGGACGACCGTCCTCACGCGCGGCGTCCAGCAGCGGCGGAAGCGCCTCGCGGATGCGTTCCGCCCCCATGCGCGTAATGAACGACAGGCGCCCCTCCTCGCCATCCGGGTTGAGGCGATCAATGAGCGAGAGCATCTGATCCGGCGTGGTCGACGGGCCAAGCTTGACCCCAATCGGGTTGCGAACACGCGACAGCAGCTCGATGTGAGCGCCCTCCTCCTCGCGTGTCCTCTCCCCCGCCCACAGGAAGTGAGCGGACGTGTTGTAGGGCTCGCCAGTCCGCGAATCGATGCGCGTCATGGCTGACTCGTACTCGAGCAGCAGCGCCTCGTGGGACGAATACAGGTCGACGTCACGAAGCGTCTCGAAGTCGACGCCCGCGGCCCCCATGAACTTGATCGCACGGTGGATATCCTCTGCCAGCGACTCGTAGCGCGCGTAGGCCGGGTTCGACATAAACCCCTGATTCCAGCGGTGCACCTGACGCAGGTCAGCGTAACCGCCCTTCGTGAAGGCGCGGATCAGGTTCAGCGTCGAGGCCGCGTGGTTGTACAGCGACAGCAGGCGCTCCGGGTCGGGCTCACGGGCCTCGGGAGTGAACTCGAAGGAGTTCACGGCGTCACCTCGGTAGCTAGGCAGAGTGACGCCGTCACGCGTTTCCATATCCGAGGAACGTGGCTTGGCGTACTGGCCTGCGATACGCCCAACCTTAATGACCGGCAGCGAGGCGCCGTACGTCAAGACGACAGCCATCTGCAGCAGCGTCTGGATCTTCAGGCGCACATGATCAGCCGTCGCCTCGGCGAAGGTCTCGGCGCAGTCTCCGCCCATTAGCACGAAGGCCTCACCGCGGGCAGCCGCACCCATCCACGTACGTAGATCGTCGACCTCCCCGGCGAACACGAGCGGCGGCTGACGGCGCAGCTGCGCCGTCACATCACTGAGGTGTTCCGTGTCAGCGTAGGAAGGCTGTTGGGCAGCGTCCAAGCCGCGCCACGTGTCCCAGGGAGCGCGCTCCCCGGACTCGGGCGACCACAGACGCTCGGGGACGCGGCGGGAGCGGGGCTTACGCACAGGCTCTCCGCCGCGTCCGGGAGTGATCGAAGGAATCACGCGGAGCAACTCACTCGCCGGCAGGCTCGACGGTCTGGCCGATTTCGGCCATCATCTCGAGGAACCAGGGGGCGGAGATGTCGAAGGGCTTGCCGCCCGCGATGCGCGGGAACGGGATGGCCTTCAGGCGGTCGCCGTCCTCCTCGTCGTGGCCGATAACGCCGGACTCGCCCTTGAAGGCGCACTCGACGGCGAGGTCGGTCATCGACTTGATGAGACGCAGGTCGTCGGCGTTAGCGCGCGACGAACGCGAGAAGTAGCCGGACTTCTGAACCATGACCTTCTCGGCGTCGATCTTCTCGGCGAACTGCTTAGCAAACCACTGGCCGGGGTTGATCGTGTCGAGCTTGACGTGGCCGAAGGGGTCACGCTGGACCTCGCCACCGGCAGCCTCGATCTCCGCGATGATCTCGGGCACGCCAGCGCCCTCGGACAGGAAGATGTTGACGTTGCCCTGCTCGTCCATGATCGCCTTCAGGCGCGCAGCCTCGGCGTCCAGGTCGATCTTCATCTCGGGCAGGAAGATGGCGTGGATGTCCCAACGCTCCTGCGACAGGCCGATCGAGGGCACCCACTCCTGGGTCTTCAGCCAGTCGTGGTAGCGCTTCGAACCAGCGGCGGTCAGCCAACCGCAGTGGCGGCCCATGATCTCGTGGATGATGAGCATGCGCGGGTTGGAGCGGTGCTCGCCGATGATGTTCTGGGAGTACTCGGAGACCTCTTCAGCCGCAGTCCAAGCACCCAGGGACTGGCGGATCGGCACAACGTCGTTGTCGATCGTCTTAGGCAGGCCCACGACGGTGAGGTGGTAGTCGTGCTCCTCCAGGTAGGCGGCCAGGTCGGCCGCCGTCGTGTTGGTGTCGTCGCCACCGATGGTGTGCAGGACGTCCACGCCGTCGGCGCGCAGCTGCTCGGCGGCCTTCTGCAGCGGATCCTCATCCTCGGACACGAGGCCGCGCTCGACGAGGTTCTTCTTGTTCGTCAGCTTGACGCGGGAGTTACCGATCGGGGAGCCACCGAAGCGGTGCAGGACGGCAGCGTGCTCGCGCGCTTCCTCGTCCACCAGCACGTAGTTGCCGGTGAGCAGGCCGTGGTAGCCGTTCTGGTAGGCAATGATCTCAACCGTGGGATCAATTTCGTTGTAGCGCTCGATGAGTCCACCGACGGCGGAGGACAGGCACGGTGCGAAGCCACCTGCGGTCAGCAGGGCAACACGACGGACCGACATGAATGTCACCTTTCTCAGGTTGGTTAGGTACGGCCCTGCGGGCACACAGCCCGCGACATCCCGGCTGCCCGATGGGGCTGCCTAATGCGCGGGCCCGCGCGCGAGCGCAGGGCACAGTTAATTCTACCCGGCTCACGTCACATTTCGCCCAGGACGCCCGTCCCACGAAACGCGGCTGCAAGCACCAACCATCGGGCACGGACCGGCCCTGTTACTCCTTGTCTGAGGCCTTCTCGTCCTCGCCACCCTCCTCCTCGGGGGCGGTCGGAACAGGCACGTCCGGGGCGGTTCGCCCACCGGGTGCGGGGCGACCGTTGGAGGGGACGGGACCCTCGAAAGCTCCCTCAGCGGCCAGCTGGGCCTTCACGTCGGCGGCGTACAGGTCCACGTACTCCTGGCCGGATAGGAGCATCAGGTTGTACATGATCTCGTCGGTGATGGCGCGCAGGACGTAGCGGTCCTTGTCGAGGCCACGGTAGCGCGAGAAGTCCAGGGGCTCGCCGACCACCATGCCGATATTCGTGCGCGAGGGGATCTTCTGGCCAATGGGCTGGGCGGCATGGGTGCCGATCATGGCGACGGGGATGACGGGAGCGCCGGACAGAAGCGAGAGGCGGGCGACGCCGGTCTTGCCTCGGTACAGGCGTCCGTCGGGGCTGCGGGTACCCTCCGGGTAGATGCCGAAGAGTTCACCCTCGCGCAGGCGCTTGAGACCGGCGTTGAGTGCTGCCTCGGAGGCACGACCGCCGGTGCGGTCCACGGGGATGGTACCGACGGCGCGCATGAATTCCTTTGTCATCCACCCCTTGAGACCGGTGCCCGTAAAGTAGTCGGACTTACCCATGAAAACGACCTCGCGGTCAAGCATCATCGGCAGGAAAACCGAGTCCCACACGGCGTTGTGGTTAGACGCGAGGATGGCCGGTCCCTCGGCGGGAATGTTCTCCTTGCCGCGGATCCACGGGTGATAGGCCGCCTTCAGAATGGGGCTGCCGGTCGCCTTGAGAGCCTGATAGAACGCCACTGTCACTCCTCGAGTCTCAACGGGCGCGCGAGCGCGCGAACGAATTAGTATCAACTGTATGACGAAACGAACTCCCGTGCGCGATTGTGGGGAAACCATAGCGCCCGGCGAGTCGGCCCGTCCTTACGCTCGATCGGTGGTCTCGGCGGCCCTTTCGAGGGCCTCGTCCGTCGAGCTTCAGCCGAGCCTCGACGCCGTTGGCACGCCGGCCTCGAGCGGCCACTGGGTCGTTGTCGACCTTGAGACGACCGGCCTGGGCGCGGGCGCGGAAATTACGGAGATCGGCGCTGTACGCGTCCGCAACGGCGCAGTCGTGGACGAGTTTTCTTCCCTCGTGAAGCCCTCGCGGCCAATTCCACCGTTCATTACGTCTCTGACGGGTATCACACCCGCCATGGTGGCCAACGCGAATCCGATCGCCTTCGTTCTGGAACGCTTCATGGAGTTCTCAGGCCTCGGAACCGAGGATTCCGCCGTCCTCGTCGCGCATAACGCATCCTTCGACGTGGGCTTCCTGCGCCGAGCTGCCCGCGCGTGCGCGCACCCGTGGCCTCGCGTTCGCGTCGTCGACACGCTGGCGCTTGCGCGGCTCGCTCTGCCCCGCCCGCTCGTGCGCAACCACAAGCTGGGCACGGTCGCCTCCTATTTCGGTACCGCCACCGTTCCCGAGCACCGAGCTCTCGGAGACGCCCGTGCGACGGCTGAGATCCTCCTGGGCTTCATCGACCTTCTCGCCGGCGCCGGTGCCACCGACGTCGAGGACCTCATTGCGCTCACGGACCAGGCTCCGGCCAGGCGCCCCTCGACGCCCGACTTCGTCGCGGACCTGCCCGCCTCCCCCGGAGTCTACCACTTCATCGACACCGCGGGAGACACCCTCTACGTGGGGTCGGCATCGTCGCTGAAATCGCGCATCGGCAACTACTACACGAAGGGCGAGAAGCGGCCGAAGGTGCAGCGCATGGTATCCCTGGCCGCGGGGGTGCGCCCCTATCCGACCGCCTCGATTCTCGAGGCGAGGATCCGGGAACTACGCGACATCAAGGCCCTCGCGCCACCCTACAACTCCGCCTCGAGGCGGCAGGGTTCTCAGTACTGGGTCGTCGCCGAGGCCGGTCTGCCTCGGGTGGTGGCAACGGTGACGCTCGACGATCTGCCGCGCGCCCTCGGCCCCTTCGGGACGCGAGCGCACGCTCAGCGCGCTGCGGGAGCGATCGAGCGCGTCCTCGCCCAGGCCGATCACAACTCCCCGCGTGCCCTCCTTGACGAGGCCGTGGCCGCCTCCTCGCTCACAGTGCCCCACGCGCTCACCTCCCTCATGGAGCGCCTGTCCGCGCAGGGGCTGTTCGAGGCGGCGGCTGGAGCACGCGACGAGCTGAGCGCCTACATCGCGGGCGTCGAGCGCTCCACCATGCGCCCCATCCTGGCGGCCCCCCGTATCGTCTGGGGCTCGCGTCGCGATGGCGGGGACCCAGGCTGGATTCTGCACGTGGCCTCGCACGGACGCCATCTGAGCTCCGTCGTCGTTCCCCCGCGCTCCGACCCGTCCCCGTGGATCGATGTCCTCACCTCCACGGAGCCCGTCGACACCGGTGGAATGGCTGCCTCCGTGGCCTCGTGGGCGGAAACGTCTCTCCTGTGCGACGAGCTGTGCCGCGAGGGAACACGCCTCATCGAATGGAACGGTCCCCTGCCTTGGGCGCAGCCCGTTGCCAGCCCACTACGCGACGGGCGGTTGCGCGACCTCTTGGCCCACGCAACCGCCCATCAGCGTCTGTCTGTGCGCGCCTAGCGCGCAAAGGTGTCATCCGTTCGAGGCAGCCACCCAACGCTCAACGAGTCGGGCGCCCGCACCGTCGGCCAACGCCGCCAGGGCGCGCTCGACGGCACCGCGCATGCGCTGCTCAAAGTCGGCCTGCGTCACGGGATTGTCCAGGCCCTCCCAGGCGAGGATGCCGGCACCGACGTTGAGGGCGACAGCGTCGCGAACAGCGTCCGCGCCTCCACCCGACAACACATCGCGGGCGACGGCGGCGTTCTCGGCCGCCTCGCCACCGGCGAGGTCCTCGATCGAGGAAGAGGCCATGCCCAGGGATTCGCGCGCATCGAATACGGCTTCCGCAACCGCTCCGCCTGACACCAGCCACACCTGATTCGCGTCGGTCGTCGTCAGCTCGTCGACGCCGGTGTTCGCGCCCCGGAACACGAGCGCGCTGCGCCCGCGCGACGCGTACACGCCCGCCATCAGACGCGCATTCTCCGCGCGCGAGGCACCGATCGCGCACGCTTGGACGCGTGCGGGGTTCGTCAGGGGCCCGAGGACGTTAAACGCCGTGGGGAAGCCGAGAGAGCGACGCACGGGGGCCGCAAAGCGCATCGAGGGGTGCATCTTGTTCGCAAAGAGGAACGCAATGCCAACCTCATCGAAGACGCGGCTCAGAGCATCGGCATCGAGGTCGAGCTTGACGCCGAGTGCCTCGATGACGTCAGCGGAGCCCGACTTCGACGTCGAGGCACGGTTACCGTGCTTGACAAGCGGAATCCCCATCGCGGCCAGCACGATCGCGGACATCGTCGAAATATTGACGGTCTTGTATCCGTCTCCACCCGTGCCCACGATGTCGAGAGCGCGACTGGGCAACTCGACGCGTGCCGCATGATCCTGCATACCATCGGCCAGGCCGTGGATTTCATCGACCGTGGCACCCTTGATGGCCATCGCGGTCAGGAAGGAAGCGAGACGTGCCTCGCCGAGCTCGCCGCTCATGACCTGGTCCATCAGCCAGTACGACTGGCCGTAGTCGAGGTTCTCCCCAGCGGTGAGCGCGGTGATAATCGGCGCCCACTCCTGCGCAGCCATCACTTGGCTCCACGCAGCACGTCGGCGACAGTCTCCTGGAGGATGATCGGGTCAATCGGATCGGCCACAACAGCGGCGGCTCCGGCCCACGTGGCCAGCCACTCATCCTGGGGGCGGGCGGTCAAGAAAACGATCGGCGGGACACCGTCACGGGTCTCGCGCAGATCCTGGGCGATCGACATGCCGCCTTCCTTCTTCGCCTCAGCGTCGAGGATCAGCATCGCAAAATCCTGCTGATCAAAGGCATCGCGGACGCCGAAACCGGTTGCGGCCTCGACCCAGTCGATACGGGGCGTGTCCTTGGAAGCACGCAGCCCAATGCCGTTGACGACGGCATGACGACGATCCTTGTCGTCGCTGAAAACCAGGATAGTGACGGTTTCTTCACTCATGGAAGCTCTCCTTGCATAGGTCGGCCAAATCGACGCGATGACCCCATTCTAACGGGTAGCGGGCGGCTCCCACACTGGGAGCCGCCCCCTACCCTCGACCGAGGTCATCACCCGGTCACAGCAACGTAGAAGTACCCACAATTTAGACGACGAAGAACCTCGCCAGAGCACGGGCAGCCTCC
>CAUVIG010000071.1:0-10142 GCA_963551745.1 uncultured Actinomyces sp.
CGTCGAAGAGCGCCTGGTGTTTGGCCGCCTCGACATGGCCGACCGTTCGACCCGCCACGTGGGTCGTCTCTCCCTGTCCCACGAGGACGGCACTCCCCTACTCGTTGACTGGCGCGCCCCCGCAGCACGCCCCTTCTATCAGGCGACCTCCGCCGAGCCGGACGGCGTCGTGCGCCGCCGCCACATTTCCACCCGTGACCGACGCGTCACCGGCCTCGAAGACGAGCTGCTGGACGCCTCTCGCGCATCCGGACTCGAACTCCAGGGCGAGGGCGCCCTCATGCACGCCCTCAGCGAGGCCCGCGACGGCCGCATGGGCGACATCGTCGCCACGATCCAGTCTGAGCAGGACCGCATCATCCGCGCCTCCGACAAGGGCATCCTGGTCGTCCAGGGCGGCCCCGGCACAGGCAAGACCGCTGTCGCGCTCCACCGCATCGCCTACCTCCTGTACGCCCACCGCGAGCGCCTGGAACGATCGGGGGTCCTCCTCGTCGGTCCCTCGCGCCTGTTCCTGCGCTACATCGAGCAGGTCCTGCCGTCGCTCGGCGAGACGGGTGTCGTCTCGGTGACGTTGGGTGACCTGGTGCCCGGCGTGAACGCTCGCGGTAGCGAGGACGAGGCCGTGGCGCGGATCAAGGGGCTGCCCGCGTGGGCGAAGATAGTCAAGGAAGCCGTGCGGGCACTGGCCAAGCTCCCCGAGGGCGACCAGGTGCTGCGCGTGTGGAACCGCGAGGTGACGCTCACGCGCGCCGACGTGGAGAGCGCGAGGCGCCGGGCGAAGCGCTCGGGCCGCGCGCATAACGTGGCGCGAGAGTCCTTCGCACGCGAACTCATGGACGTTTTGGCCCTGCGCCTGGCGCGCGAGGCCGGGGACGCGGACTCCGAGGGCGGCGTCGATCCCGAGGTCAAGCGCTCCTGGCTCATCGAAATCCGCGATTCGGTGGACTGCAGGCGTGCTATCAACACGGCGTGGATGCCGACGAGCGCACAGACGCTGCTGCGCCGCCTCTACGCTCGTCCCGAGGTACTGGCGGCGGCGAACCGCAAGGCCGGCTCCCCCCTGCGTCCCGACGAACTCGCCGCCCTCGTGCGCCCCCGTTCGGTGCCCTGGACGGTGTCGGACGTGCCGATCCTGGACGAGTGCGAGGAGTTACTCGGGCCCATGCCGTCGTCTTCCTCATCGTCGCGAGAAACTGGCGAGGCAGCGATCGAGCGCGCCCGCGAGGCGATCGAGGCCCAGAACCTGGGTGGCGGCATCGTCACCGCGCAGATGCTGGTGGACCAGGTCGCCGGTCAGGAGTCGTGGACTCCCCTGTCCGAGCGCGCCGCCAAGGACCGCACGTGGGCGTACGGCCACATCGTCGTCGACGAGGCCCAGGAGCTCTCCCCCATGGCCTGGCGCGCCCTGCTGCGCCGCTGCCCCTCCCGTTCATTCACGGTCGTGGGCGACCTCGACCAGCGTCGCGGCTCCAAGCGCCCACCCACGTGGGAAAAGGCTCTCGGTCCTGCTGCCCGCGCCCTGGCGGCCGAGTACGCGCTGACTGTCTCCTACCGCACGCCCGCCACCCTCACGACCCTCGCGGAAGGCGTCGTCGCGCGCGCCGGCGTCCCCGTCCTCTACCCGATGACGGCCGTGCGCGACGTCGACGACTGCTACCGCGTTACCCACGTGAACGCGCCCGAGGACACCCCGACCTCGTCGAAGGATAACAGCCCCCTGTGGCGCGCCGTCGCCCAGGCCCAGCGTGCGGCCGAGGAGCGCCTCGATCGCGAGGCGGGCACCTCCCGCGGCCGCATCGCCCTCATTGTCGGCAACGAGCGCGCCCTCGCGTGGGGAGCCGACGTGGACGGCGAGACGGCCCTCTCCGAGCGCGTCAGCCTCCTGTCGGCCGTTGCCTCCAAGGGCCTCGAGTTCGACTCCGTCATCCTCGTCGAGCCCGCGGAGATCCTCAACGACGGCGTCGGCGACCTTTTCGTCGCCCTCACCCGTGCCACCCACGACGTGCACGTCGTCCACTGCGCTCCCCTACCCGCCGGCATGGAAGAGTGGTAGGAGCGACCACACCCTGACACCGTGTGTCCCTATCTCCTCCCGTCTGCCATGATGGGGGCATGACACGCGCACTGCTCCTGGAAAACCCGCACGACGTCGCCGACGATATTTTCGCCAAGTTCGGCATCGAGGTGACACGCGTGACGGGTGCCCTGTCCGAAGACGACCTGATCGACGCGCTCGAAGGCGTGGACTACCTGGGCCTGCGTTCCAAGACCGAGGTCACCGAACGAGTGCTGCGCGCACGCCCCGAGCTCAAGGCCATCGGAGCCTTCTGCATCGGCACGAACCAGATCGACCTGGCCACCGCCACCGCGATGGGCGTCGCGGTATTCAACGCACCGTACTCCAACACGCGCTCCGTCGTCGAGCTCGCCATCGGCGAGATCATCGACCTCTCGCGCCGCGTCACCGTCAAGAACTCGCGTCTGCACCGCGGTGTGTGGGACAAGAGCGCGGACGGCGCCCACGAGGTGCGCGGGCACACCCTGGGCATCATCGGTTACGGCAACATCGGTACGCAGCTGTCGGTCCTGGCCGAGGCCATGGGCCTCAACGTCATCTTCTACGACGCAGCCGAGCGCCTTGCCCTGGGTAACGCGACGCAGATGCCGACCATGGAGGCTGTCCTGCGTGAGGCCGACATCATCTCCGTGCACGTGGACGGCCAGGAATCCAACACGAACCTCATTGGGCGCGTCGAGTTCGAGCTCATGAAGCGCGGCGCTCTGTTCATTAACCTCTCGCGCGGTCACGTCGTCGACGTCGACGCGCTGCACGCGGCGCTCGTCTCGGGTCACCTGGGTGGCGCTGCCATCGATGTGTTCCCGGAGGAGCCGCGCGCCAACGGTGACCCCTTCGATTCTCCCCTGGCGACCCTCGACAACGTCATCCTCACGCCCCACATCGGCGGCTCCACGGAGGAGGCACAGTACGACATCGGTCGCTTCGTGGCCGCCAAGATCGGCGAATACCAGGCCAGCGGCTCGACCGACATGAGCGTGAACCTGCCGAACCTGACGATGAACATCGGCAAGCGCTCGCGATACCGCGTGCGCCTCATCCACCGCAACGTGCCCGGCGTCATGGCGCGGGTCAACCAGATTTTCGCGTCCTCCGAAGCCAACGTCGACGCCCAGATCCTGGCCACCGTCGATGAGGTCGGCTACGTGCTCACCGACATCTCCGCGGGCCTGGGGCGCGAGTCACTCGAGGAACTGAGCCACCTGCCCGAAACTGTCCGACTGATCGCCACGCCACTCTAAAACTGTCATATTCATCGCGTTCCCAGCTGGTCAAACGGGGCTCTCCTTACGGTATCGTAGGTAGCGCCGTTCCCAAAGGAGGACAGATGGATCTCACGACGAAGCTGCGCGAGCTATACGCGCCGGGAGTCGCCTACAAGATCGCGATCCCCAATCGTCCGATCCCGGACATGGTCCTGGAGATCGCCTCCCGCTACCCGAAGCGCGCCGCGATCGACTTTTTTGCCCGGCAGCTCTCCTACGCTGAGCTCGCGCAGGAGATGCGCCGTTGTGCGGGTGCCCTCCACCAGGCGGGCGTGCGCGCAGGCGACCATGTCGCGCTCGTCATGCCGAACTGCCCCCAGCACGCCGTCGCCATCCTGGGCACGATGCTGCTCGGCGCCGTCGTGGTCGAACACAATCCCCTCGCCCCCTCCGCCGAGCTGCAGGGCGAGTACGAGCGCCACGGCGCTCGCGTGACCATCGCTTGGTCCAAGACCCTCGAAAAGCTCACATTCCTCGGCCGCGGGCACACCACCTTCTGTATGGACCTGACGACGGCACTACCCACGGCCTCGCGAATGGCCCTCAAGCTGCCCGTCAAGGCCGCCCGCGAGAAGCGCGAACAGCTCTCCAGCCCGCGCCCGAGTTGGGCCCGCTCGTGGACCCGCGCACTGCGCGCGGCAAGCCCCTGGAACGGCACGTGCCCGGCCGCTATGGAGGACGTCGCGCTCCTCATCCACACGGGTGGCACGACCGGCGTGCCGAAGGCTGCGGCGCTCACGCACGCGAACCTGTCGGCGAACATCGAGCAGTCGATCGCGTGGGTTCCCGTCCTGCACGAGGGCGCCGAGGTCTTCTACTGCATCCTGCCGCTCTTCCACGCCTTCGGTTTCACGATCGGTTTCCTGGCCGGACTGCGCCTGGGCGCGACGATCGCTATGTTCCCCAAGTTCGATACTGCCCTGGTCATGGCCGCTCAGCGCCGGCTGCCGTGCACGTTCTTCCTGGGCGTCCCGCCGATGTACAAGCGTCTCCTGGCTGCAGCCAAGGGAACGGACGCGGACCTGTCCTCGATCCACTTCTCACTCTCGGGTGCGATGCCCCTGTCAGCCCCTCTGGCCGACGCGTGGGAGGAAGCCACCGGCGGCCTCATGATCGAGGGCTACGGCATGACCGAGGCCTCCCCAATCCTCCTGGGATCACCGCTCGCTTCCTCGCGAGCACGCGGAGCGCTCGGCATCCCCTACCCCTCCACGCAGGTGCGCATCGTCGACCCGGAAAACCCCACCCGCGACGTGGCCGAGGGCGAGGTCGGCGAGCTTATCGCCAGCGGCCCGCAGGTGTTCGGCGGCTACTGGAACCAGGACGAGGAAACCGCCGAGGTCTTCACAGACGACGGCTGGCTGCGCACGGGTGACCTGGTCCAGGTGCGCGACGGCTTCATCTACATGGCGGACCGCCGCAAGGAGATGATCAACGCCTCCGGCTTCAACGTCTACCCCTCTCAGGTCGAAGACGCTGTCCGCTCAATGCCGGGCGTGCTCGACGTGGCGGCCGTCGGCGTGCCGGCCGGCGAGTCCGGTGAGGACGTCGTCGCCGCAATCGTTCTCGAGGCCGGCGCGTCTGTCACCCTCGCCGACCTGCGCAAGTGGGCCGAGAAAACCCTGGCACACTACGCCCTACCCCGCCAACTTGTTGTCATGACCGAACTGCCCCGCTCCCAGCTGGGCAAGGTCATGCGCAAGAAGGTGCGCGAGCAGATCATGGGCGCGCAGGCAGCAGCGACAGATGCCGTCGCAGGCGCACGCGAGGCCGTCGCGGGTGCCCGCGGCGCCGTCTCCGAGGCCGTGGCCGAGGCGCGCGAGTCCGTGTCTGAGAGGGTCGCAGGCGCACGCGAGGCCGTCGCGGGTGCCCGCAGCGCCGTCTCCGAGGCCGTCGCCGGGGTTCGCGGATCCTCCTCCGGACAGGCTTCTGCGCCCGCCGACGCATCTGATGGGCCGGAACAGCGCCACGAGGAAACGAACGAGGAGTAGTCCCTCCTATCGCCGTGGAAGCGATGATGCCCGGCCCCTTCGCGGGGCCGGGCATCATTCATGCACGTTGATTAGTCGTCCCCCAGCAACGTGGGAGCGTTGGAGACGGGGCGCTTGCGCGCAGAACGCGCCTTGCGAGGCTTCTTGGCGGGCGCGGGTGCTTCGGGTTCGACATCCGCGTGGGCGCCGGCCTCGGACGCCGCTTCACTGCCCTGCCCGCGTTCTCGCAGCGCCTGAATGGCCTGCTCAAAATCTTCGAGGGTATCGAACTGGCGATAGACCGAAGCGAAGCGCAGGTAGGCGATAACATCCAGGTCCCTCAGGAACGGCAGGATCGCCTTACCGACCTCGTTCGTCGACACGTTGGAGACGCCGGTGGAGCGCAGCTGTTCCTCTACCTGCTGAGCAAGAATCGCGAGCTGGTCGTCCGATACGGGCCTGCCCTGGCAAGCTTTCTTCACGCCCGAGACGACCTTATTTCGGGAGAATGACTCAACAACGCCGGAGCGCTTGACGACCTGGAAGGACGACGTTTCAAGCGTCGTAAAACGCTTCTTACAGTGCGTGCACTCACGACGGCGTCGAATCGAGGCGCCGTCGTCCGCGATGCGCGTATCGACGACGCGCGAATCCGGATTATGACAGAAAGGGCAGTGCACCCTTCAACGGTACACGCTCAGACCCCCGTCTGTCACAGGAGTCCCACGCGTCACCATCATCGGACGGGAACGACCACACGCTGACCCGGCTGCAGAGCACCCTCAACATCATTGAGGCGCTCAATGTCGGCCACGACCTCTTCGAGCGGACGATCCGTCTTGACATTCTGAGCCAGCGACCATACGGAGTCGCCGCTGACGACAGCCTTCGTCACCGTCGGGCCATCGTAGGCGGAGGGCTGGATCGCCAGCCCGAGAGCGCCGGCCCCCACGGAGAGAACAACGGTCGCGAGGGCACCGGCAATAATGCCACGGCGAGAAGAGCGGGCGCGACGACGCGGTGCTGCAGGAGCACGCAGGTACGACGGATCATCACCGCGCTGAGCATCGAGACGACGACGCACAGACGGAGCGGTGGAGATGTCACGAACGATCGCCAGCGGCGCATCCTCGACAGCACGAAGCGGAGAGCGACGCGCGGGGAACGAGACGGCAGTCTGCGTTGCGACGGGAACACTCATGAGAACCTCCAAAAACCCAATCGAACATCTGTTCGTCGAACACCTGTACGATAACATATTCCACACGCAATGTCGAGACGCACTCGAACATATGTTTCATTTTGTGTGAAATCGTCTTATCCTTGACGTATCCAGTGGACACCGAGCCATGCACATCTGCGTCCACCCCGATGCGAAGGAGAGGCCATGACGGAGCGCTCGATCAGCGATCGACACCGTGCGATCTTGCGAGTTATCAACGAAAAATTGGCGTCGAGTGGCTTTCCTCCCTCTGTGCGCGAGATCGCATCAGCAGTTGGTTTGGCGTCACCGTCGACGGTGAAACATCACCTCGACGCACTCGAGGCCGACGGGTACCTGGTGCGTGAGCCTGGCCTGCCCCGCGCCCTCGATCTCACTGATCAGGCGCGCGCCTTGCTCGGCATTACTCCTTCTTCGCAGCCTTCCGAGAAGGTTGTTCGCATCGAGGTTCCCGTCTCCCACGTGGAAGAGGAGGGAACGGCGATTCCGCTTGTGGGGCGCATCGCCGCCGGTGCTCCCATCACGGCTGAACAGCACGTGGAGGATGTCTTCCACCTACCCACGTCCATGACCGGCCGCGGCGATCTGTTCATGCTCGAAGTCAGCGGTGAGTCGATGATCGACGCCGGCATCTTCGACGGCGACTACGTCGTTATTCGTTCCCAGAACGAGGCCCGCAATGGAGAATTCGTGGCAGCTATGATCGACGGCGAGGCGACGGTCAAGGAACTGTCCATCACGGGCGGTCACGTGTGGCTACTCCCCCACAACCAGGACTACTCCCCCATCCCCGGCGACGAGGCCACCATCCTTGGCAAGGTCGTGACCGTCATCCGATCCCTCTAACAGCCCCACCAACGAACGGTGGCGCCGACCCCCGAAAGGATCGGCGCCACCGTTTGCTATAAGCCCGATCAGAAGCCCAGGTCGCGGGCAACCTTGCGCAGGCGCTGGGCCGAGGCGGTCAGGCCGTCGCGCTCGTTGAGGGTCAGCGGCGGGGTCAGGACGCGTCCAGCGCCGTCGCGGCCCACGATCGTCGGGGCGGCCATGACGACGTCCGAGATGCCTTCCCAGTCCTCCAGCAGCGTCGAGATGGTCAGGACGCGCTGCTCGTCGCGCAGCACCGCACCGGCAATGTTCGCGGCGGACAGGCCGATCGCGTAGTTGGTCGCGCCCTTACCCTCGATGATCTTGTACGCGGACTGGACGACCTCCTGCGCGATGGAGTTGCGCAGAGCCGAGTCGAATACACCGCCGGACAGGGTCGGGCCCCACTGGGAGAGCGGAACGTTGCCGATCTCGGCGCTGGACCACAGGGCAACCTCGGAGTCGCCGTGCTCGCCGGCCACGTAGGCGTGGATGTTCTGCGTGGCAACGCCGGTCTCACGAGACACGAGGTAGCGCAGGCGGGAGGTGTCGAGCACGGTGCCCGAGCCGAAGACCTGGTTACGCGGCAGGCCGGTCAGCTTCAGAGCCACGTAGGTGACGACGTCGACCGGGTTGGTAACGAACATGAAGAGGGCGTCGGGCGCCACATTCTGCAGGTTCGGCACGATCTTCTTCATGAGCTTGACGGTCGAACCGGCCAGCTCCAGGCGGGACTGGCCGGGCTGTTGCTTGGCGCCAGCAGTCACAATGATCAGGTCGGAGCCGCGAACGATCTCAACGTCGTCGGAGCCTTCGATCGAACCCGCGGGGGTGAACTGGATGCCATGGGCCATGTCGAGGGCTTCGGCCTCGACCTTGGGCTTGTTGATGTCCTGAAGAACGATCGAACGGGCGTCGCCGCGCATCGCACACGCGTAAGCGACGGCCGTACCAACGGCACCGGCGCCGATGATGGCAATCTTCGAGGGACGTCCAGAGGACTTAGAGGGGTACAGGGTCTGCGCTTTGTTTTCCACGTGTCTCTCCTAGTGTGAGCAGGCGCTTCCAGTGCTGCAGGTCATGGGTCGCCTAATGGTTAAATTTACACGATTTTTCACGTGTTGGAAACCACTCTTCACCTACTGATCACCGGCTGCGTTCAGACGCCGCAGAGCGCCGCGCACGACCTCTGGATTCGTGGTGGGCCACATGGCCGGCAAGGAGCGCATGATGAAGGATCCGTAGCGCTTGGTCACCACGCGCGGGTCGAGGATCGCAACGACGCCCCGGTCATCTGTCGAGCGCAGGAGGCGCCCCACGCCCTGGGCCATCATGAGCGCCGCATGCGTGAGGGAAACCGACACGAAGCCGTTGCCTCCCCGCCGCTCGACGTCCATCGAGCGGGCGCGCGACACCGGATCGTCCGGGCGTGGGAACGGAATCTTGTCGATGACGACGAGGCGGCAGGCATCCCCCGCAACGTCGACGCCCTGCCACAGGGACATCGTGCCGACCAGGCACGAGTCGCGCTCCTGGCGGAATCGCTGGATCAACTGCGCCAGGGTCTCTTCGCCCTGCAGGTAGACGGTCAGGTCCGTGCGCTCGCGCAGGGCCTGCGCTCCGGCCATCGCCCCGCGTCGCGACGCAAAGAGGGCGAGCATCCCGCCGCCCGAGGCCTGCGCCAGTTCCACGAACTCGTCCAGCAGCTCATCGGAGGGGCCGTCTCTCCCCGGGACGGGCAGGTGGGTCGCCACGTAGCGGATGCCCTGGTGACCGTGGTCGAAGGGAGATCCGACGTCGATGCCGTGCCAGGGGACGCCGGAGACGGCCATGCCTGCCTGTGCGGCCATGAAGTCGAAGTTTCCGCCAAGCGCAAGGGTCGCAGACGTGAGGATCGCGGGGCGTTCGCCGATGCCAGTTCCTCCGATGGCGGCGGACACGTCGAGGGGCCCCACCGTCAGTCGCGCGTTGTCCGACTCGTCCTTCGTGATGTAGGCGATCGACTGGTCGGGGTCTCGCCCCCACGCATCGAGAGCGCTGATCAGCTCATCGACGGCCGCGCGAGCCAGGAGCTTTGCTGCGGGTTCACCCTGCGCCTCAGACACCTCGTGGCTGGCGCGCCGGGCCGCTCCGTCCAGCACGATCATTGCGTCAACGAGAGCGCTCGGCCGGTACTCCAGGAGCCCGGCCTCCAGGGGAGCCATGGCCGCTCCCAGCCCGGCCCCGGCCTCGTCCAGGTCCGTGGAATCGATCGAGAGATTCGAGCGCAGAGAGCGGGCGATGCGACTCACGCGGGCGACCGTCAGGTCGGCGGCCGCCTGGGAGCGCACGCGGTCGGCCAGCTCGTGGGCCTCGTCGATGACGACGGCGTCGTACTCGCCGAAGAGCTCGCCCTCGCCGCACGCATTAATGCCAAACAGCGAATGATTCGTCACGACGACGTCCGCGTCCGCGGCCTCCATGCGAGCCGCCTGCGCGAAGCATTCGTCGATGAGAGGGCAGTGCTTGCCCAGGCACTCGGGTTTGGCGACCGAGGCGTGACGCCAGGCGCGATCCGAGACGCCCGGAACCAGGTCGTCGCGATCCCCCGTCGCGGTCTCGCTGATCCACTCGCGGATGCGCAGGATCTCCTTGCCGAGCTCACCCGTCGGGCCGACGCTCATGTCCCGATCCTCAAACAGTGTGCCCTCGGTAGGGTACCCGCCGTCCAGCTTGTGCAGGCACGCGTAGTTCGACCA
>CAUVIG010000072.1:0-10074 GCA_963551745.1 uncultured Actinomyces sp.
ACAAGATCGAGGCCTGTGGATAATACCGCCTGGCGAAAGGACCTTGTGGAAACACGCCGGGGAATGGATGGTACGGGTGTGGCCCGCCTCCCGGGGGAAGCGGGCCACGCGGGTCGGACTATCCTTACCTGCGTCGCTTCTCGCGCACACGCACCGAAATCTGAATCGGCGTGCCGGCGAAGCCGAAGGTTTCGCGCAGGCGGCGTTCGATGAATCGACGGTATCCGGGATCAAGGAAGCCCGTCGTGAAGAGCACGAAGCGCGGGGGCTTGCTCGAGGCCTGGGTGCCAAAGAGGATGCGCGGCTGCTTGCCTCCACGCAGCGGGTGGGGGTGTGCGGCGACGAGCTGGCCGAGGAAGGCGTTGAGCTGTCCGGTGGGGATACGCGTCTCCCAGCCTTCAAGGGCGGTGTCGAGGGCGCGCACGATGCGGTTGGTGTGCCAGCCGGTCTTCGCGGCCAGGTTGATGCGCGGCGCCCACTGGATCTGAACCAGCTCGCGCTCAAGCTCGTTCTTGATCTCCTTCTGGCGGTCCTCGTCAACGAGATCCCACTTGTTGGTGACGACAACGAGCGCGCGGCCCGCGTCGATGACCTGCTGAACGACACGCACGTCCTGCTCGGTCAGCGGCGTCGAACCGTCGATGAGGACGAGGGCGACCTCGGCCTTCTCGATCGCGGCCTGGGTGCGGATGGAGGCGTAGTAGTCGGCGCCCGTCGTCCGGTGCATCTTGCGTCGGATACCTGCGGTGTCGACGAACCACCATGAACGACCGTCGAGCTCGATGAGCTCATCGACGGGGTCACGTGTGGTGCCGGCGAGCTCATTGACGACGACGCGCTCGCCTCCGGCTAGGGCATTGAGCAGGGATGACTTACCGACGTTGGGGCGACCGACGAGGGCGACGCGACGCGGGCCGCCCGACGGCAGGGCCGAGGCAACGGCCGACTGGGTCGGCAGGACCCCCATGACGACGTCCAGGAGATCACCGGTGCCACGTCCATGCAGGGCAGAAATGGCGTAGGGCTCGCCCAGGCCAAGGCTCCATAGGTAGGCAGCGTCGGCCTCCTGCAGGGGAGAGTCCACCTTGTTAGCAGCCAGGATGATCGGCTTGTTCTTGGCGCGTAGCATCTCCACGATGCGTTCGTCCGAGGCCGTGACGCCGACGGTTGCGTCCAGAACGAGGACGACAGCGTCAGCGAGGTCGATGGCGATCTCAGCCTGCTCGGCGACGGAGCGATCCAGTCCCTTGACGTCGATTTCCCACCCACCCGTGTCGACGAGAGTGAAGTCGCGACCCGCCCATTCAGCGGGGTACGAGACGCGGTCGCGGGTCACGCCCGGCGTGTCCTGCACGACGGCCTCGCGGCGACCAAGAATACGGTTGACCAGCGTGGACTTGCCTACGTTGGGTCGACCGACGACTGCAAGAACGGGCAGGCCTGCCGCGACGTCGCCAGAGTCCGCGAGCGCAGACTCGCCGGCCAGGAGCGCCAGGTCCTCCTCGTCCAGGTCGAATTGGTCGAGGTTGGCGCGCATGAGACGGGCGCGAGCCTCGGTCTCCGTCTCGCTCAGGTCGATTGCGTCAGGCGAGGCCACCTCCGCGTCGTCGATGTAGTTCTCGGCCGCGTCCGCGTCGAATGCTGCGGTCGCGTCGGGCTGGTTGTCAAAGTCATTCACCCGCTCAGTCTACGGCTTGGCGCGCCGCGAAGGCCCGATAGGGGTCCTTGCGGCGCGCCAGTTCACAGCTTCACGGCGTTTATTCGTGCGCGCGCACGTCACCAGCGAGGACTTCGGCGGCGACGGGCACGTCGTTGTATCGGTGGTGAATCCCCTGGATTTCCTGGTACCACTCGGCGCCCTTACCCGTGATGATGACGGTGTCGCCGGGCTCGGCTGCCAGGATCGCGCGTCGCACCGCGTCGCGGCGGCAGGTTGTCACCTCGGTGACGTCTTCCATACCCGGCCGCACGGACACGATGCCGCGCAGCAGGTAGTCGCGGATTTCCTGGGGGTCCTCGGTGCGCGGGTTCTCGTCCGTCACCCACAGCACGTCGGCCTCACGCGCGGCGATCTGTGCGAGGTACTCACGCTTGGTGGCGTCGCGATCACCATCCGTGCCGAAGACAATGACGACGCGGCCGGGGGTGAGCTCGCGGGTCGAGCGTAGAGTCCATTCGAGGGCTTCTGGTGTGTGCGCGTAGTCGACGATGACGAGCGGCTGACCGCCGGGTGTCGGGTTGACCTTCTCCATTCGTCCCGGAATCTGGGGAGCATCCTCGATCGCCGAAATCACATCCGCGAGGTCGATGCCGAGGCTCACCGCGCTGACGATCGCGACCGCAGTGTTCTGGATATTGACCTCACCCAGGATCGGCATGGCAACGCGGTGGCCGGTGCCCGATGGGTCGATGAGCGTGAATACGGTGCGTCCGATCGTCTGATCGGGTGTGACATCTCGCACCTGCCAGTCGGCGGCTTCATCGGTCAGCGCGGACACCGTCGTGACCGGTACGGTTGCCTGCTGCGCGAGACGACGACCCCATTCGTCATCTACGCACACGACGCCGTGGCGGGAATGCTCGGGGGTGAACAACAGGGCCTTCGCCTGGAAGTAGTTCTCCATGTCGCCGTAATAGTCGAGGTGGTCGTGCTGCAGGTTCGTAAACGCGGCAACGTCGAAGACGATGCCGTCGACGCGGTGCAGGGAAAGCGCGTGCGCCGACAGTTCGATAACACCCGCGCCGCACCCGTACTGCTCTGTGGCCGCCAGGAAGCGCGCGACGACGGGGGCCTCGGCGGTCGTGCGCACGGCCTCGAACGTAATGGGGCCGACGCGCGTTTCCACGGTGCCGCACAGCGACGCCTCCGGGAAACGCGATGCGATGGCGGCGCGCATCAGGTACGAGGTCGTCGTCTTCCCATTCGTGCCAGTCACGGCCATCGTTGTGAGGCGAGTGGCGGGGGATGCGTAGACGTTCGCGCACAGCTGCGGAACGATGGCGCGTGGGTCGGCGACCTGGATGACGGGTACTCCCAGACCTCGTTCGAATGCCTGGGTGCGGCCCTCCTCGTCAGTGAGAACGACACTCGCCCCGGCCTCGATCGCCGCGTGTGCGAAACGGATGCCGTGCTGCTTCAGGCCCGGGATTGCGACGAACAACCACTCGGCCTCGCAGTCGTCGGACGACACGGTGATGCCGCGCAGGCTGAGGGGGGACTCGGCGATTTGCGCAAGCGAGCCGTCAGCGCCGTAAAACCCCTGGATGTCTAGGCCTTCGAGGGCGGTCGTCAACGAGAGCGGCGCGATCGTGGGACGGATATCAGTCACTGAAGTCATGGGTCTACTGTAGTTCGTCGTGACGGCGGCGCGCGCCACACATACCGGCGTTGACACAGTAGGATAGGGGGCATGCAGATTTTGACACGCAACGAAGCAACCCATCGCGCTGCCCATCTTCATGTCTCCGCCATCGACGTCGTTGTCGATCTTCGAGACGCCAAGGACACCACGAACCCGAGCTATCCCGTCACGTCGACGCTGACGTTGACATCGGACGAGGAACGCACCTTCATCGACATCGCCGGCGAGGTGAGGGAGGTCCTCCTCAACGGCGAACCCCATGCTTTCGACGACGATGAAGACCGCGTGTGGGTCGGCGGACTGCCGGTGGGGGAGACGATCACCCTCGAGGTTCGTGCGCTGGCGCGCTACTCGCGCAGTGGCGAGGGCCTGCACCGCTACACCGATCCCGAGGATGGTGAGGTCTACCTCTACACCCAGTTTGAGCCCAACGACGCTCACCGTGCATGGCCGTGCGTGGACCAGCCGGACGTTAAGCCCGAGTGGACGTTCCACGTGATCGCTCCCGCCGGGTGGGTCATCTCCTCCAACGGCGTTGAGACAGCCGCTGAAGTCGTGGATGAGTCGGGCGCGCTACGCCATGACTTCACGGCGACTCGCCCGCTGTCGAGCTACATCACGGCGATCGTCGCCGGCCCGTGGGCCGTCATTGACGGCGGCACGTGGAGCGGCGGAGCATCGGATGGCGGCCACGTCGAGCTGGCGCTGCGGCTCCTGTGCCGCCGTACGCTCGCGCGCTTCCTCGACTCCGATGATGTCTTCGAGGTGACCCGAGCAGGACTCGACTTCTTCCATGAGCGCTACGGAGTGACTTTCCCGTGGGGATCCTACGACCAGGTGTACGTGCCCGAATACAACCTCGGTGCCATGGAAAACCCTGGGTGCATCACATTTAACGAAAACTACATCTCGCGCTCCACGCCCACCTTCTCTGAGCGCCAGCGCCGCGCGAACACGACGCTGCACGAAATGTGCCACATGTGGTTCGGAGACCTTGCCACTCCCTCGTGGTGGGATGATCTGTGGCTCAAGGAATCTTTCGCTGAGAACCAGGGAGCCAGCGCGATCGCGACGGCGACTCGCTACGTGGGCGAATGGGCGAACTTCGCGATGAACCGCAAGATCTGGGCCTACACGCAGGACCAGATGCCGACCACGCACCCGATCGCCGCCGACATTCCGGACGTCGCCGCTGCAAAGACCAACTTCGACGGCATTACCTACGCCAAGGGCGCCTCCGTTCTTAAGCAGTTGGTCGCCTGGGTCGGGGAGGACGCCTTCTACGAGGGTGCTCGCCGCTACTTTGCCCAGCATCAGTTCGGCGCGACTAACCTGCAGGACTTCCTCGTCGCGCTCGAAGGTGCCTCGCAGCAGGAGCTCTTCTCCTGGAAGAGCGCGTGGCTGGAGACCTCCGGTCCGTCGACGCTCTCCGCTTCGTGGGTCACGGACAACGTTGGCGCGATCACGGACTTCACGCTCCACCAGGGCGGTGAGGCCTGCAACGGCGTGCTGCGGCCCCATCGTGTCACCGTTTCGACGTGGCGAGTTGCAGGCGGAGTGCTCGAACGCACGCACGTGTTCGACGTCCGTATCGACGGCGAAACTGCCCCCATTGATCCCGAGGGTCTTGTGGCGGTGCCCGGCGGCGCGGCGTCCGCCGACCTCGTCGTCGTCAACGACGATGATCTCACCTACGCGATCTCGCGCCTCGACGAGCACTCGACCGACGTCGCACTGGCCTACGTGGGCACCATCGATGCAGCTATCACGCGTGCCGTTATCTGGGCGTCGCTGTGGAACGCCGTGCGCGACGGTCTGCTGGATCCGCGTCGATTTGTCGTCGCGGTTCTGAACGCCGTTCCGTCCGAAACTGAGCCCGCGATCCGTGACCGCCTCCTGCTTTTCGTTGCCGAGGCGATCTCCTCGTTCCTGCCGGGGCAGGCTCGCGCAGACGTCCATGACCAGGTGCTTGCGACGACGATCCGTTTGTCTCGTGAGACCGAGGACTCCGACGCGTGGCGCTCGTACACGCGCGCGTTTATCGCCGAATTCGCCACCCGCGGCGGCGACGAGTATGAGGCGACGGTCCGCGACTTCGCCAGCAGCGACAACCCGGATATCGCCTGGCGTGCGCGGCGCGCGCTGGCTGCCCGCGGCCTCGTCGACGAGGCGGCCATCGAGTCCTGGCGCAGCGCCGACGGCTCGGGCGAAGCCGCTCGGATGAGCGTCGAGGCCCTCGCGTCGCTCCCCTCGGAGGAAGCTCGCGCGCGGGCTTGGGAGTCGGTGTTTTCCGATTCCCTGTCGAATGACTACCTGACTGCGACCCTGGCAGGCTTGCAGGCCTCGTCGTGGGAGGGGGAGACCGGTATCGAGCGCGCCGTCGAGCGCATGATCACCTACTGGGAGACCCACACGATCGGCATGGCGCTGCGCTATGCAAACGGTGTCCTCGCTCTCGGTGTTGACGTTGACCGCGATGGCAGCGTCGAGCGCTCCGTCGGACTGCTGCGCCGCTGGATCGACGAGCACGAGGAAGCGCCCGCGCAGCTGCGCCGCATCGTCGTCGAGCACCTCGACGCTTTCGAACGCGACGAGCGCGTACAGCGACGCTGGAGTTCGGGCCAGTGACGCAGCCGGGACATCGAGGCACGGAGCCAGGGGAGGATCGAAACGATGCTCCTGCCCAGGCCCCGTCCATGGACCCCGCTGCCTCGATGTCCCTGCTCACGTCGCTCCTTGCCAACCCCCTGGACGCCGGTTACGAGCACTACCACGAAGACCACGGCTCACGACCCACGGGACTCTTCAGCCGCATCGCCGTGTTCACAGTGGCTGTCCTGCTCGGGTTCGGATCAGTGATCGCGATTGACTCGCTGCGGCGCCCGGTCAATGACGTGAAAGCCGACCTGAAGGTGCAGGCTGCGGCAAGGTCGAGCAACGTCGAAGCCCTGAATGACGAGGTGCAGTCGCTCGGCCGCGCCATCGAAGACCTGTCGCAGTCTGGCTCGCCAATTACCGTGGATGGCGCGCGCGACCTCGTGACGGCCACACGACCCGTTAGCGGGCCCGGCATCACTGTGACGCTCACGGATCGAAGTGGCCCAGGAAAGGGGAGTGGAGCCGTTCGGGATCAAGACGTCGCGATGGTCGTCAACGCCCTCTGGGCTGCCGGCGCTGAGGCTATTTCGGTGAACGGTCAGCGCATTGGGCCAGACACTTTTGTGCGCACTGCGGGCTCGGCCATTCTGGTGAACGTCACCCCCGTGTCCTCTCCCTACGAGGTTGTGGCGATCGGGGACTCGAACGCACTGTCCGTCGCACTCGTGCGCGGTTCCACCGGTGACTATCTGTCCGCCGCCCAATCAGTGAGCGGAATGACCGTGAGCTCGAAGGTCTCTCAGGCGCTGAGCGTGGAAGCGCTGGCACCGACCTCATCGCAGTACGCACAACCTCTGGACACACAACACGAAGGAGACACTCAATGATCGCCGTCATCGGATTGATCATCGGCATTGTTCTCGGCGTCTTGCTCGACCCGACTGTGCCCGCATGGCTGGCCCCGTTCCTTCCCGTCGCCGTCGTTGCCGGCCTGGACGCGCTCTTCGGCGCGGGGCGTGCATGGCTGGAGGGGCGCTTCGCAGACCGCGTGTTCGTGACGTCCTTCTTCTGGAACGTCGTTGTTGCGTGTCTGCTGGTCTTCCTGGGCACTCAGCTGGGAGTCGGATCCGCCATGACGACGGCCGTCGTCGTCGTGCTCGGTATTCGTATTTTCTCCCAGACTGCCTCGATCCGTCGTCTGCTTCTGAAGGCCTGACATGAGCGAACAGAGCACACAGACAATCCGCTCCGTCTCCGAGAGCGAGCCGGCACCCCGCGGGCACGCCGTTCACCGTGAGCCACACGGCGGCCTGCGCCTGTGGGCGCGGGCGCGGCAGGCTTTCTTCGCGCTGCCCCGCGGGCTGCACGTCGTCATGCTCGTGATCTTTATGATTTTGGGATTCGCGCTTGCCACGCAGGTGCGTGCGCAGCGGTCCGACCCTCTCGAAGGACTGTCCGAGCAAGATCTCGTGACGGTGCTCGATGAGTTGGGCACTCAGGAGCAGAACCTGCGTACGCGTCGCGGTGAACTGTCCAGCGAACTCGATGAACTGCGTAGTGCCGCGGATGAAGCGCAAGCCCGTGAGCAGGCGGCACGTAAGGCCGAAACGCAGGCGCAGATTGCCGCAGGCACAGTGCCGGTGCACGGCCCCGGTGTGACGGTGTCGGTCGCCGACGCCGGCGCAAATCTGACGTCGACGCAGTTCGTCATGACGCTCGGTGAATTGCGCAATGCGGGTGCCGAGGCGATCGAACTCAACGGTATTCGCCTCTCGACTCGGTCTGCGTTCACCGGGCAGGCCGGCTCGATTGCGGTCGACGGAATTCCCGTTGCGTCGCCCTATACGTGGAAAGTGATCGGGGAGTCTCAGACAATCGCCACCGCGCTGGATATCCAGGCTGGTTCGGCAGCCCAGATGCGCGCAAAGGGCGCCAATGTGGCGATCAGTGCGTCGACCGACATTACGATTGAGTCGATCGCGACTCCGCGCCCGCCCCAGTTCGCTACCTACCAGTGAAGTGCCGCCGTATAATCGGTGGGGGATTCACCGTGCCCGCGCTTGTCGGATGGTGAACGTTTACACTTAATACAGTCCATGAAATGACCGTTTGGAGCGCACAATGTCCGACAACCAGCCGCTTGACCCGACCGCAACCTCCATCTTCGGCCTCGCGCCTGTGACGGAGGACGTCGAAGAGGCTCCCGTTGCCCTGTCTGCTCGCGATCGCGAGGCCGTCGAGGCGCTGCCCGCCGGCTCCGCACTCCTGATTGTCCAACGCGGCCCCAACACGGGCGCGCGCTTCCTCCTCGATCCCGAGGTGACGAACGCCGGTCGTTCGCCCAAGGCCGATATCTTCCTCGATGACGTGACAGTCTCGCGCAAGCACTGCCAGTTCATTGCTTCGAACGGCGGCCACATCGTGCGCGATTCCGGTTCGCTCAACGGCACGTACGTGAACCGTGAGCGCGTTGATTCGATTGAATTGCACGCCGGCGACGAGGTGCAGATCGGCAAGTATCGTTTGACCTACCAGCCGTCGACCAAGCAGGCCTGACGTGTGCGCAGCTCTTGCACGTCGAAACGAGGTTGCTTCCGCTGAGGAAGCGACCTCGTGGCCGCATGATGCGGACCATTCGCCGGAGCTGTCGATCGGCCGTGTCGTTGATGCACTGAAGGCTGAGTTCCCTGCGATCTCGCTGTCGAAAGTCCGCTATCTGGAGAGTGAAGGCCTTGTCTCGCCTGCCCGCACCGGATCCGGGTACCGCAAGTATTCGGCCGCCGACGTCGAGCGACTGCGCTACGTCCTGACGGAGCAGCGCGATTCTTTCACTCCGCTGAGTGTGATTCGGGGGCAGCTTGATGCGCTCGATGCCGGTCATGAGCCCGTGCGCCGTCGTGTCGCCCAGGTCGTGTCTTCAGAGGGGCAGACGGTGTCGCTGGGGGGACGCCGGGCTATCCCAGCGGCTGACCTGTCGGACCTGACGGGCGTCGACATGGATACCCTCGAGCGCTATGCGCGGCTGGGGCTGATCACTCCGGACCTGGCCGGTTATTTCCCTTCCCGCTGCGTGCAAGCCGTTTCTACCATTGCGCGTCTCGAATCTGCGGGAGTGGATGTTCGGGTGCTGCGCGCCGTCCGTCAGGGCGCGGAGCGCAGCGCCGATATCATCGACCAGACGGTTTCTTCTCAGAGGGGACGAGGCCGTGGCGCGGATCGTGAACGTGCGCGCTCCCGTGCTATCGAACTGGGTGACCTGTTCGCCGAATTGCACCGGGATATGTTGGCAGTGGCGGTGTCATCGCTCGCGGAGGACGGAGTCTAAGTCTCATGTTCAACATGAAGGTTAGACTCGCCGGCTCGGTCATTGACCGAGCGTCTCTGGTGCTTTACCGTAGTCCTGTTCTCATCAAGAATTACCTGCAAGGAGCCCACGAGTGAGCGCACAAGCGAACGCAGCAAGCCGGCAAGGCTTGCTGTTCGGCGACCCCCTCGAGGGGCTCGATACGGACGAGATGGGCTACCTCGGTCCGGTTGCGTGCAGCGCAGCTGGCATCACATACCGTCAGCTCGATTACTGGGCTCGCACCGGTCTCTTGCAGCCGTCGATCCGCGCCGCGCGCGGCTCTGGCTCGCAGCGCCTGTACTCCTTCCGTGACATTCTTGTCCTCAAGGTCGTCAAGAAGCTCCTGGACGCGGGCGTTTCTCTCCAGCAGGTTCGTGTTGCCGTGTCGTCGCTGCAGAACAGGGGAGTGGATGACCTTGCCTCCATCACACTGATGAGCGACGGAGCTTCGGTCTACGAGTGCACCTCCACTGATGAGGTCATTGATCTGCTTCAGGGCGGACAGGGCGTGTTTGGGATCGCTGTGGGCCGCGTCTGGCGTGAGGTCGAGGGCTCGCTCGCGGAGCTGCCCCTTGAGCGCTCCGAGCCCGTGTTCGTGGATGAACTTGCCGAGCGTCGTCGCTCGAAGCTTTCGGCTTCCTGATAAGCGTATGAGACGTGAGTGTGGGGGCCCCGCGCGAAGGCAGGGCCCCCCCCAGAATTATTTGTGTGGGGCCCCCGTGGGGATATAGCCCACCCCGGGGGCGCCGGGACGGGTATGGGGGGGGC